>RKRP01000066.1 GCA_007571315.1 Gammaproteobacteria bacterium
CGGCGAACCCGCCCCAGGCAACGCCGTCATGATGCAGCCCAAGCGCACCAGGTATCGCAAGATGCACAAGGGCCGCAATCGCGGCCTGGCCCAGCGAGGCAATTTTGTGGCCTTCGGCGAGTATGGCCTCAAGGCCACTACCCGCGGGCGAATCACGGCGCGCCAAATCGAGGCCGCCCGCCGGGCGCTTACCCGCCACGTGCGCCGCGGCGGCAAGGTGTGGATTCGCATCTTTCCGGACAAGCCAATTACCCAAAAGCCGCTGGAAGTGCGCCAGGGCAAGGGCAAGGGCAACGTCGAGTACTGGGTTGCGCTGGTTCAGCCGGGCAGCATGCTCTACGAAATTGAGGGCGTGCCCGAGCCTCTGGCCCGCGAGGCCTTCCGGCTGGCTTCCTCCAAGCTGCCGGTCGATACCGTTTTTGTGCAAAGGCAACTGCAATGAAGGCTTCCGCACTCAGGGAACTGGATGCCGCGGGGCTCAAGCAGCGGCTTCTTGAGCTTCGGCGCGAGCAGTTGCAAATGCGCCTTGGGCAGGCCACCGGCCAGGAGGCGCGCGTGCATCGCCATCGCCAACTGCGCCGGGACATCGCCCGGATCAAGACCGTGATGCGCGAGGCAGCGCCGTCATGAGCGCTTCCGAACGCATCGCCCGGGTGCTGCCCGGCGGTTCCAGCAAAACCCGCAGGGTAGCTGTGGAGCGCCGCGTCAAGCACCCCATGTACGGCAAATACGTGCGGCGCACCACGCGCATGCTGGTGCACGACGAGCACAACGCCTCGCGCGAGGGCGACCTGATCGCCATTGCCGAGGGCCGCCCCGTTTCGCGCCGCAAGTCCTGGAGGCTGGTCCGCGTGCTGAGGCGGGCGGATGGGAGCAGCGAGTGACGGCGGGGGTATGCGGCCATGATTCAAGCCCAAACCGTACTGAGCGCGGCCGACAACTCCGGCGCGCGCAAGTTGCAATGCATCAAGGTGCTCGGCGGCTCGCGGCGCCGCTACGCGCGCATCGGCGACGTAATCCGGGTAACGGTCAAGGACTCGGTTCCGCGCGGCCGCGTGCGCAAGGGCGAGATGTACCACGCCGTGGTGGTGCGCACCCGCAGCGGCGTGCGGCGCCCGGACGGCTCGCTCATCCGCTTCGACGGCAACGCCGCGGTGCTGCTCAATCCGCGCCTGGAGCCGGTTGGCACGCGCATCTTTGGCCCCGTTACCCGCGAGTTGCGCTCCGCCCGCTTCATGAAGATCGTTTCCCTGGCCCCGGAGGTGCTGTAAGCCCATGAAGCGCTTGAAGTCGGGCGACGAAGTGATCGTGACCACCGGCGCCCACCGCGGCGAGCGCGGCGTTGTGCGCAAGCTGGTGGGCCCAAACCGGGTGCTCATCGAGAACGTCAACCTGGTGCGCAAGCACCGCAAGCCGGACCCCCAGCGCAACCATCCCGGCGGCATTGTTGAAGAGGAGCGCCCGCTGCACGCGTCCAACGTGGCGCTGTACAACCCGCGCACCGAAAAGGGCGGGCGCATCGGCATCAAAACGCTGGCGGGAGGGCAGCGCGTGCGCTACTTCAAGAGCGACGGCGAGGTTATCGACACCGTATGAACGCGCTCGAACAAGCCTACCGCAGCGAAATGGTCCCGCGGCTCATGCAGCGGCTCAACCTGAGCAATCCCATGCAGGCCCCGCGGCTGTCCAAAATTACCCTCAACATGGGCGTGGGCGAGGGCATATCCGACCGCGGCGTGGTGAAGAAGGCCGCCGAGGATCTCACCCTGATTGCCGGCCAGCGCGCCGTAATCACCAAAGCCCGCCGTTCCGTGGCCGCCTTCAAGCTGCGCGAGGGCTTTCCCGTAGGTTGCAAGGTTACGCTGCGCCGCGCCCGCATGTACGACTTTCTGGAGCGCCTGGTGAACGTGGCCATCCCGCGCATTCGCGACTTCCGCGGCCTCAATCCGCGCTCTTTCGACGGCCGCGGCAACTACAGCCTTGGCGTAACCGAGCAAATCATCTTTCCCGAAATCAACTACGACAACATCGACGTGATCCGCGGCCTGGATATTTCCATCACCACCACGGCGGTGGACGACGAGCAGGGCCGCGCATTGCTCGACGAGTTCCGGTTCCCCTTCAAGAGGTAGCCCGCATGGCCAAAACGAGCATGGTGGAACGCGAGCGCAAGCGCATCCGCACTGTGGAGCGCTACAAGCAGCGCCGCGCCGAACTCAAACGGATCATCAAGGACCGCTCGGCCAGCCCCGATGCCCTGGCCGAGGCGATCGAGGCTTTGCAGCGCCTGCCGCGCGACTCCAGCCCGGCGCGCCTGCGCAACCGCTGCGCCATAACCGGCCGTCCCAGAGGCTACTTCAACAAGTTCGGCATCAGCCGCAACAAGCTGCGGGAAGAAACCATGTTCGGCAACATCCCTGGCGTGAGCAAAGCCTCATGGTAATCATGGCATGAGTATGCAGGATCCTATCGCGGACATGCTTACGCGGATCCGCAACGGCCAGAAGGCGCGGCGGGCGCGCGTGTCCATGCCCGGCTCCAGGATCAAGGAGTCGATCGCCGCAGTGCTCGAGTCCGAAGGTTACATCGAAGGCTACGAGGCCTCCGGCGAACCCGGCCCCGAGCGCACCCTGAGCGTCGAACTCAAGTATGCGCAAGGCGAACCCGTTATCCGCCGGCTGGAGCGCGCCTCCCGCCCCGGGCTGCGCCTCTACCGCGGCGCCCACGAACTCCCCAGGGTGATGGGCGGTTTGGGCGTGGCCATCATTTCCACCTCTACAGGCGTAATGAGCGACCGCCAGTCCCGGGCAGCCGGGCAAGGCGGCGAAGTGCTCTGCATCGTTAGCTAGCCGGGCCCATCGTTGGAGGATCATAGCCGTCATGTCCCGCCTGGCCAAAAGACCCATTCCCGTGCCTGACGGCGTAACCGCCACTCTCGCCAACGGCCTGCTCAGCGCCAGGGGTCCCAAAGGCGAGGACAGCCTGGCTGTGCACGGCGAAATCGAAATGCGCCTGGACGACGGCGCCGTAAGCGTGGCGCCGCGCTCCGGCTCGCGGCTGGCGCGCAGCATGACCGGGACCACCTGCGCCCTGGTGCGCAACCTGTTTACCGGCGTTACCGATGGCTTCCAGCGGCGCCTGCAACTGGTGGGCACCGGCTACCGCGCCGAGGCCCAGGGCGCCAAACTGGCTTTGCAGCTCGGCTTTTCGCACCCGGTCGAATACGAGGTGGCCAACGGAGTGTCGGTGAAAACGCCTTCGGCCACCGAAATTGTGCTCGAATCCGTAAACCGGCAGCGGGTGGGGCAAACCGCTGCGGAAATCCGCGCAATCCGGCCCCCGGAACCCTACAAGGGCAAGGGCGTGCGTTATTTCGGCGAGCAGTTGCGCCTCAAGGAAGCCAAGAAGAAATAGGCGGAGGGTGCTGAACATGGCCATCGACAAGCAAACCGCCCGCGCCCGCCGCGCCCGCAAAACCCGCGCCCGCATTGCCCGGCTGGGCGCCCCCAGGCTGTGCGTGCATCGCACCGCGCGGCACATCTACGCGCAGCTTATCGCCCCGCAAGGCGGCAAGGTGCTGGCCGCTTCTTCCACGCTGCGTCTGCGCGGCGAGCTCGAGCGCACCGGCAATATCGCCGCCGCCGCGGCGGTGGGCAAGCGCCTGGGCGAACAGGCTCTCAAGGCCGGTGTCGATACGGTGGCCTTCGATCGCTCCGGGTTCCGCTTTCACGGGCGGATCAAGGCGCTGGCCGATGCGGCCCGCGAGGCGGGATTGAAGTTTTAGGAAACGGCGGCGCAGCATGGCGAACGATAACGAAACCCGCGAAGACCTGCTTGAGAAGCTGGTGCACATCAACCGCGTGGCCAAGGTGGTCAAGGGCGGACGGCAGTTCGGTTTTACCGCGCTCACGGTGGTGGGCGACGGCGCCGGAACGGTGGGCTTTGGCCACAGCAAGGCGCGCGAAGTGCCGCTGGCCATTCAAAAATCGCTGGCTCAGGCGCGCATCGAAATGAAGCCGGTAAAACTGCGCCGCGGAACGCTGCACTACGCCATGACCGGCCGCCACGGCGCCACCCGGGTGTACATGCAGCCTGCCGCCGAGGGCACCGGCATCATCGCCGGCGGCGCCATGCGCGCGGTGTTCGAGTGCTGCGGAGTGCGCAACGTGCTGGCCAAATCCTACGGCTCGCGCAACCCCATCAACGTGGTGCGCGCCACCATCACGGCGCTGCACCAGGCGCGCTCGCCGGGCCAGGTGGCGCGCGTCCGCGGCAAGTCCGTCAAGGAAATCCTCTCGTGAATACCGCAGCTTCCTTGCGCCGTGTCCATGCTTCGCGGGGATGTCTGAGGCAAGGATGCCGAAGCCGAGCCCACATGGATGTGCTTGCTGGCGTGCCCCGCGAAGGGGGGGCTGGAGCAGGCCGCGGCGCACGACCCAGCCCCAGCAGCCCCAGCAGCCCCACAGGGCGCATAGCCGCCCGAACGCAGCAGGACTGTCGCCAGGGGCTGCCGGGCCGCGGGAGTTAAAACGCTATGGCGAAGGCAAAGCGCAAGATGATGAGGATTACGCTCAAGCGCAGCCTCAGCGGGCGGCTGCGCAAGCACCAGGCCTGCGTGCGCGGGCTGGGGCTGCGGCGCATCCGCCAAACCGTTACCGTGCCCGCCACGCCCGAGAATCTCGGCATGGCGCGCCAGGCGTCGTACATGCTCGCTGTGGAGGAGCTGGACTGATGCTCAACAGCCTCTCGCAACCCGGCGGGCGCAAGCGCCGCAAGCGTGTCGGACGCGGCGCCTCGGCCGGCCAGGGTAAAACCTGCGGGCGCGGCCAGAAGGGCCAGCGTTCGCGTTCCGGGTCCGGGCGCTTGCGCGGTTTCGAAGGCGGCCAAATGCCGTTGCAGCGGCGCCTGCCCAAGGTGGGCTTCCGCTCGCGCACGGCCCGCTACACCGCCCGTGTGCGCACCAGTGAAATTGCCGCCTTGAATGCGGACAAAGTGGACCTCGCGCTGCTCAAGGAGCGCGGCCTGGCGCGTTTCGACGCCCGCGCCGCCAAGGTGTTCCTCAGCGGCGCTATCGAAAAGCCGGTGCGGCTCATAGGCATTGCCGCAACCGCCGGCGCCCGCAAGGCTATCGAGAAAGCCGGCGGCGCCATTGAGGAGCAAGGCTGATGGCGCGGCGCGGCGCAGGCGGCATGTTCAATCCCGCTTCGGCGCTGGGCGAAGCCACGCGCTTCGGCGACCTGCGCAAGCGCCTGCTGTTCCTGGCGGGCGCGCTGGTGGTGTACCGCATCGGCGCCTTCATCCCCGTGCCCGGCGTGGACCCCGACGCGCTGGCGCAGTTCTTCCAGCAGCAGGAAGGCACCATCCTGAGCATGATGAACATGTTCTCCGGAGGCGCGCTGGAGCGGCTTTCGATTTTCGCGCTGGGCATCATGCCCTACATTTCCGCATCCATCATCATGCAGCTGGCCGGCGTGGTGGTTCCCACGCTTGCCCAGCTTCGCAAGGAAGGCGAGGCAGGCCGCCGTCAAATCGTCAAGTACACCCGCTATTTCACCGTGCTTCTGGCCACCTTCCAGTCCATCGCCATGTCGGTGGCGCTGCAAGGGCAGGGCGTGGTCATCAATCCCGGCCCGCCCTTCGTGATGACCGCGGCAATCACGCTCACCACGGGCACCGTGTTCCTCATGTGGCTGGGCGAGCAGATTACCGAGCGCGGCATCGGCAACGGCATTTCCATGATTATCCTGGCCAGCATTCTGGCCGGGCTGCCTTCGGCCTTCGGCGGCACGCTGCAACTGGTGAGCACCGGCGAGCTGAGCGGCGCCTTCGCGCTCATCCTGATGCTGCTGATCCTGGCCGTCACCGCCTTCGTGGTGTTCGTGGAGCGCGCCCAGCGGCGCATTCCGGTCAACTACGCCAAGCGCATGCAGGGGCGCCGCATGTACGCCGGCCAGTCCAGCCACCTGCCGTTCAAGCTCAACATGTCCGGCGTTATTCCGCCCATCTTCGCCAGCAGCATCATTCTGTTTCCGGCCACCCTGGCATCCTGGTTCGGCCAGGCCGAAGGCTTCGGCTGGCTGCAAACCCTGGGCGCCCGCCTGGCGCCGGGGCAGCCCATCTACGTAATGCTCTACGGCGGGCTGATCCTGTTCTTCGCGTTCTTCTACACCGCGCTGGTGTTCAACGCCCGCGACACCGCCGACAACCTGAGGCGCTCGGGCGCCTTCATCCCCGGCATCCGCCCGGGCCGCCAAACCGCCGAGTACATCGACCGGGTGCTCACCCGCATTACCCTGTGGGGCGGCCTCTACATCACCGCCGTGTGCCTGATGCCGGAGTTTCTTATCATGCAATGGCAGGTTCCGTTTTATTTTGGCGGCACCTCGCTGCTCATCATGGTGGTGGTCACCATGGATTTTCTGGCCCAATTGCAGGCGCACATGATGTCGCACCAGTACGAGGGCCTTATGAAGAAAGCCAACCTGGGCGGCTCGTACGGGCGCCGGGGGCTGCGCTAGGCGGCCGGCTTTGAAGGAGACGCAGGCTTATGAAAGTACGCGCATCGGTAAAGAGAATTTGCCGCAACTGCAAAATCGTGCGGCGCCGCGGCGTGCTGCGCGTGTTGTGCACCGACCCGCGGCACAAGCAGAGGCAGGGTTGAGAACCGTGCCTGAGCAGCCACGCATCGCGGCCGTTTTCGCGGCGCCCGCCGCCCCCGCAAGGAGGGCTTGAGAATGGCTCGCATAGCCGGCATCAACGTGCCCGTGTACAAGCATGTGCGGGTGGCGCTTACGCACATCTACGGCGTTGGCCCCAACCGCGCGCTGGAGATCTGCAAATTGTCGAACGTGCCGCCAAACGTGCAGGTAAAGGCCCTCGACGAGGCGTCGGTGGAGCGCATTCGCGGCACCGTGGCCCGCTTCCAGCTTGAAGGCGACCTGCGCCGCGAGAACTCCATGAACGTCAAGCGGCTGATGGATCTGGGCTGCTACCGCGGGCTGCGCCACCGGCGCGGCTTGCCAGTGCGCGGCCAGCGCAGCCGCACCAACGCGCGCACCCGCAAGGGTCCGCGCCGTCCCATCCGCAAGTAAGGGGCCCTTCCATGGCACGACCCAAACCCCGAAAGAAAGCCGCGCGGCGCAACGTGCCGGAAGGCATTGCGCACATTCACGCGTCGTTCAACAACACCATCATCACCATTACCGACCCGCAGGGCAACGCGCTGTCCTGGGCCACCTCCGGCGGCTCGGGTTTTCGCGGCTCGCGCAAATCGACGCCCTTCGCCGCCCAGGTAGCCGCCGAGCGCGCCGCCAACCGGGCGCGCGAAATGGGCATGGCCAGTCTTCAGGTGCGGGTGCGCGGCCCGGGCCCCGGCCGCGAGTCGGCAGTGCGGGCGCTCAACGCCGCCGGTTTCCGCATCACTCATATCAAGGATGTCACGCCCATTCCGCACAATGGCTGCCGCGCCCCCAAGCGGCGCCGCGTTTAGGAGGCGCGCGCCATGGCCCGCTACACCGGACCGGTTTGCAAGCTCTCGCGGCGCGAGGGCACGGACCTGCTGCTTAAAAGCCGGGTCCGCTCGCTGGAGGACAAGTGCCGCCACGACCGCGTGCCCGGCGCCCGCAGCACCCAGCGCCCCGGACGCGCCTCCGACTACGGCCTTCAGCTGCGCGAAAAACAAAAGCTGCGCCGCATGTACGGCGTGCTGGAGCGGCAGTTCCGCAATTACTACAAGCGCGCCGCGCGCCAAAAGGGCTCCACTGGCGAGAACCTTTTGCGCCTGCTGGAGGGCCGCCTCGACAACATCGTGTATCGCCTGGGTTTTGCGGCCACCCGCCCCGAAGCCCGGCAACTCGTCTCGCATCGCGGCGTGCAGGTTAACGGCCGCGCGGTCAATATTCCTTCGTTCCAGGTTGCCGCGGGCGACACCGTGGCCGTGCATCCGCGCGCCAGGGAACAGCTCAGGATCCAAAACGCCCTGGAAATTGCCCGCCAGCTTGGCTTTCCAGAGTGGCTGCAGGTGGACGAAAAGGCCCTGTCCGGCACCGTCAAGAGCCTGCCCGAGCGCGAGGAAATCCTTCCCGACATCAATGAAAGCCTGGTTGTTGAGCTGTATTCAAAATAGCCGGAGTTCAAGCGCATGGAACAATCCGTACACACTTTTCTGAAGCCGCGCATTGTCAAGGTGGAAGAGCGCGGCCCCAACCGCGCACGCATCACCATCGAGCCTCTGGAGCGCGGTTTTGGCCACACGCTGGGCAATGCCCTGCGCCGCCTGCTGCTTTCCAGCATGCCGGGCGCGGCCATCATCGAAGCCGAAATCCAAAACGAAGTGCTGCACGAGTACAGCTCCATTGAAGGCGTCAAGGAGGATGTGGTTGAAATTCTGCTCAACCTCAAGGAACTGGCGGTGCGCATGCACGCGCGCGAAAGCGCCGAGCTGATGCTGGTGAAGAAGGGGCCCGGCCAGGTTGCCGCGTCCGACATCGTCACCGACCACGATGTGGAAGTGGTCAATCCCAACCATCACATCGCCACGCTTACTTCCGGCGTGGAGTTGAGCATGCGCCTTACCGTGGCCACCGGCCGCGGCTACCGTCCCGCCACCCGCACCGCCGACGTAACCGAAGGCAGCGTCACCATGGGGCGGCTGCAACTTGATGCCTCGTTCAGCCCGGTGCGGCGCGTAAGCTACGATGTGGAGGCCGCCCGCGTGGAGCGGCGCACCGACCTCGACCGGCTGATCGTGGAGCTGGAAACCAACGGCGCCATCGACCCGGGCGACGCGGTGCGGCGCGCCGGCGAAATCCTGCGCGATCAACTCACCGTGTTTGTGGACCTGGCCCCCAGCGAAAGCATGGGCCTGATGGGGCTGGACCCGCAGTTGCGCCAGCTCTACATGTCGCCCATCGAGGAGCTGCAGCTCAACGCCCGCTCGGTCAACTGCCTCAAGGCCGAGAACATCCACTTTGTGGGCGACCTGGTGCAAAAAACCGATGCCGAACTGCTGCGCACGCCCAATCTCGGCAAGCGCTCGCTTACCGAAATCCGCGAGAAGCTGGGCGGCCGCGGACTGGAACTGGGCCTCAAGCTGCCCGAATGGCCGCCCGCCGGGCTCAGAACGGCGGCCTGACCCAAGCCGGAGTTTCGTCATGCGCCACCGCAAATCCGGCCGCATCCTGGGGCGGCACAGCGACCACCGCCGCGCCATGTTCCGCAACATGGCCGCCTCGCTGATCGAGCACGAGCGCATTGCCACCACCGTGCCCAAGGCCAGGGAGCTCAGGCGCGTGGTGGAGCCGCTCATCACGCTGGCCGGGCAAGATGGCGTGGCCCGCCGCCGCCTGGCCTTCAACCGCCTGCGCAACAAAAAGGCGGTGGGCAAGCTGTTTGAGGAACTGGGGCCGCGCTACAAGGAGCGTCCCGGCGGCTATCTCAGCATCCTCAAAAAAGGCTATCGCCCGGGCGATGCCGCGCCCATGGCCATCGTCCGCCTGGTCGAAGACGCGCCTGCCGAATAACTCTGCCTTGCGGGAACAGAGGGTGGCTCAAGCGTGAAGGAAAACACGGGCGCCCGCCGCTGGAGTTCGGGGCGCGCCTTTTTGCTTGCTTCCGTTGGCGGCGCCATCGGCCTGGGCAACATCTGGCGCTTCCCGTACATCATGGGCGAGAACGGCGGCGGCGCCTTCGTGTTCGTGTATTTGCTCGCCGCCTTCCTGGTGGTCGTGCCCATTCTGTCGGCGGAAGTGGCCATTGGCCGCCATGGGCGCGCCAGCCCCTACACCGCCATGGCCGCCGTGGCCTCGCAAAGCGGCCGCCGGGCGCTGTGGGGCCTGGTGGGCGGCATGGGCCTTCTTACCGGCTACCTCATCATGAGTTTCTACAGCGTCATTGCCGGCAGCACGGTCGATTACCTGGCGCTGGCGGCGCGCGGCGCCTTCACCGGCCTGAACCGGGAAGCTGCCGAAGTTCTCAACGACGGGCTCAATTACAACCCCTTGCGCTTAGGCGCCTGGCACACGCTGTTCATGCTGGTCAGTTGCTTTATCGTGGGCAGGGGCGTTCGCCGCGGCGTGGAGGCGGCGGTGCGCTTTTTGATGCCGGTGCTGCTTTTGCTGCTGCTCACCGTAATCGCCTACGCGCTTATCGAGGGCGATGCCGCCGTCGGCCTGGAATTCATGTTCGATTTCCGCCTGGGGCAGCTCACCGCCGCCTCGGCGCTGGAAGCCGTAAGCCACGCCTTCTTCTCGATTGGCGTGGCCATGGGGCTGATGATGATGTACGGCGCCTTCGCCCCGCGCCAGGTATCCCTGCCGCACACCTGCGTGGGCATTGCCGCGGCCGACACCGCGGTGGCGGTGCTGGCCGGCATCGCAATCTTCCCGCTGGTGTTCGCCAACGGCCTGGAGCCCGGGCAGGGGCCTCAGCTGGTGTTTCTTACGCTGCCCATCGCCTTTGGCGGGATGCCCGGCGGCGGCGTTATCGGCGCGGTTTTCTTCCTGCTGCTGGCGTTTGCGGCGCTCACCTCGTCCATTGCGCTGATGGAGGGCGCGGTAAGCCTGCTGCAGGAGCGCCTGGCCATGGGCCGCTGGCTCGCCACCTGGATAGTGGGCGGCTCGCTGTGGGGCCTGGGCTGGCTGATGGTGTTGTCGTTTGGCGTGGGCGAATCCTGGAACGTGGTGGCGGGCCGCAACCCGTTTGAGCTGATCGACTTTCTCACCGCCACCATAATGATGCCGCTGGGCGGCGCGCTGATGGCGCTGTTCGCCGGCTGGCGCATGAAACGCGCCATCTTCCAGGGCGAACTCGGCTGGCGCGACGGCCCGCTGTTCACCCTCTGGCTGTGGCTGCTGCGCGTAGTAGCCCCCCTCGCCATCCTCTACCTCATGTACCTGGCCCTCTTCACCTAACCCAACTCATCCAGCACATAGCCCATTAGCGAAGGAATGCCCGGCTCATAGCGCGTTTCGCCCAGCGGCTGCCAGATATACCCCAAATCCCGCAGAATGGCAGGCGTTTCGCAACCCATCGCTTTCTCCAGGTTGCTTTCGGCCAGTGAATTGACGCGCCCGCCCCTGAAAGCCAAAGCCGCCTGAGCGGCAAGGCCGATAGCGCCCGCGTCTTTCAACTCCTTGTACCGCCTGCTGTAGAACAGCCGCTTTCGCTTGCTGAATCCCTCCAGGGCCCGGCTCAGGGAGCCGGCTGTTATTTCCTCTGAATTCTGATTCCAAAGTTCCTGGCCGAGCGATTGAATAAAAAAAGAATAGTCCTGACATTCGTCGAGCGCCTCATTAACCACGCGGGGGTTATGGCTCTCTGAGAGGCCAAAGGGATAAAGCAATGCCTGTCTTGCTTCAACGCGGGCCAGGCGGTTGATGCCATGCTGCTCAAGCCGTTCCCAAAAGGTGGCCCCCGCCTTGCGCATTTCCCGCTCCAACTCCGGAGTGCCCGCAAGAACCACCAAAAAAGGATGCCCTTCGGCCTGAACGCGCTGGCTGGCGTTAAGAAGGGCGCGCATCGCCTCGCGCTCAACCTTGTGGGCCTCGTCCAGAAGGAAGATGAGCGGATTCTTTTCGCATGCCCCCAAAAGCTCCTGCTCAAAAACGGTTTGGGCTTGCCGCAGCGCAACCTGGGCGCCGCTCCCGGCCACCGTCGCGCCAATTTGCCGAACTCGATTCCGCAGCCGCTGGCTGCCGGGCAGCAGTTGAATAGAGAATTGCTCCAGCGTTCCCGCGCTTGACGCATTCGCAAAAACGCACCGGATTCCGCTTTTATCCACTTCTTTTTTGAACCATCCCAGCAGCGCTGTTTTGCCGTTTCCGCGAGGTCCAATCAGAACGCAATCGCTTCCGGGATGCCACCGGCTCAAGATATATTTCAGCCGCAGGGAAAGCGCGTCTTTCGCGTCTTTGCGTCCTGCAAGGTAAGGAGGCGGGCTTCCCGCGCCTGGTCTGAAAGGGTTCTCGCGCAAGATAGCCACAAGGATATTCTAGTGCGCCGCCCCGCGAATAACTGCCATGCTCCGCGGCCCTTTTTCCTCCCTGGCGGTTCACCCGCCCGGTGTTGACTCCTCCTGCTCATCGCCGAGGACGCCGCCCCCTTCGCGCAAATCAGGAAAAGGCTCGGCCAGGTCATGGTCGCCAGTCTCAATGTAACGCGCCATGCTGGCGATTGGACAGACCCATTCGCGGGCGCCCTGCGGCGTTCTTCTTTGCGCCAGAAGGCCGCCCAAGCGCAGCGCATTGTAGAACTGAAGATCCGAAACGCCGGGATGGTTGGGGGTTTCGCCCATCACCGCCGGGCGGTTGAATATCTCAAGGACTTTTTGCGGCATTTCATGGCCGGGGATGGGGTCGGCGCTGGCTTCTGCAAGCACCGCCCGCGTCGAGTCCCGGCACAGCGCCAGCGCGTCCTGGCTTCTGTAGCGGCTTTCGTAGTAATCCGCACGCCGCCGCGCGAGCGATGTCCTCACGGCCTCGCTGTCGAGTTCCTCAAGCCGCATGGAGTCCGCGGCGAGCAATCCTTCGGCGACCGCTTTCATGGCGTTGCTCAAGTGATGCGGCCAAGCCCCGGGTTGGCCGCGTTGGCGCTTCGCGCCTGCTTCGCGGTCGCGCCCGGCTCCGCATTGGCCGACAATCCAGTCCGCGAGCGCCTGACGCTGGGCGGGCGTTCCTTCGGCGCCCAGCCAGTCCAGCATCGCTTCGGCGTACTCGAGCGCCTCGCTGTCCTCCAGCCCAACCATGAGGGGTTCATTGCCATAGGAGAACCTTGATATGGTCTCGCGCAGATTCTCCTGCGTGTTCGGCAGGCCCGCGAGCACCGGGACGATCGGCAGTTCCAGGCCTTGGTGCAGGTGGGCGAGCAGGTCGTTAGCACGCGAGCCGGGGGTGTTCTTGATGTTCTGCGCTTCGTCGATAACCAGGATGAAGGCATCGCCGCGTTTCAGCAGTTTTTTCGCGCCCTCCCGGAACAGGTCCGCAGGAAACGAAGTGAACGGCGGCCTCGACTTCGGATTCCAGGACAAGGAGGCGCGCCCGCCTCCTCCCCCGGGAAGGGAGAACCCGATGCCGAAGCCGCTGAGGCGGTTCTGGAATTTTTCCTCGAACTCGAAGCCCTTGACGGCGTTGGCGAAGGTTGCCAGCACGCAGCCCGGATGGTAGAGGTCGGCGCGGTTGATTTCCACGCAATGCGCGGTGAACTCCTCAAAGTCCTTGCGCTTCTTCAGTTCGTTAACGAACGCGCTTTTGCCTGCGCCCGGTGGGCCGGTTAGGCAAACGGTCGAGCCAGTGGAGAAGCCGTCGCTCTTGACACTGCGGATATTCTTTTCAACAACCCTGAACAGGTCCTCGCGGCCAACGAACACCGGTTCGGGCTTGCGGTCCTCTTGCGCAGCGTAGCCGCGCAGCTTCTTGCGCTGTTCGCTATCCATCACCCGCTGTATTCTACGGCCCGCCTGACCCGACCCGCCGCCCCGCGCCAACTTGGCTGGCGCCCCTGTGTTGCTGCTGGAGCATCCGCGATTTTCTACGGGTAAAATGGGATCAGGGCAACGTTGGGAAGGGAAGCCATGAAATGCGAATCTGACTTGAGCAACTGCGAATCTCACCGGTTAGCGCCCGGGGAAGCGGCGTGAACGAGCAAGGCGTTCAGCCTGTTCCCGCCAAAATGGGGCAGATGGCCGCGCTGCTGCCGGGGGAGCGGACCAAGCCGTATAGCGTGGTAAGCCTGTTTTCCGGTTGCGGCGGCATGGATTTGGGCTTCCTGGGCGGATTCCCGTTTCATGGGCGCTACTTCGACCGCCTGCCGTTCGAGATCGTTTGGGCCAACGATATAAGCCGGGCGGCTTGCGACACCTACGAGGCCAATCTCAAGCATGAGATACACCGGGGCGATATTGAGGCCGTAATGGATACGCTCCCAAAGCAGGCGGATGCCGTAATCGGCGGTTTCCCCTGTCAAGACGTTTCGGTAAACGGCAAAGGAGAGGCGGAGAAGGGCAAGCGCAGCATTCTCTACAAGGTTATGATCCGCGTAATTCGCAAGGTCCAGCCCCGCGTTTTCATTGCCGAAAACGTTAAGGGCCTGCTGTCTCATAAGGCGTTTTACGAGCAAATGCGGGCCGATTTCTCGGCGCTTCCAGGGTATCAAATTGCCGAACGGGTCTATGTGGCATCCGGCCACGGCGTGCCTCAGAATCGCCAGCGGCTATTTCTCATTGGCGTGCAAGGGCGCAAGGCGTTTGAGCATCCCGAACCTCAATTGCCTGCATTGACGGCGGGCGAGGTCTTGGCCGATCTTGAAAATGAACCGGAGAACCCCGCCATATCCCACATGTGGAGCAAGGCCGCCGCCAGCCCTGATCAGGGCAGCCGCCGCTTGCGCAGAGACGATCCGGCCACCACTATTCGCGCCGAGCATCACGGCAATATTCAATGGCATTACTCCCTGCCCCGCCGCATTTCGCTTCGCGAAGCGGCGCGGCTGCAATCCTTCCCCGACGGGTTTCATTTCAAAGGCGGAATGCGGGAAACAGAAAGACAAATCGGCAATGCCGTGCCGCCCGTGCTCGCATGGCACATTGCAAAAGCCGCAAGAGAACATCTTGACTCCCGAATCTTTTGAACGGATTCTTTCTCGCGCCGTTGAACTGCTTGTTGAGTATTGGGGCGAATCCTGCCCTGCGGAGAAACGAATCAACGAATGGTTGAAGCGCGCAGACGGGTTCGCTACCGGCTGGCAACCATCCCAAAACCTGTTCCGTGGCTAAAATAGCTGGCAATTCCCCTGCAATGGGCGGAAATCCGCGCGGCGGAACGCTGCGAATACCCATGTAACCCCATGCCTGACTCAGCGCCAACCTTCCAGGTCCCCGGCCATGCCACTTGCGGGGTAGCGCCAGCGCTGATGGCGCTGGCGGCGCTGGCCTCGGGCTGCGGGGAGCAGGAGACCGGCAACATGGCCAGTTTCGGGGGCGGGCCGCCGCCGGTGGTTACCGAGGCCGTGCTGCTGGGCGACATTACCGACAGCTACACCGCGCTCGCCACCGCCCGCGCCAACGAAGCCATCGACGTTACCCCCCGCATTTCCAGCGTGGTGTCCGCCATCCATTTCGAGGAAGGCCAGGATGTAGGCAAGGGCGACGTGCTGGTGGAACTGGACAGCCGCGAAATTCGCGCCGAACTCGACCTCGCCGAAGCCAATCTCAGGGAACGCCGCAGCCGCTACGGGCGCCTTGAAGCGCTTGCCGCCAGCCAGGTGGTGTCGGAAGTGGAACTGGAAGAAATCCAGGCCCAGCTCCAGGTAGCCGAAGCCCAGGTCAACTCCGCCCGCGCCCGCTTGGAAGACACCATTATCCGCGCCCCGTTTTCCGGCGAAGTAGGCTTGAGGAGAGTCAGCGTGGGCGGCCTCGTGCAGCCCAACACCATTATCACCACGCTCGACGACACCGCCGTAATGAAAATCGAGTTTTCGGTGCCGGAAGAATACCTCTCGGTAATGCGCGAGGGCTTGGACATCCTCGCCAGCGCCGCCGCCTGGCCAAACCGCGCATTCACCGGCACCGTGGCAAGCGTGGACAGCCGCGTGGACCCCATGACCCGCTCGCTGGCGGTGGTGGCCCAAATGCCCAACGCCGACCGGGCGCTCAAGCCCGGCATGTTCCTGCAAGTGGATATTTCCCGGCGCCGCGACAACGTGGTGCTGGCGCCGGAAGGCGCGCTGGTGCCGCGCCAGGGCCGCCAGTTCGTGTACGTGGTGGAGGAGGGCCGCGCCGAAGAGCGCCAGGTGTCGCTAGGCTCGCGCCGCCCCGGACAGGTGGAAATTACCGGCGGCCTGGAACCTGGCGAACAGATCGTTACCCAGGGCGTGCAGCGCATCCGCGACGGACTTCCGGTGCGCATGGCCGGCGCCCCCGCCAGCCCTCCCTCCGCCAGCGGCGCCGCGGCCAGCACCGGGCGGCGCACGGAAATATCGGAAATGAGCATGCCTTAAGCCCCGCGGCGTTATTGCTGCGGGGCTTAAGGC
>RKRP01000166.1 GCA_007571315.1 Gammaproteobacteria bacterium
GGCGGTGGCGGTCCAGCTGGCATCGTGCGCGCCCGGGCCACCCTGCGCCTCGCCGGCATCTATCCTTCCTACCTGCCGGGCTCCGTGGACCCGGGCGCGCACGATGCCAGCTGGACCGCCACCGCCTGGATGTCCAACCCGCGCCGCATCACCTTCACCCGCCCGGGCTACGCGGACATCACGGCGCAATGGCAGTACAACCCTCAGGCCGACGCGCCTTTCCGGACCATCAGGGAACCCGGCATGGAGCAGCGCGAGCACTGGCAAGTCCTCTCGCCGCAGCCCTGGTCGCAAACGACCACCATGGCAAGCACGGTCGAAATCCGCGGAACCGCCGCCCCCAATGGCCAGGTCCATATCGAAATCGACAACGACCGGTACGGCATCCCGCCCGTCACCGCCTATGTGGATCAGTTCGGGGAATGGTCCGAACACGCCCCGCTGGGCGGCGGCGAGAACTTCGTCCGCGTGTATCTGGGTGGCTACGATCCCAGCCCGGGCGCGGAGTTCACGGCTTTCTGGGTGGTGCGGGACGCCATTTATTTCGAGTCAAGGCGAACCCTGCGGCGGGCCATTCCCGACGGCTGGAATGGCAATCCTTCTCAAAAACTGTCGGACTCCATTGCCGTGCCTGGCGATTTTCCTCAATCCCATCTCGAAGTGTCCGTGGACATCACGCACCCGTGGAGAGGCGACCTCATTGTCGAGTTGGTGGCCCCGTCGGGCGAAACCGTGAGACTCCATAATGCTGAGGGCGAGAGGGCGGACGATTTGCGCGAAACCTACACCGCCAGCAACACTCCGGCGCTGGAGAGTCTTGGTTGGGGGACGTCAAAGCAAGGAACCTGGACCATGATCGTCTGGGATGGATGGTTCACGGACACTGGAACGTGGAACGGGTGGTCGCTGAAATTGCTTAGCGCCTACGAACTCGAACCGCCCGCCCGTATCGGGAGCCGGTAAGGAGTATTGACGAGCGATGGAATTGGCCTACAATTAACGGTTTCCCGGCGCATGGGTGCGCCGGGTTTCCAGTTCTTTTACATTGGCACGCGAATATTGCGCGCGTCCGCGATGCCGGGGCGCTGGCCGAAGGCCGTGTCCGGCGCGCAGCGGACGGGGGTTTTGCGCGTGCTTAATGCGCGGGTCTGTAGCTCAGTTGGTTAGAGCGCACCCCTGATAAGGGTGAGGTCGGAAGTTCAAATCTTCCCAGACCCACCATCGGGCAACAGGCCGCATTCGACAGGAGTGGCCGGCATCAACGCGGCCTTCCCGCCGCCCCCGGGGCTGTAGCTCAGCCGGGAGAGCGTCTGCTTTGCAAGCAGAAGGTCGTCGGTTCGATCCCGATCAGCTCCACCAGATTCATTTGCGTGGCGGCTCCGCCGCCGCGCAGCGCTTTTACAAACAGGATTGTTCCATTGCAAATCAAGGCGGGTTCGGCCCCCAATGGGCAGGACTTCGCTTGCAATGTTGAACTTGTGGGAACTGCATTCGCGTGGTTATTTCACACGCCCTCATCGTTCCTCGCCAGGGGAATGTTTCGGGTGGCGTGGTTTAAGTAATCAAGCGCGCATGGTGGATGCCTGGGCGGCAGAAGGCGATGAAGGACGTTGTAGCATGCGATAAGCCTCGGGGAGCCTGCTAACTGGCTTTGATCCGGGGATTTCCGAATGGGGAAACCCGGCCGTTTACGGTCATTGCGCACTGAATACATAGGTGCGTTAAAGCAAACCCGGGGAACTGAAACATCTAAGTACCCGGAGGAACAGAAATCAACCGAGATTCCCCCAGTAGCGGCGAGCGAACGGGGAACAGCCCAGTTCACCATAATCACGCCGGAGCCTAGCAAAACAGACTGGAAAGTCTGGCCATAGAAGGTGATAGCCCTGTATGCGAAAGGCGCCGGCGTGTGGGTGACGAAGAGTAGGGCGGGGCACGTGCAACCTTGTCTGAACATGGGGGGCCCATCCTCCAAGGCTAAATACTCTCTGCCGACCGATAGTGAACCAGTACCGTGAGGGAAAGGTGAAAAGAACCCCGGTGAGGGGAGTGAAATAGAACCTGAAACCGTGTGCGTACAAGCAGTGGGAGCCTGGCCTGCGAAGGCCGGGTGACCGCGTACCTTTTGTATAATGGGTCAGCGAGTTACGTCTCAGTGGCAAGCTTAACCGT
Source organism: Gammaproteobacteria bacterium (assembly GCA_007571315.1). Classification (GTDB taxonomy): domain Bacteria; phylum Pseudomonadota; class Gammaproteobacteria; order Steroidobacterales; family Foliamicaceae; genus Foliamicus. Next base: position 2,173 of record RKRP01000166.1, read on the forward strand.
GTAGGGTAGGCGTAGGGAAACCGAGTCTTAAATGGGCGATTGAGTCGCTGGGAGTAGACCCGAAACCAGGCGAGCTATCCATGGCCAGGGTGAAGGCAGGGTAATGCCTGCTGGAGGCCCGAACCGGGTAATGTTGAAAAATTATCGGATGAGCTGTGGATAGGAGTGAAAGGCTAATCAAGCCTGGAGATAGCTGGTTCTCCCCGAAAGCTATTTAGGTAGCGCCTCGCGTATCACTACCGGGGGTAGAGCACTGTTTCGGCTAGGGGGTCATACCGATTTACCAAACCGATGCAAACTCCGAATACCGGTAAGTGCAGCGCGGGAGACACACGGCGGGTGCTAAGGTTCGTCGTGGAAAGGGAAACAGCCCAGACCGCCAGCTAAGGTCCCCAAATTACGGCTAAGTGGTAAACGAAGTGGGAAGGCCCAGACAGCCAGGAGGTTGGCTTAGAAGCAGCCATCCTTTAAAGAAAGCGTAACAGCTCACTGGTCTAGTCGGCCTGCGCGGAAGATTTAACGGGGCTCAAGCCGTATACCGAAGCTGCGGCTCGGTGCGTTCTTCGGAACGCGCCGGGGGTAGGGGAGCGTTCTGTAGGCCAGTGAAGGCGCGTCGCGAGGCGCGCTGGAGGTATCAGAAGTGCGAATGCTGACATGAGTAACGATTATGCGGGTGAAAAACCCGCACGCCAGAAGCCCAAGGTTTCCTGCGCAACGCTAATCGGCGCAGGGTGAGTCGGCCCCTAAGGCGAGACCGAAAGGTGTAGTCGATGGGAAACAGGTCAACATTCCTGTACCGGCCGTAACTGCGATGGGGTGACGGAGAAGGTTAGGCCTACCGGGCGTTGGTTGTCCCGGGGAAAGCAGGTAGGCGGGCGCTTCAGGAAAATCCGGAGCGCCGCTAACGTCGAGATGCGAGACCAGCGGCATTGCCGCGAAGTGGCTTACACCATGCTTCCAGGAAAAACCTCTAAGCATCAGGTTGCGGGCGACCGTACCGTAAACCGACACAGGTGGGCAGGGAGAGAATCCTAAGGCGTTTGAGAGAACTCGGGTGAAGGAACTAGGCAAATTGGTACCGTAACTTCGGGAGAAGGTACGCCTCTGATGGTGACGGGACTTGCTCCCTGAGCTGTCGGGGGCCGCAGTGACCAGGTGGCTGCGACTGTTTACTAAAAACACAGCACTCTGCTAACTCGCAAGAGGATGTATAGGGTGTGACGCCTGCCCGGTGCCGGAAGGTTAAGTGATCTTGTTAGCCCTTGGGCGAAGCTCGTGACCGAAGCCCCGGTAAACGGCGGCCGTAACTATAACGGTCCTAAGGTAGCGAAATTCCTTGTCGGGTAAGTTCCGACCTGCACGAATGGCGTAACGACCCTCAGCGCGGTCGGACATCGCGCGTTGCGTGTAAAGGCATAAGGGTGCTTGACTGCGAGACGTACAAGTCGAGCAGGGACGAAAGTCGGTCTTAGTGATCCGGTGGTTCTGTATGGAATGGCCATCGCTAAACGGATAAAAGGTACTCCGGGGATAACAGGCTGATTCCTCCCAAGAGTCCACATCGACGGAGGAGTTTGGCACCTCGATGTCGGCTCATCACATCCTGGGGCTGTAGCAGGTCCCAAGGGTATGGCTGTTCGCCATTTAAAGTGGTACGCGAGCTGGGTTTAGAACGTCGTGAGACAGTTCGGTCCCTATCTGCCGTGGGCGTTGGAAACTTGAGGGGAGCTTCTCCTAGTACGAGAGGACCGGAGTGGACGTACCTCTGGTGTTCCGGTTGTCACGCCAGTGGCATTGCCGGGTAGCTATGTACGGAAGGGATAACCGCTGAAAGCATCTAAGCGGGAAGCCCACCCCAAGATTAGGTTTCCCGGATCTTCGGATCCCTGAAGGGCCCTTGAAGACTACAAGGTTGATAGGCTGGGTGTGGAAGCGCGGCAACGCGTGAAGCTAACCAGTACTAATTGCCCGTGCGGCTTAAACCACGTCACACCGAAGCATTTCCCATGTTCAACAACAGCGTGTCAGCAATGCATGGAACAATTCCAGGCGCGTCCCGGCTTTGCGGGACGCGCCGCTTTTTTCGCCTGGTGGCAATAGCGGACGGGTCCCACCCGATTCCATTCCGAACTCGGAAGTGAAAACGTCCAGCGCCGATGGTAGTTCGGGGTCTCCCCGCGCGAGAGTAGGTCACCGCCAGGCATCTCTTTGAAACTGCTTGCAGCGAGGGCGCAAAGCCCTCGCGCAACAGTCAGCGCTGCCCGCAAGCTCCGGCCTTCAGGGCCCGAGCGCGCCGACCGGGATTGCGCCCACTTCGCCGCTTTCCGCGAAACCGTAGCCGTTCAGCGTGATGACTGCGAGCGCCGATGGCGGCTCGCGACCGCTGCCGCTCATGCGCTTGGCCAGCCTTTTGAGATTTTTGGCGCCTTCGGCCATGCTCTGCTCGCCCAGCTTGACCTCGAACGCCGCCCAGCGACCGTCCGCCGCCTCAACAATCGCATCCACTTCCAGCCCGCTCTGTTCGCGGTAGTGATAAACACGCGCGTCGGCGGCCTGCGCGTAGGCGCGTAGATCGCGGATGACCATGGATTCAAACAGAAAACCCAAAAACTCCAGATCGCGGAGCAAACTGTTCGGTGTGGCTCGAAGCGCGGCAGCAGCAACTGAGGGATCCACAAAATGCCTGATCGGCGTGGTTCGAAGCGTTGCCCGCGACCTCGTGTGGACAGGCCATGCAGGCTGGTTTTCCACCACCATGAGCCTTTCCAAATCTTCAAGATACTCGGCAGCGGTGTCGCGTTTGATCCCGTTGCCATTTCCGCCGCCAACATCGGCGGCGAGTGTGGTAACAGCCACTGGCGTTGCGATATTGCGGGCCAGCGAGCGGATCAGGCGCTCCACCTTTATCGGGTCCCTGCTTTTCCCGCTGACTCTCGAAAGGTCGGCGCGGCATATTTCGCCAACGTATCCGCGATTCACACGCAGTGCCGCCGATAGCGGTTTTCCGATGTTGCCGGGCCAGCCTCCGGCGCAGACAAGTTCCGCCGCCGAAGCGATCGAAAGGCTGGAGCGCTTCGCCTTTTGGCTGTGTCCTTCCAGAAGGCCCCGCAAGGAAATCTCCCCCGAGGAATGCCCAGCCTCGTAGAGCGAAAGAGGGCGCATGCGCAGCCGCGTAAAGCGGCCCGCGCCGGTATGCCGCGATGCGTCATCGGCGGGAACGGCGGAGCCGGTCAGGATGAACTGGCCGGGCCGCCTGCGCTGGTCCACTGCTCGCCTGACGTGGTTCCAGATCGCAGGCTCAATCTGCCATTCGTCAATAAGCCTAGGCGTGTCCCCGTCAAGCACCATCGCGGGCTCCACCTTGAACATTCGGCGGGCGTTGTCATCCACATCCAGCATCACGCTGCTCTTGACGATTTGCAGCGCCGTGGCGGTTTTTCCCGATGCCTTGGCACCCTCAATGACGACTGCGCCGGACGCGCCCAGCAATTCCGCGAGTTCCGCGTCAACGATTCTCTTGAGGTAGTTCACAGCCACAGCGCCCGCGTCCCTGACGATGCCGCCAAAATAGCCCTTCCGATCTCTGATTGCAAGCCTCAACGGGTAATTTATAGAAAATATAACGGGCAAATTAAATCATATTCAACGGGCAGATTATAGAAAAAGTAACGGGTGATTTATCGAAACGGCTGTTCCACAATGAAGCGCAACGCATGATTTGAGAAGCGGCCAGATGGCGGCGATACTCTCCGAAATGGGGAAAAGAGGGCATTGGATGGCTTAAAGGCTGCCGCCACCCGGCCTACGGGCCGCGATGCCAGATTTACGCGCTCAGAAAGGCGCCGTCCGCAACCCTTCAGGATGCCATGCTGCCCTCCAGCGGGAAAGAAACACCTCTCTTACAGGTTTTGCGCTTCAGAGTGGAACGGACGACTGCAAAAAAACGGTATGGAAAATTATTGAAGAAGGTGTACGATCAGCGTTGGCGAACATCCTGCCCTGCTTGAATTTGCTGAACAGCGCGCGTGAGCCTGTTTCTGGGAGATGACCTTGCGTATTCTGATTTCCGCCGCCCTGTGTCTTGCCTTTTCCCTGCCTGTTCCGGCGCAGACCTTCGGCAAGGCGGAACTGGAAAATCATCTTGCGCTGATTATGGAGTGGTGGCCCGGCGAATACGACAATCACGAACAGATTGTCCGGCAGTCCGGCGGCGGCCTTTCCGTCCCTGTCCATGAACCTGTTTTCCGCATTCACTCCCATTACATTCGCCTGGACCTGCCGGAGCTGGGCGAAAACATTCTCTACGTTGAGGAATATCTCAACAACGATCCCTCCAACATCTCCCGGATCCGCGTTTATGCGCTCTCCGTCGATGAGGAAGAGCAGGCGGTGAGGGTCAAACTTCACGCTTTCAAGGATGGCCACGGCCACATGATAGGCGCCCGGCTCGACACGGGCCGGCTGGCGGCTGTCGAAGCGGACGAGTTGCGCCCGTTCTCGGACCTCTGCGATGTTTATTTGCGCTTCGAGGGCGGTCAGTTCTCGGGGGGCATGAAGCGGGAATCCTGTGGCGATGAGGCCTGGTTCGAGTATCAGGTGGCGCTTGGCCCGAAACATTATTGGACTCGCGATCGCATGATCAGCCGGGAAACGGGCGAGGTGACCTGGAACGAGACCAGAGGCGACCAATACGCCTGGGTACAAGCGACCAAGGTCCGCTGGTTCATCTGCACGGTCAACTACAACCTTGATGGCGACATGCTGAGTACGGAGTTCCTTACCGAAATCGAACTTCACGATCAGGGCGGGTCGGCCCAAATCGACTGGCCCGATGGCCGCACGCTGGAGTTTCAATTGCACACCCGCGAATTCGCCTCGCCCTCGGACCGTGTTTTTCCTCTGTTCCGCGTGCACGAAAAGGGAAACCATGTGCCGATTGCCTATGCCTGGGCGGTAGATGACGCCGACCGATTCGGCATCAACCTGGGATGGTTCTACACCTTGTGCCGGGAAAGGGAGCAGGGCGCGCCGGGACCCTGATCACAAGGGCCAAGTGCGATAATGTCCGATGCCGGCGCCCAGACGACGTGCGCGGGCATGGCAGGGATGTGGCAGTGAAGGCACTCAGCCTGCTGGCTGATGCCCGGAACGCGCCTATAATATTCCCGGGAGGCGCCTGGGGCATCCGCGCGCCTTTTTTCATCAAAAGCATTGGGGACATGCCTTTATGACCAGAAACGCCACTCTGCTCGCATCCTTGGCCGGCGCGGCCTTGATCGCCGCAGCCTACGATTCTCCTCCTGCATTGGCGCAGGAACTCGCGCTGGAAGAGATCATCGTGACCGCCCGCAAACGGGAAGAGAACCTGCAGGATCTGCCGCTCACGGTGACGGCGCTGACCAACGACGACATCTACGAACGCGGTGTGAACAGCATTCTTGACTTGGCGGACTATACGCCGGGGTTCTACACCGAAACAGTCGGCCGCAGGGATTCCAACCCGTATTTCCGCGGCCTGGTCGTCAACACCTCGGTGGTTGACCGTCAGAATTCTTCCGTGTTCGTGGACGGATTTTTCGTGCTGGGTTCGGCCGCCACGTTCGGCTTCAACAATATTGAGCGCGTGGAGGTGCTCAAGGGGCCTCAGTCCGCGTTGTTCGGCCGCGCGACTTTCGGCGGAGCGGTGAATTACATTACCAAAATGCCCGGCGATGAACTCGAAATTGATGCCGACATCGATCTGGGCGAGCACAGCCGCTCCGATGTCGCCGTGACCGTTTCCGGTCCTCTATTGCGATCGAACGTATTGAAAGGCACGGTGAGCGTCCGCTCCTACAGCTTTGGCGGCGAGTGGACCAACGTGGCCACCCATGAGGACAACGCCACGATCGGAGATGAGAAAACCACGGCCATTTCCGGCAAGTTGGTAATCGAGCCTTCGGAAAACCTGGCCATGACGCTGTCCGCCTCCTGGGCGGAAGATGATGACGGCGCGCCGCCCACCACCAGCCTGCCTGACGCGCTGGACAACTGCCTGTTCTACAACACCAGCATCCCCCTGGGCTACATTTGCGGGGAACTCCCGGACGATCTGGATACGATCGAACAGAACAACAAGAGGGTCGAGGAGCGTTTCGGCGAGGGGGTCGGGCAGCACCAGATTACCCGCCGCTATACGGTCGAACTGGATTACGTAACCAGCAACGACTGGGAACTCGAATTGCGGGCCGGTGCCAATCAGCAGGTCTTCGACGAGATTCACGACGCGAGCTGGGACGACAGCTTTGGTGTTTTCAACGGCCTCGGAGGATTTGGCGGGCTGGTTTTCGGCAGCGTAGGCCTCGTGGAGGCGAATAAAGCCTACACAGGCTTTCAGGACAGGAGCCTGCAAGTCAAGGTGAGGGCGCCGGGGTCCGACCGGTTGTCTGCATTTGTGGGCGCCTCGACGTACGAGCATGACATCCTGAGCCGCAACTTGCGGTTAACGCCGGCGCGTCCCTACGGGCAGGTTGGCAGCTCCCGGCACATTGAGAACGTTTCCGTTTTCGGCAGTGTCACCTATAGCCTGACCGAACAGCTTGCTCTGGGTCTGGACGTCCGCTGGCAGAAGGACGACGTGCGTGAGTCCACCGCCGAGTTCGAGCCGCAGACGCTGGCGGAAGTGCCGAGTCTGGGATCGAACAAGGGCATCGCAGCATTCGAGTTCGATACCGCCAGCTTCAAGCGGACCCTGCCGCGGTTCATCCTGGACTACAAGCCCTATGAGGACATCACCCTCTACGGCGTGATATCGCAGGGGAACAAACCCGGGTTCTTCAACAACCGCACCGTCGCGGTCAGGCTGGGCGTGGACCCCACGGTCAAGGAAGAGACCATCTGGAACTACGAAGCGGGCGCCAAGACTCTTTTGATGGACGGCCGCCTCCTGCTCAATGCGGCCGTGTACTACCTGGACTGGTCGAACCAGCAGATCCGCCAGACCTTCCTGGACGCTCAGGGACAGGATTCGCAAATCACGACGAACGCGGGTGAGACCGAGGTGTACGGGTTTGAGCTGGAGTCCAGCTTTGTCGCGTCGGAGGGACTGATTCTTTCCGGGTCCGTGGCCTTTGCCGATCCCGAGTACAAGTTCTTCGTAGAGGAAACTTTCGCGCCGCAACTGGGCGTTCACCCCGACCTCGCCGGCAACGAGCCGTACCGCTATCCCGACTGGCAAATCCAGGTTTCGGCGGACTACAACACGCCTGGCGTGTTTAACGACTGGGATTTCTTCGCCCGCACCGACCTGAACATGACCGGGGAGCGCTGGTCGGAAATCTACAACCTGTCCTACATCGGCTGGGAATACAAGTGGAATCTGCGCTTGGGGCTGGCGGACGAGAACTGGAGGCTGACGGCTTACGTCAACAACATCCTTGACGACCGCACACTTGCCGGTTCGTTCCGCTTCCGCGACCTGCGCCGCTTCGCCCGCTTCGACGCGACCACGGGTTCATACACCTTCCCCTACGCGCAGCTGGTGAACCTCAATCGCGGGCGGCACTTCGGCCTGAACATCAGCTACAGTTTCTGACCGCCAGGCTAAAAGTCGAATCTCAAGTCTGCTTGCAGACGGTTGTAATCGCGCGGATTGCCTGCCGCCTCGCCGCGTTCGCTGAATATGTAGCGCAAGTTCGCGCGCCAGCCGCGGGGGAAGACATATCCGGCCCGCAGGGTGTGGCCGCTGCCGTCGCTGGCGCCGCCGGCGAAGTCCGAGTCCGTGAAGGCGCCAACTACAGCGTTGGCTTCAAGATCCTGGAAAGCATAGCCAAGGCTCCACGCGCCGGCAGGAGATTCGCGGCGGTAGTTGATGCCCAGAGCGAAGCCGTCGGAGAATGCATCGGCCTCGGTGTTGGTGACATAGTCCACAAACAGCGTCAGCGGATGGCTGGCCAGCTCAACGCGCGCTTCGCCGAACACCTCCACTTTGGAAAATCCGTACAGGTAATTGCCGTTGGCGTCGAGTTGATTGCCTTGGCCATTATTGGGCGTGAACAGCGGCGTCCGGCCCTTGATGTTGCTGAGTGTATGGAAACTGGCGCCTGCCGTCAGAGCAATGCCCTCTGCCGGTGAACGCTGATACATTGCCTGCAGGCCGTACCAGAGAGTGTCCGAGGCGGAACTGCGCTCTTCCGCCCAGAAGGCGGATGCAGTTGCAACGAAGGCGCCGGAACCCGCCTTGAACGCCAGCCCTTCGGGGCGCAGGTCACCATCAAACAACAGATGCGAGTCGCCCGGACGGAAGAAGGGGTTGGACATTTTTCCAGCCAGCAATGTGACGGGTTCCGCCAGCTTCCAGTCCACATAGGCGAGATCAATGCCTACCGGCTTTCTTGAAAATGCATTGTCGAAACTCACATTGGCGCTGTCGTTGTTGTCGCCGCCCGTGGCAAGCCCAAAGCCCACTTCCATGTCGTCGTTCAGGGTGGCTGTCGCATTGGCCCGGGCGCGCATCCGGTGCCGATTCCGAACGGAGCGGCCGTGTTCGTCAATCATTTCATGCCGGTAGCGCAGGTCGCCGTCCCATACCAGCCGCCCTATCCAGGATGCTGCCGCAGGTGTGGCCTGAGATGCTGCAACCACAGCTTGCGCCGGGGCCGCAGGACGTTTCCTAGTCTGCGCAGGGCGAATGGTGTCCGCTTGCGGGTTTGTCTGGAAACTGGGCGCGGCCGGAGCGACTTCCTCCCCGGCGTCCAAGTGCGCCTCGAGCTGCGCAAGCCGCGCCTCAAGGGCGGCAATGCGGGCATGCAACTGCGAAATTTCTTCCTCGCCGCCCGCTTGCGCTTGCAGGGCCGGCATGCTGAGGCAGCAGCATACGACCAGCAGCCTGCGGCAGAAGTCCCGCGTCGCGCCGACAGTGGCGAGTCGTCCGGATGGCAAAGCGCCAAAGCCAAATATGCGGGCCAGGGACAGGCTGGTTCTCATAAGTTCGCATCTCCTTGGATATTTCTTTGGTTTGAATCGCTCCGGGCGCGGGTCTCGCCAGACGCTGCCGTGATGCGGAGGCTATTCATCCGCGCGCCGCGCGCCCTGGGAGCCGATCAGCCGAACCGGCCGGTAATGTAGTCTTCGGTCAACTTGCGCCGGGGCTCGGAAAAGACCTGGCTGGTGGCGCCCACCTCAATGAGCCGCCCCAGATGAAAATAGGCGGTGCGCTGCGAGACTCTTCGCGCCTGCTGCATCGAATGAGTGACGATGACAATGGCGAAGTTTTTCTTCAGTTCGTCGATCAGATCCTCGATATGAGCGGTCGCGATGGGGTCCAGCGCGGAACAGGGCTCATCCATCAGAATCACTTCCGGCCCCACGGCGATTGCTCTGGCGATGCACAGGCGCTGCTGCTGGCCGCCGGAAAGCCCCGTTCCCGGATAATGCAGCCGGTCCTTTACTTCGGCCCAGAGCCCGGCCCGCTCGAGGCTGGATTGGACAATCTGGTCCAGCGCCTGGCGGTCCGGGGCAAGACCATGAATTCTCGGTCCATAGGCGACATTGTCATAAACGGATTTGGGAAATGGGTTGGGCTTTTGAAACACCATGCCCACGCGCGCCCGCAACAGGACCACGTCTGCCTCCCGGGAGTAAATGTTCTCCCCATCCAGAACAATCTCGCCCTCAACGCGCGCGCTCTCGATAGTGTCGTTCATGCGATTGAGGCAGCGGATGAAGGTCGATTTTCCGCAGCCAGAAGGGCCGATCAGCGAGATCACTTCATTGGCGCCCACATCCAGGTTCACGCTTTTGATCGCATGGTTGTCGCCGTAGAAAACATCCACGTTGCGCGCGCGCATGATGGCGTTCACGGCGGTGTAGTCCCCCGCGGTGTGATGCGCTTCTTCAATCACGTTGCTCAGCCGGCTGCTCTCATAGGCGCGCAGGTTGCCGATCAAGGCGCCTGCGGCGCGCTTCGCTCCTTCAGTCACATTCAGCCCTCCCCCGTCAAAGACCAGGCCACCGTTATCCATGCTTTTCATATCGTTTCCTCAACAGAATTGCGCCGGCATTCATCACCAGCAGGAACGCCAGCAGCACCAGAATGGCCGCCGAAGTGCGTTCCACGAAGGCCCTTTCCGGGCTGTCCGCCCACAGATAAATCTGCACCGGCAGCGCTGCCGACGGATCCAATGGACTTTCTGGCACATCGACGATAAATGCCACCATGCCGATCATCAGCAGCGGCGCCGATTCGCCCAGAGCGCGGGCCATGCCGATGATGGTTCCAGTCAACATGCCGGGCAGGGCCAGTGGCATGACGTGATGGAAGATTGCTTGCATTTTCGAGGCGCCGACACCCAGAGCGGCCTCGCGAATGGATGGCGGCACTGAAGTCAAGGCGGCGCGGGCGGCGATAATGACCACCGGCAAGGTCATCAAGGTCAAGACCAGCCCGCCAACAAGGGGGACGGACCGCGGCAAACCGAACAGGTTGATAAAGAGCGCCAGGCCGAGCAACCCGAACACGATGGAAGGCACCGCCGCCAGATTGTTGATGTTGACCTCGACTAAGTCGGTCCAGCGGTTTTTGGGGGCAAACTCCTCCAGATAAATCGCCGTGGCGACCCCCAGTGGAAAGGAGAGCGCCAGAGTAACCAGCAGCATGTAGAAGGAACCGGCCACGGCGCTGCGGATGCCGGACATTTCCGGGTCGCGGGAATCACCGGAAATAAAGAAGCGATGATTGAACTGGCGTTCTATCCGCCCGGCTGCTTCCAGTTGCTCGATCCATGCCAGTTGCCGGTCGTTGATGCGCCTTTGCGATTCGGGCGCCGAGCGGTTCATATGGCCCTTGATCAGCATGTCCACATCGTCGTCGGCCGCCAGCCAGAAACGCTGTTTCTGGCCGATGAGACCGGGATTGGCCAGCACCTGTTTGCGCAAGTCGAATCCGGCGCCCGGGCTGACCAGGGCAAACAGTTGCCGGAGGTCGCCGCGGCGCGTTACCGCGGGAAACTGTTGGCGCAGCGCATTGCGGATCAGTCCTTGATAATCCGCTCGCCCAAGAGTCTGCCGGTTGCGCGTTCCCTCCGGATCGATGGCCGCAGCGCTCAACTCGACATCCAGCAGGATGTGAGTTTGCGCAAATGCCGTGTAGGCATTGCCGATCAGGGTCAGAAAGAAGAAAGCAAGAAAGGCCAAACCTGCCAATACTGCGCAGAGGCCCGCCAGACGGAAGCGGCTTTCCTGCCTATTGCGCCTGGCCAGCCGCCGCCCGAATTCGGCGCGCGCTGCCGGGCTGCTGGCAACCGGTTCCGGCGGGCCGGGCCGTTGCCTATTCATACTGTTCCCGATAGCGGCGCACTACCCGCAGCGCGACGACGTTCAACGCCAGTGTGGTCACAAACAGCAACAGCCCGAGGGCAAAGGCTGCAAGGGTCTTGGCGCTGTCGAATTCCTGATCGCCGATCAGCAAGGTCACCATTTGCACCGTCACCGTGGTCACCGCTTCCAGCGGGTTGGCCGTGAGATTGGCGGCCAGCCCGGCGGCCATGACTACAATCATGGTTTCGCCGATCGCTCGAGATGCGGCCAGCAAAATACCCCCGACGATGCCCGGCAAGGCCGCGGGAATCAGCACCTGCCGGATGGTTTCCGACTGCGTTGCGCCGAGCGCCAGGGAGCCGTCCCGGAGATCTTGCGGCACCGCGTTGATGACATCGTCGGATAGCGAGGAGACAAAGGGGATAATCATGATGCCCATCACCAGGCCCGCCCCAAGCGCGCTTTCGGAGGAAACGCCAAGCCCGAACGCTTCGCCGAATTGCCGCAGCAGAGGGCCCACGGTAAGGGCGGCGAAATATCCGTACACCACCGTGGGGATGCCGGCCAGCACTTCCAGCATGGGTTTGGCGATGGCGCGGATCCGCGCGTTGGCGTATTCGGACAGATAAATCGCGGAGAGCAGTCCCACAGGCACCGCAACCAGCAGGGCCAGCCCCGAGATCAACAGCGTGCCGGTGAACAGGGGGACGGCGCCGAAGGCTCCGGAAGAGCCGACCTGATCGGGTCGAATTGCCGTTTGCGGGCTCCAGGAGAGGCCGAACAGAAACTCCAGAGGGGAGACCAATTGAAAGAATTGGATGGCCTCGAACAGCACCGAGAGGAAGATGCCGATGGTGGTGAAGATGGCGACCGTGGAGGCGGCCATCAACAGCATCCGCAGGGTTCGCTCCACCTTGTTGCGGGCGCGCAGCGTCGGTTTGACTCGCCGCAGGGCCCAGCCCGAGGATGCCAGCCCCGCCACCAGCACCGCCAACGCAATGCCGAGATTGCTCATGCGTTGCAGCGCGGTGTAGCGGGATGCCGCGGCAATGATCTCCTCGCCGGGCGCGCCGGAGACGATATTGCCCTCAACCAGGTTGCGGATGTCGTTGTATATCAAGCCGAGTTCGGCCTCCGGCAATTCGAGCAATTCCGCAGGCAGAGTGGCCAGCACCTGGGAGCGGATGAAACCGGGTTCCACCAGTTGCCACAGGCAGTAAAGCGCTAATGCCGGAAAGACGCACCAGATGGCGACATAGCTGCCGTAGTAGCCGGGCAGGGAGTGATACTTGCGCCCGAACGCCGCGGGCCGGCGGCGCCCCAGCCAATAGCCCAGCACAGTCAGCGCGAGCAGGATGATCAGGGCAGTGTAGGGGGGCATGGGGGAGGTTAAGCCCCTGGTTCAGGGCGCCAGATTGACATGCGCCCGCTCCTTGATGGCGCTGAGCACTGCCTGGCGCTCGGATTCGGGCAGGGGAATCAGCCCCCGGTCGGACAAATAGCCAAAATCGCCCCAGGCTGCTTCGCTGGTCAATTCCGCCAAAAACTCGGCCATTCCGGGAATTTCATCCATGTGCATACTTTTGACATAGCTGAAAAGGGGGCGGGAAACCGGATAGCTGCCGTCAGCAATGGAATCGAAATTCGGCTCGATGCCGTCGATCGGCGACCCTTGGACCTTATCCTGATTCTGGTCGAGAAAGCTGTAGCCGAAGATGCCGAGCGCGGTGGGATTGGCTTCCAGTTTCTGCACGATGAGGTTGTCATTTTCGCCAGCCTCAATGAAGGCGCCGTCCTCGCGCAAGGTGTAACAGGCCGCATCGCGGGCGTTGCCGGCGAGGTTCTCAATGAGCGGGAAGGACTGGCAGCCTGCATCCATGACCAGCTCCACGAAGGCATCGCGGGTGCCCGAGGTGGGCGGCGGGCCAAGCACTTCAATGGGGATGGCGGGCAGGTTGGGAGCGATGTCGGACCAGGTTTTATGGGGATTGGGAATGAGGCCTGCCCCGTCCGAATCGGGGATGTCCCTGGCCAGGGCCAGGAACACTTGCTGGCGCGTCAGTTGATAGCGGTGAGCTCCCTTGGCGTTGGCCAGCACGATGCCGTCGTAGCCGATCTTGACTTCGACAATACCGTTGACACCGTTTTTGGCGCAGCTGTCAATTTCCGATTGCTTGATGCGCCGCGAAGAATTGGTGATGTCGGGATGCTGGATGCCGACCCCGGAACAGAACAACTTGAGGCCGCCGCCGGATCCGGTGGATTCAATCTTCGGAGTCGGGAAATCAGTGCCGCGTCCGAATCGCTCCGCCGCAACCGTCGAAAATGGGTACACCGTGGATGAGCCGACGATGCTGATATAGTCGCGCGTTGCCTGGGCTTGCGCCGCTGGCATGAGCAGCAGCGTGAGCGTGGCGGCCAGCGCAAGCGCCCAGGCGGACAGAATAGCCAACAATTTTCTCCTGAGGACTCCGACAGTGCTTCGATTCGAGTGGATGCAGGCGCATTCCCTTAAACGGGCAATTTTGTCGGTCAAATGTGAAAGAATCGTTACAGGCCGCTCTTTATCGGACGGGCAGCGCAGGGGAACCTGACATCAGGCAGGCAATACGAGCTGGCCGCGCGCGAACGGCCGCTTGAGCCGGTCACGGCGCTGGATTACGATCTGTTCGAGCGCCTGCGCCTGCAGTGGGCCAGCCGAACTCCTCCGAAGCCGGGCGCAGCCGAAGCGTAAGCGTAGCGAGGACCAGAATGATTCGATACCTGAAGAAGGGGATGGCCGTCGGCCAGCAAAGCGAGCGCGACGCGCGCGTGCGGTCGGCCGTGGAAACCATCCTCAACGAAATCTCCGCGCAAGGGGACGCGGCCGTGCGGCGCTATTCGCAGCAGTTCGACGGCTGGGCGCCGGATTCCTTCCGCCTGAGCCGCGAGGACATCCGCGCTTGCCGCGCGCAACTGGCCCCGCAGGCCATTGCCGATATTCGTTTCGCCCAGGAACAGATCCGCAATTTCGCCCGCATTCAGCGCGAGGCGTTGACCGATGTGGAAGTTGAAACGCGCCCGGGCGTTGTGCTCGGCCACCGCAACATTCCCGTTGCCAGCGTCGGCTGCTACGTGCCGGGCGGCAAGTATCCGCTGGTGGCTTCCGCGCACATGAGCGTGGTTACCGCGCGGGTTGCCGGGGTTGAGCGCGTGGCGGCCGCCTCGCCGCCGTTCCGGGGGGCTCCCAACCCGGCGGTGGTGGTTGCCCTGGACCTGGCCGGCGCGGATGAAATCTATTGCCTGGGCGGCGTGCAGGCCATCGGCGCCATGGCGCTGGGAACCGCTGCCATCCCTGCGGTGGACATGATCGTGGGGCCTGGCAACGCCTTCGTGGCCGAGGCCAAACGGCAGTTGTTCGGGCAGGTGGGCATCGACCTTCTTGCCGGACCCACCGAAACGCTGGTGATCGCGGACGATTCCGTGGATGGCGAGTTGTGCGCCGCGGACCTGCTTGGCCAGGCGGAGCACGGCCCCGATTCGCCGGCCATCCTGCTGACGAATTCCGAGGAACTGGCCAAAGCCACCATGGCCGAAGTGGAGCGGCAGCTTGAAGTGCTGCCCACGGCCGGAATCGCCGGGCGCGCCTGGCGGGACTGCGGCCAGGTTATCGTTTGCGGCGATTACGAGGAAATGCTGGCCAAGGCCGACGAAATCGGCTCTGAGCATGTGCAGGTGATGACCCTCGACCCGCAGTACTTCCTGGACAACATGCGCAACTACGGCGCTCTTTTCCTTGGGCCGGAAACCAACGTTTCTTATGGCGACAAGGTGATAGGCACCAACCATACGCTGCCCACGCGCCGCGCCTCGCGCTATACCGGCGGGCTGTGGGTGGGCAAGTTCATCAAAACCTGCACCTACCAGCGCATTACCGAGGAAGCGTCGGTGGAAATCGGCGAGTACTGTTCGCGCCTGTGCGCTTTGGAGGGGTTTGCCGGACACAAGGAGCAGGCCGACATCCGTCTGCGCCGTTACGCCGGCTGAACCGCCTTCAACGGGTTAGTCGTCCACCGTGAGGATGATTTTGCCGAAGTGATTGCGTTCGTCGATGAGTTCGTGGGCTCTCGCGACCTCTGAAAGCGGCAGCACGGGACCGACCGGCGCCTTGAACACGCCATCGGCAAACAGCGGCAGGGCCACTTCGCGGAACCGGGGCATGGTGCAACTCATAAAACGCGCGCTGGTCGATATGCTCATGCTCATCAACGACAGGTTGCGGACGCCAATATTCAGGTTGAAGCAAACTTGGCGCCCGCCGGTGCTCCCATACATCACCACCTTGCCGTCCATGCCCATGGATTCCAGCAGCGCATCGGCGGTTTCCTCGCCAATGGTCATAAGGCCAATATCGATTCCGCGCCCTTGCGTGTCGCGCTTCACCAGCACCGGAATATCGTCGCGCTTGTAGTTATAGGCCGCATCGGCGCCCCGCTGGCGGGCGATTTCCAGCTTGGGGTCGCGGCTGGCGGTGCCCGCCGTCCAGCAGCCCGCCCATTTGGCGATCTGAAGGGCGGCGCTGCCCACGCCGGAGGCAACGGCCTCGATCAGCACGCGCTGCCCCTGCTGAAAGCCGGCCACCGTGTCCAGCGCATGCCATGCCGTAAGCCAACTCACTGGAATGGCGGCGGCTTCAACAAAGGAAACCGCCTTCGGCATCGTCATCAGGTGGTCGGCCTCGAACAGGACGGCCTCGGCATGGGAACCGCGCGCCCGTCCGAAAACCCGGTCGCCCGGCTTGAATTCGGTTACGCCGCTGCCGCATTCCGCAACCAGCCCCGCGCACTCCATTCCCATCACGAAAGGCAGCTCCTGCCCGGAGTAGGTGCCGGCGCGCATGCGGGTTTCCGCGAAATTCACGCCGGATGCCTTAACGCGCACCAAAACCTGGCGCGCACCCGGCTGCAAGGCGCCCAGTTCGCGCCATTGCATGACATCCGCGCCGCCGAACTCTTCAACCAGGAAACCGCGCATGTAAGACCTCCCGCTTACCCCTCCGGCTTTACGAACCGCTGCCCGCCGCGCCGCCTCAAGCGGTTTCAAACCTAGCTATCGCTGTGGAAACCTGGCGCGGCCCCGGCTGGCGCATGCCGCAAACCAGTATATTAGGTTAAGCGCGGATGGCGGCTGGAGGGTGAAATGCCGGGAGCAAGCCTGCCGCGCCATCGAAAACCTTTCGCCCGGCAGCGTTGCGGAAGCCTTCGCAGCGCGCGGCGGCGATGCTCCCTCCGCTCCCCGCTGGACCTGACCCGCGCCTGCCGAGCGCCTCCGAAGCCGGGCGCGGCGCAGCGTGCGCGATGGGCCTTGGGGGGTAATATTGGGTTATGGCGGGGCAAGTCAAAACCAACCCTTTCACGCCCGGCGACGGCCGCCCCCTCGCGCTGCTTCTCGCAGGCACCCCGCAGCTGGATAGCAAAATCCGCAAAGCCGGCAGCACGTTTGCCGAGTGGTCCCGCTTTCTCTCCATAGGCAGGCTGCTTCGCGAACACGCGAGGGAAGCGCTTCTCAAGCCTTTCGGGTGCGCTGCAGAAGAGCACGAGCACGGCGCGGTAAAACGCGCCCTTGATGCCGCGCAGAACTATTCCTATTTCATTCAGCTGCTGGGCGAGTTGCTTTGGGACGCGAACAGTTCCAGGATTGACCCGCGCGCTCTTTCCCTTTCCCTCCCCAAATTCCGGTCCTC
>RKRP01000112.1 GCA_007571315.1 Gammaproteobacteria bacterium
GGCTATCTGGCCGACAAATTCGACAAGCTCAAGGTAATGATGGCCAGCGTTTTGAACCTGGCTATTGGCCTGGCGCTGCTGTTTCTTGCCGTGCCTGGCGACGTAACTTGGCCGCTGGCCTATGCGATTGTGTACGGCGCAGGATACGCCGGCGCGTTCACAATGATTCAATTGATGATCGCGGAGTACTATGCCGGGCGCAATTACGGCGTGTACCTCGGCATTTTTCTGTTGATCGATTCGCTTGCCGGGTCGGTGGGCGGCACCTTTCTGGCCTGGTCCGCCGACGAGTTTGACTCTTTCACCACCGGCTTTACCGTGATGATGGCGCTGTGCGCAATAGCCGTGGCCTGCGTGTATATCCTGATACAACGGCAAAAAGCATGAGGCCAGGCGCGATTCTTGCCGCCGCAGGCCTTTCCGCCCTGACGGCCTGCGCGCCAACCGGCGACGCGCCGCGGCAGGCGGATGAGGCTGCGGCCACGCAAATTACCGCCGCCGGCACAGCGTTTCCAAACACCATAGGCGAACAGCATTGGTTCGCGTTTCAGCGCAAGGTGGAGGAAGGCACCCAGGGCCGGTTCAAGGTGCGGATGCTGGTGCACGGACAATTCTCCGAGGAGCAGATTGCGGCCGGGCTGCGGCGCGGCCGGGTGCATATCGGCAACCTTTCGGCGATGATGGCCTCCACGCTGGTGCCGGAAACCGCAATCCTGTACGCGCCGTTTCTGTTTGAATCGGAGGAGCAGGCGGATTTTGTCTATGACCACTATCTGACCGAGCTGTTCACCTCGCTGCTTGCCGAACAGGGCTTGCACCTGGTGTCCTGGAGCGAAATCGGCTTCCACCACATCTATTCGGTCACGCCCATGCTGTCGCCCGCGGATATGCGGGGGCGGCGCTTCCGCGTTTCGGCAAGCGAAGCCTCGCGCCTGTTTGCCGAAGCGCTGGGCGCGGATGTCATTCCGCTAGGCTTTGGCGAACTCGTGCCCTCGCTGCAAACCGGCCTGATCGAGGCGGGCGAAAACTCCTTAAGCCTGTATGTGCGAACCGGAACTCCCGGCGAAGCGCCCCACATTACGCTCACCGCGCATAGCTTCGGCATGTCGGTGATCGTGGCGGACAAGGCATGGTGGGACAGTCTGGCGGATGCGGACCGGGAGATCATCGCCTTCGCCTATCCCAGCATCGCTGAAACCCGCAAGGACACGCGCGCGGAGGCGGAGCGCGACCTGGAAAACGCGCAGAGCTTTGGCATTACGCCACGCTGGCCGGAACCGGACGAACGCGATCGCTGGGCGGCCGCGGTGGCCCATGTGCCGGAGGAGCTGGCCCGCGCCGTGGGCGGGCGGTCCAGCTTGGTTCTGGAAACCATCGCCGAAGGCAAGGCAGCCTACGCCAGCACCCGGCGATAACCGCCGGCATCAACAGGGACAGCCTGGGACGGCGCGCGCGCCAAGGCGCTTCAGGAGCCGCCGGGATACTCGATAGGGCGTTCTTCTTCCGCAGTTTCCACCGGAACCGGCGACCCTGCGGGCGCCTCGGCTTTCAGCCGCTCGTACCAGCGGAAGCGGTGCCTGTAAATTACGCCTTCCGCTCTCACCGGCTCGCCATCGCGCATCTGCGGCCGAAACCTTGCTTCCCTGATCAAAGCCACCGCGAGTTCGTCGATCAGCCCGGGCGGATGCGATTCCGTCACTCGGGCTTCGGATACTCTGCCGTCCGGCTCCAGGGTCATTTGCAACACCACGGAACCGGCGCGTGGCTGCGTGTTGTAGCGGGAAGGGTTCTTTATTTCCGGAGGCACCTGCACGGGCAGGCGGGCGCTGCGAAGCGGGATGACCGGATGCTGCAGCAGTTCCGCCCGCGCATCCAGCGCGTCGTCATCGGCGCTCAGCAGGTCCCATGCCTCCCGGTAATTCTCGCGCGCTGTGGGAGAACGATTAAAAATCGTGTGCGTGTCGCCAATATCAATCAGCAGCCTGGCCTGCGCCAGGATGTCCTGCGCGGGGTGCGACCTGAGAATGCTCAGCGCGCGCCGAAAGAACTCTTCGGCCTTCTCGCGCCGCGATTCCCTGAGAAAGCTGTTTGCCTGGCCACGCAGCGCCTTCACGCGGTCGGGGCTGTTCTCCCCTTCCGCGGCCTGAATGATGCGGTCGGCGGCTTCATAACTCTTGCGCTGCAAACCGGTCTGGCGCGTGCGTTCGTACCATTCCGCGATCTTGTACAAGGCCGGAACAACGCGTATGTCATTTTGGCCGTAGCGCCGCTCATGGGCCCGCAGCTGCACCCGGTGATGCAGATTGGCCTGCTCCAGGTCGCCCTCGGCCAGCCACAGTTCGCTCAAAAGATCGCGGGTGCGGCCTTGTTCGAGGCTGTAAATTCCGCTATTGGCATGCGTTACGCGCAGTGCGCGGGCCAGCGGCTCAATGGCGGCCTCGGAATCGCCCATTCGCAAAAAGGTCCTTGCCGTCCCATGCAAGGGGCTGATCAGTTCCAGAGAATCGCTGCCCAATTTGCGCTCCACGATCGCCAGGTTGCGCTCGTAGTGAAACAGCGCGTTGCGGTAGTCGCCCTGCACCCGCTGCACGGTAGCCAGGTTAATCAGCGGGCCGGCAAGTTCCGCGGCGTCGTACCCGTATTGCTCTTCCGCGCGGCGCAGAATCGACTTGGCGAGTTCCTCGCCTTCCGCGTAACGCTGGTCGCGAAACAACTCCACGAATCGCTGATTAAGCTGGCGCTGCTCTGTCAGCCAGTTGGGCGAGGCCGGCGCGCCGGTGGCATCGGCTTCCTGCATGGCGAGCGCCGCCGGCGCGGCCAGCAAGGCCAGTGCGACAAGCGCCAGCCGCCTCATGCCCGCTGCTCCGCCATGGCATCCTCGGCCAGGGCTGTCCGGAGGTTGCACGCCACGCCGGTTCCTCCGAGCCCGCAGTAGCCGCGGGGATTTTTCGCCAGGTACTGCTGATGATATTTCTCCGCGAAATAGAACACGCCGGCCTCGGCCACTTCCGTAGTGATGGGTCCGTAGCCAGCCGCGCCAAGCGCCTCGCCGTACGTCTGGCGGGAAGCGAGGGCCAGACGGTGCTGCTCAGGCCCCAGCGTAAACAGCCCCGAGCGGTACTGGGTGCCCACGTCCGCTCCCTGGCGCATTCCCTGGGTGGGATCGTGCGCTTCCCAAAACAGCGCAAGCAGGCTGCCGTAATCCACTTCCGCCACCCGGTAGCTCACCAGCACGGCCTCGGCGTGTCCGGTGGCCCCTGAGCAAACCGAGTAGTAATCCGGGTCCGCCGCATGCCCCCCCGCGTACCCTGCGGCGGTGCAGTGCACGCCGGGCGTTTGCCAAAACTTGCGCTCCGCGCCCCAGAAGCAGCCAAGCGCGAATATCGCCTGCGACACGCCATCCGGCGGCTCGCCGGCAAGAGGCGCGCCCAGAACATCATGCCTTACAGCCTCAAAGCGTCCCAAATGGGACGGTATGGCCAAAGACGCCTGGCGAACCTTGTCGAATTCCGTGCTCATGGCAATTTCCGGCAATCGGTGATCGTGCGTATTACTGTATGGACCGAGCATCGCATAGCGCTAACAGGCACTAACATACCACAGCGCTGCGGCCAAAGCGGGCAAATCATCAATCACAAAACCGGACATTTCATGCGCTCCAAAACCGGACACTTCCATTTATCCGCAACAGTCGCCAACAAGAAAAATTGAAGATTGCCGGGGATTCGGTTATGCTTCGCGCCCGCTTGGACATCCGCCAGGGCTCCAGCACGTGAAAGCAGGCATTCACCCGCAGTACAACGAAATCAAGGTCACATGCAGTTGTGGCCGCGAAATGGTTACGCGCTCCACCTTGAACGAGGACATTCGCGTGGAGGTGTGCTCCGCCTGCCACCCGTTCTTCACCGGGTCCCAGAAGATCATGGAGTCGGCCGGCCAAATCGAGAAGTTCCGCCGCCGTTACGGCGCGCGGCAGTCCGCCTAGTCCGTTCATTTATCGCAATTGCCCGCCATTAGGCGCCGGGCGTATAATTAACGGTTGCAACACGCGCGCCCAGATTCTGGGCCGGGTTTTTCTGGACTGGCGTTTCCCTATGAGAGGAACGCCTGTTGAGGTGTTCGCGGCACCGGTTTCGTGATACCTGCGCGCAACCGGCCTGCCGGCACAGCACAGGACGGTAGCATGACCGATTCGGTCGATAAACTTGTAAGCCGCAGCGGGCACTCAGTGCCGCTTGGTCGGCGCACTGCCGTAATGGGCGCCGACGCTCTGGAGATTTCCGGACTGCCGGCGGCAACCGGCGCCTACAGTTACGACCCCGGCTATGCCGCTACGGCCAGTTGCAGCAGCCGCATCACCTATGTGGACGGCGAAAACGGCGTTCTTATGTATCGCGGCTATGCGGCGGACGACTTGGCCCGCAACAGCAATTTCGAGGAAGTGTGCTGGCTGTTGCTGCATGGAGAGCTGCCAGCCGCGGCGGAACTGGAGGCGTTTTCCGGCCAATTAACCACGCTGCGCGCCTGCGCTCCCGAAGTGCTGTCCACGAT
>RKRP01000167.1 GCA_007571315.1 Gammaproteobacteria bacterium
ACCGCGGCGGCTCCTTAAGCGCCAGATGCACGCGGCAAACCGAAATCCTGCCGAAGGAGTAGCCGCGCACCATTTCCAGAAAGCCGTCTTCCAGCAGGCTCTCATCCAGCATCCGCAGGAAGGTCTGGCGGGGTTCCAGCGCCGACACAACCGCCCTTCGCGCCCGCAAGGTTTGGCCCGATTCCAGGCGCGCGCCGCGGGCGCGGCCCTGCTCCACCACAATCTGCGCCACCGGCGAGTCCGTCATTACGCGGCTTCCGTTGCCCTCCAGGTACGCCGCCATCGCCTTCGGCAGTTGCTGGCTGCCGCCCTCGGGAATGGCCTGACCATAGAAGTGAATGGCGGGGATCATAATGTAGAAGGACTGCCCGGCGCCTTCCTGGTCCGGAAGGATTTGCGGCGCCAGCGCCCAGTTGAGCATCATGGCCTTAACAAACTCGTTCTCGAAATTGGCCTCCACCCACGCCCGCGCCGACATCGAGAATTCGCGCAGCCTCCGCAGGCCCTCAACACTCTGCTCCAGGGCGCGCTGCAAGGCGCCCGGCGGTTTGGGCGGGGAGAAAAATGCCTTGATGAATCCCTCGCGGATCTGCTCGAAGTCCGCGCAGATGGCGGCATAGCGGCGGGCATCCGCGGGCGAATAGGCGGCGATGGACTCGCAGGTGCGCTCCACGCTCTTGTAAACCACGATTCCGGGACCGCCCGCGCGGTCCGGATGGCCGGTAATATGCTCGCCGGGCTCGATGTATTTCAACCCGAACCGTTCGAGTTCGGGCTGAATGGCCTTGAAGTCCGCGTTGCAATGAATCCAGACATGCGAGGAACCGTACAGGTCGTGCCGGAAGCCGGGCAAGGTCACCTCGCGCGTTACTGCGCCGCCGCCCACGTAACTGTTGCGTTCCAGCACGCAGCAACTCAAGCCCTCGCGCGACAGGACCGCGGCGCAAGCCAGGCCGTTAACCCCGCCGCCAATCACGATCACATCGAAATCCGCCATCAGGCCGGCAAGTGTAGGCGGCGGGCGAGGCGCGCGGCAAGCGGCGGCGGGCCGGCCTGTAAATGCGCGGCTGCTGCCCCCATATACTTTCCATCTGCAACCAACGCCGCGGAGTATTCTCCATGTTGACTCGCATCGCGCTGTTTCTTTTGACCAACCTCGCGGTCCTGGCGATCGCCGCCGTGGTCCTGAACCTGCTGGGGATAGACCGGATGGTGCTGGATGCGGCCAGCGGATACGCGCTGAACTACACGGGCCTGTTCATCTTCAGCGCGATCTTCGGGTTTGGGGGAGCGCTGGTGTCGCTGCTCATGTCGAAGTGGATGGCGAAGCGCGCAACACGCACCCGGATCATTGAGGCGCCGGCCAACGAAAGGGAAAGGTGGCTGGTGGACACCACCCGGCAACTGGCCCGCAGCGCGGGCATCGGCACGCCTGAAATCGGCATCTTCCCGGCGCCGGAGCCCAATGCGTTCGCCACCGGAGCGAACCGCAACAAGGCGCTGGTCGCGGTGAGCGAAGGCCTGATGAGGAGCATGCCCCGCGCTCAGGTGCGGGCTGTGCTGGGCCACGAAATCGGTCACGTCGCCAACGGCGACATGGTCACTCTGACGCTGCTTCAGGGAATCCTCAACACCTTTGTTATCTTCTTTTCCCGGATCGTGGGTTACGTGGTTGATCGCGCCGTGTTCCGCAACGAGCGGGGGCCGGGCATCGGCTACTTCGCCGTAACCATCGCCGCCCAGATCGTGTTTGGCATACTGGCCAGCGCCATCGTCATGTGGTATTCGCGAAGGCGCGAGTTTCGCGCCGATGCGGCCGGAGCCAAACTCGCCGGGCGGGGTTCGATGATCAACGCCCTGGAGTCGCTCAAGCGCGGTTATGGGGCCGGGCAGTCCATGCCCGAATCGATGGCGGCGTTCGGAATCTCCGCATCGGCCCGTTCCGGGATCCGGCGCCTGTTCTCTTCGCACCCGCCACTGGATGCCCGGATACAGGCTCTGAAAACACTCACCGCCTAGCCGCTGGCGGCGTGAGCGCGAACGCCAGGAGGCCGCTCTGGTGAGAGATCCGGTGTGCGGCATGAGCGTTGATCCCGGCGCGGACAAGCCGAGCTACGAGCACGGCGGCCAAGTCTATCGCTTCTGCTGCGCGGGGTGCCGCGACAAGTTCGCGGCCGCGCCGCAAGATTACTTTGAGGCAATGGATCCGGTGTGCGGCATGAGCGTGGCGTGCGCCACTGCCCGGCATGTCGCCAGGCACGGCGGCCAGCGCTTCTATTTTTGCTCGGCGCATTGCCAGGAAAAATTCGAGGGGGATCCCGCCGCTTATCTGGAAGGCTGCGCGGCGCCGGAACCGATGCCCGAAGGCACGCTCTACACCTGTCCCATGTGTCCCGAGATCGCGCGGGAGGGCCCCTCCGACTGCCCGAGCTGCGGCATGGCTCTGGAACCGATGGGCGTTCCGCTTGCAGATCAGGGGCCCAACCCCGAACTGGTGGATTTCACACGCCGATTCCGGGTGGGCGCGGCGCTGACGGTGCCGATTCTGGCGCTCACGATGGGGCACATGCTGGGCCTGCCCCTGCGGGGGTGGCTTGGCGAAGGCGCCGCGGTTTGGGCCGAGCTCGCGCTGGCGACGCCGGTCGTCCTTTGGTCGGGCTGGCCGTTCTTTGTTCGCGGCGTTAAGTCCGTCGTTAACCGCAGCCTGAATATGTTTACGCTGATCGCCTTGGGCGTTGGCGCAGCCTATGCCTTCAGTGTTGCCGCAACGATCGCGCCGGAAATCTTTCCGGACGGGTTCCGCGGCGCCGAAGGCCAGGTGGGCGTTTACTACGAGGCAGCGGCTGTGATCGTGATTCTTGTATTGCTCGGCCAGGTGCTGGAACTCCGCGCCCGGGAACGAACAGGCGGCGCGATACGCGCACTGATGGATCTGGCTCCGAGGACTGCGCGCGTCATCCGGCCGGATGGCCGCGAAAAGCAAATCCCTCTTGAAGAGGTTGAGCTTGGCGATCGTCTGCGGATACGGCCGGGAGACAAAGTGCCTGTGGATGGAGTGGTTGTGGAGGGTTATTCGTCAATTGACGAATCCATGCTGACTGGCGAGCCCATGCCCGTCGAAAAGACGGTTGGCGACCCGGTAACCGGGGCGACAATCAACGGCAGGGGCACGCTCGTAACCGAGGCCAGGCGCGTTGGCGCAAACACCATGCTGGCGCAAATCGTCGAGATGGTTGCTCAGGCGCAGCGCAGCCGCGCGCCGATCCAGAAAATGGCCGATCAGGTGGCCGCCTGTTTCGTGCCGTCTGTAGTTCTTGTTGCCGCGGGGGCGTTTGTGATCTGGTCGAATTGGGGGCCGCCCCCGGCCATGGCCTTTGCCCTAGTGGCGGCGGTCTCGGTCCTGATTATCGCTTGTCCCTGCGCGCTTGGCCTTGCCACACCCATGTCCATCATGACGGCGACCGGCCGGGGCGCGCAGGCTGGCGTGCTGATCAAGGATGCTGAATCGCTCGAGCGATTCGCCAGCGTGGGCACGCTGATCGTTGATAAAACCGGCACCCTCACCGAGGGCAAGCCGGAGTTGGTGGCGGTGTTCCCGGAAGCGGGGATGGACGAAGCCCGGCTGCTGCGGCTGGCGGCATCGCTCGAGCAGGGCAGCGAGCACCCGCTCGCCGAGGCGATCGTCGCAGGCGCCGAGAGCCATGGCGTCGTCCTGTCCCCGGTGGAAGGATTCGAGGCGGTTACAGGAATGGGCGTGAAAGGACGGGTGGAAGGTCAGATCGTTGCGCTCGGCAATGCGAAGCTGCTTGCCGAACTGGGGCTCAGCGGCGGCCGGGCAAACGAAAAGGCGAACCAGCGCCGCGACCAGGGCGAGACAGTCATGTTCGTGGCGGTTGAGGGCCGGCTGGCCGGGCTTGTAAGCGTGGCGGATCCGATCAAGGACACAACGCCGCAGGCTTTGAAGGCGCTGCGCGCGGACGGCCTGCGCATCGTCATGGCCACGGGAGACAACGAACGCACCGCGAGGGCGGTGGCTTCCCGGCTCGGGATCAATGAGATTCGCGCCGATGCGCTCCCGCAAGACAAGGCGCGCATCGTAAAAGAGCTGCAAGCAGCCGGCGCCAAAGTGGCGATGGCGGGCGACGGCGTAAACGATGCGCCCGCGCTGGCCCAGGCGGATGTGGGGGTCGCAATGGGGACGGGCGCGGATGTGGCCATAGAGAGCGCGGGCCTCACATTGGTAAAGGGCGACCTGAACGGAATCGTTCGAGCCCGCCGGCTTGCGCATGCCACGATGCGCAACATCAGGCAAAACCTGTTCTTTGCGTTCGCCTACAATTCGGCCGGCGTGCCGGTCGCGGCCGGCGCCCTGCATCCGCTTTTCGGCGTTCTGTTGTCGCCTGTCATTGCCGCCGCAGCCATGAGCCTGTCGTCGGTCTCCGTGATCAGCAACGCGCTGCGGCTAAGAAGGATCGGATTGTGAAGCGCGTCAAAGCCAACATGAATATCACGCTGGGAGTGGAGGAGGAGTTCTTCCTCGTCAATCCAGGCACGCGCGACATGGTTGCGGACCCTGATCCGAAGATATTCGAATACTGCCAGGCGCGCGCTGGGCCGCACAAAGTGGTGCCGGAAATGCTGCGTTCGCAGATCGAAACCAACACCCGCGTATGCAACTCCATCGCCGAAGTGCGCCAGGCGCTCGGCGAAACCCGCAGGCTGGTGCGCGATGCCGCCGCCAGCCAGGGCAACGCGGCAATTGCTTCCTCCACGCACCCGTTTGCGGTCTGGGAAGCGCAGCTGACCACCCCGCGCAAGCGCTATGAAGACTTCGAGATGACCTACCAGGAGGCTGTCAGGCGCTATCTGGTAGGCGGAATGCATGTGCATGCCGGGTTTGGCGACCCTAACGCGCGGGTGCGCGTGATGACCGCGCTTCGGCGGTATCTGCCCATCCTGCTGGCGCTATCCACCTCATCGCCCTTCAACCATGGCAACAACACCGGCTACAAGTCCTACCGCCTGTGCCTGATCGGCGTTCTGCCCCGCACCAGCTTGCCCAAGGCCCTGTACTCGGCAGCCGAATACGAAGCGCTGCTGGACAACTACCGGCGCATGAACTTCATCAGCGACGGCAGCGAATTATGGTGGGACATCAGGCCCTCGCAACACTATCCCACCGTGGAATTGCGCATCTGCGATCTCTGCCCCCGGCTGGAGGATGCAATGTGCATCGTGGCGCTGTACGCCTGCCTGATCCGGATGCTGCTTCGGCGCTACCACGCGGGCCAGTTGCCGGAAGAACCCTTAACCGAGATCATTGCGGAAAACCGCTGGCTGGCCCAACGCTACGGCGTTCTGGCCTTTCTTGGAAACACGGACGATGGCGGGCGCGCCGACATCGCCGACCTGGTGACTGAAATGATTGAAGCCGTTGCCGAGGAAGCCGTTGCTCTGGACTGCGAGGCGGAGGTGCGCCACGCGTTGAACATCGTCGCAAACGGCAGCGGCGCCGACCGGCAGACCGACCACTTCCGCCTGCGTCTTCTGGAGGGCGACACTGCGGCGCAGGCGCTTCATTCCGTCGTGGACCTGATCATTGAGGAAACCCGCGCCGGCCTATAGCTCGCTGCGGCAGCAGGCCCTTTTTCCGAGTCGCGCCAATAACCGGCATGAATATCCGCAAACTGGCTCTGCTTGCAGCTCCCCTGGCGCTTCTTGTGATCGCGCTGGGGGCTTTCGTGCGCCTTTCCGACGCTGGCCTGGGGTGCCCGGACTGGCCAGGCTGTTACGGGCAACTCGATGTGCCGCGCGACTCAGAGGAGATCGCCCAGGCAAACGCGGCCTTCCCCGACCGGCCGGTTGACGTGGCCAAAGCCTGGATCGAGATGATCCACCGCTACGCGGCAGCCACGCTGGGCTTGCTGATTCTCGCGATCAGCGTTCTGGCCTGGCGGCGGCGGGGCGAGCCGGACTCCTTGCTGGCGGCCAGCCTGTCACTGCTTGCGCTGGTTGTGTTTCAAGGGCTTTTGGGCATGTGGACAGTAACCTGGCAGCTCAAGCCGGTTGTTGTGATGGCGCATCTGCTGGGAGGATTCGCAACCCTTGCATTGCTCTGGTGGATGATCCTGCGGCTGAGTCCCGCAGCGGCGAGCTGGGCGCGGGATTCGGACAGGAGTCTGCGCCCCTGGATTCTCGCCAGCCTGGTTGTGGTGGTGGCGCAAATCGCTTTGGGCGGCTGGACCAGCGCCAATTACGCAGCGCTGGCCTGTCCCGACTTTCCGGCCTGTCAGCGGCAATGGTGGCCGGACATGAACTTCGCCGAAGCCTTTGTCATGTGGCGGGGCCTGGGGGTGAACTACGAGTTCGGCGTATTGGATAACGCGGCGCGCACGGCCATTCACATGACCCACCGGATAGGCGCAATGGCGGTGTTGTTGTGCGTGGGCTGGACTGCGGCGCGCGCCGCCTTCCTCGCTTCCGGGAGGAAGGTTCGAATTGCCGGTATAGTGGCGGGCTGCCTGATGCTCATACAGATTGGCCTGGGTATCGCCAACGTGCTGCTCTACCTTCCGATTTCCACTGCGGTGGCGCATAACGCCTGCGCCGCGCTGCTCGTTCTGGCCCTGATCACGCTGGGGCATGGGCTTGCTCCAGCGCCTGACGCGCAAAAACCCGCGCGCCTGACGCGCAAATAACATGACCACCCAAGCTCTGGCTGCGCCGCGCTGGCGCGACTACCTGGAGGTTACCAAGCCCAAGGTTGTGGCGCTGCTCACCTTTACCGCTGTGGTCGGCATGCTGCTGGCCGCGCCATCAATCCCGCACTGGACCGTGCTGCTGTTCGGCTCGGCAGGAATTGCCTTGGTGTCGGCGGGCGCCGCGGCCATCAACCAGTTGGTGGACCGGCACATTGATGCCGAGATGGCCAGGACCCGAAACCGCCCCTTGCCTCGCGGCCAACTCGCCGGTTGGGAGGTGCTTGCCTTTGCCGGCTTGCTTGCGGGAACCGGCATCTGCCTGTTGCTCACTTTCACCAACCTGCTGTGCGCGGCCCTTACCTTTGCCTCGCTGCTGGGTTACGCGGTCGTCTATACGATGTTCCTCAAGCGGGCAACGCCGCAGAACATCGTTATTGGCGGCGCGGCCGGCGCCGCCCCGCCCCTGCTTGGATGGATTGCCGTGACCGGCCAGATGGACCCGGGAGCAGCCGTTCTTTTTGCCATCGTGTTCGTGTGGACGCCGCCGCATTTCTGGGCGCTGGCCATACACCGGCGGGATGAATACGCCAAGGTTGATATTCCCATGCTGCCGGTCACGCATGGCGTGGCGTTTACCCGGCTGCACATCCTGCTTTACACGGTATTGCTTTTCGTGTTTGGGCTGCTGCCGTTTTTAATCGGCATGAGCGGACTGCTGTATCTGGTTGGCGCTTCGCTGCTGGGCGGGCGATTCCTGTGGTATGCGGGAAAGATGCACTGGCGAAAGGACGACTCCCTGGCGATGCCCACCTTTGGGTATTCCATGGTTTACCTGTTCGCGTTGTTCTCGCTGCTCCTGGCGGACCACTATCTGCCCCTGATCGTTCAAACGGCCTGAGGGCTGCGGCGGCGCGGCAGCAGCACCGGAGCAAGTTCACAAAGCTCATGGCCGGCGCCGTGCTGATCAGTGGGGCCTCCCGCGGCCTGGGGCTGGCCACAGCCCGCGAACTCGCCGCGCGCGGCCGCGAAGTATTCGCGGGAGTCCGCAAGCCGGGCAGCCTGCCCGCGAGCACAGGAGCGCGGGAAGTGCTTCTTGATGTCACATCGAACACATCGGTTGGGCAGGCGGTTCACAGTGCCGTGAAGGCGGCAGGCGGCCTGGACGCGCTCGTCAACAATGCCGGCCTGCATGCCTTCGGAGCGCTCGAAACCGCCAGCGAGGAACGTTTCCGCGAACTGCTGGAAGTGAACCTGCTGGGCGCCTGGCGGCTGGCGCGCGCCGTTCTGCCGCATATGCGCTCGCGCGGCTCCGGCCATATCCTCATGGTTTCCTCGCTGTCCGCCAAGGTCGGATTGCCCGGCGACGGTCAGTATGCGGCCAGCAAGTTTGCGCTGGAAGGCATGTCCGAATCGCTGGCGCTGGAAGTGCGCCGGTTCGGAATTCAGGTTACCCTGCTGCATCCAGGCCCCTACAACACCGACATGCTCAAGCTGCGCGGAAGTTTCAGCAAGCGAACAGCGCCCTCGGCAGGCGGCGAACCCTACGCGGCGCTGCACAGGGCGCTGCTGGAGCGCCCGCCAAAGGGAGAACCCCCGCAAGAGGCGGCCAGAGCGATTGCCGACCTTATCGACTCGCCGCCCGCGGCGCTGCGCTGCCCGGTTGGACCTTTGGCGAAGCATATCTTCAAGCGCCTTGATATTGATCCGGGAGAGCGTGGCGAGAGGGTTGCGTTGGATGCCACTGGCTTGCGCTGGTGGGTCCAGGGCGAAGAGCGCGAATGAGCGCCGAATCCATTGCCGCCCCGGCGGTTTTGGCCACCAACCTGAGCAAATGGTTCGGCGAGTTTCAAGCGTTGAAAGGGGTGAACCTGGAGGTTCGCCGCGGCGAGCGAATCGTAATTTGCGGGCCGTCGGGATCGGGCAAATCGACCCTGATACGCTGCATGAATGGCCTGGAGGAATTTCAGCAAGGTTCCATGAAGGTGGCCGGCATTATCCTGAACTCGGATGCGGCCCGGAGCCGCGCGCGGCTGAAGGTGGGCATGGTCTTTCAGCAGTTCAACCTGTTTCCTCACCTGTCGGTAATGGACAACCTTTGCCTCGCGCCTGTCAAGGTGCGCAAACTGAAACGCGAAGAAGCCGAACAGCGGGCCGCGGAATTGCTACGGCGCATGGGGCTGGCCGGCCAGCAACGCAAGTTTCCCGGCCAGCTTTCCGGCGGCCAGCAGCAGCGCGTTGCGATTGCCCGCGCCTTGTGCATGCGGCCGGAAATCATGCTGTTCGACGAACCCACCTCGGCCCTGGACCCGGAGATGGTTCAGGAAGTTCTGGAAGTGATGGTGGAACTGGCGCGCGGCGGAATGACCATGCTGTGCGTAAGCCACGAGATGACTTTCGCCCGCCAGGTGGCTGACCGCGTGCTCTTCATGGATGCGGGGGAAATTCTTGAAGACGCGCCGCCCGAACAGTTTTTCGACAACCCTCAATCGGCGCGTTTACAAACCTTTCTGGGCCAACTCCACCGGTAATGCGGCGAAGGGCGCCAACGCAGGGCGGCGGGATTTCTGGCGGCGAAACCGGCGCGGCCGATTTGCTTCCCAGCGCAATACGTGCTAATAAGGGGCATGGCGTGGTGGCTTTCCTCGCTCTTTTAGAGGTGTTGACCGCGCAAGGGGGTTGGGTTGCTAACCCATAACGATAACCAAAACAAGGGAGGAACAGGATGGCTAATAGAGTAATTGTTGGACTCATAGCATTGGCGGCGGTGGTTGAGGGCCTATTGCCTGGCACTGTGCCACAAAATCTTTTGCCGCTCGCGCTGGTCATTCTTGGCCTGGTGTGGGGCTGGATGGCAGTGGATGCGGAGGATCCAACGACCTATCTTGCTGTCGCAATCGCCGTCGGACTTGCCGCAGGGTCTGACGCATTGGGCAATATCCCGGCGATAGGCGGTTTCCTGGACGGCATCCTGGGGCAGGCTTCTACGGCGCTTTACGCGGGAGTCGCTTCGGTGCTGGTTGGCAGGACCTGGAATCGCCTCAAAGGCTAACCGCAACAAACTCGAAACCCCCTTTGCGCCTTGGGCGCCAAGGGGGTTTCTCTTCCCTGAGCGAAACCCAGGCCGCGCAGGCGGGTGTCGGCGCGGGGCTTGAGCCCGGATAGGCCGGCAGAGGCACCTGCGTGCGGCGAAGGTTCAGCTCATGCCGGCGCGGTAGCGTGCCATGCGCCGCTCCACCCGCGCGCTTGCGCGCGAAAGGCTGAAGCAGGCCATCCAGAAGAAAGCGGCCACGAACAGATAGCCGGTGGCCGTGGTGCCGGTTCCCAGCCACTGAGGGTCGCTTGCGGCTCTCTGCACCTCTCCCAGAAGATCGAACAGGCCGATTACGAGCAAAACGGTAGTTTCCTTGAACAGGCCGATGAAGTTGCCGGTAATCTGAGGAAGCGCCACCACCAGCGCCTGGGGCAGCACCACATGCAGCCGCGACTGCGCCCAGCTCAGGCCCAGCGCCCGGGCCGCTTCATACTGCCCCGCGGGCAGGCTCTGCAATCCGCCGCGCACCGCCTCGGCCAAATACGTTGACATCAAAATGGCGAAGGCGATCATCGCCCGGCCCAGTTTGTCGATCTCGATATTCGAGGGCAGAAACAGCGGCAGCATGATAATCACTACGAATAGCAGCACCAGCACGGGCACGGCGCGCCAGAATTCGATCCACACCGCGCAGGCTTGCCGCAGCAGCGGCAGGTGGCTCTGCCTTCCCAGCGCCAGCAGCACGCCTGCCGCCAGCGACACCCAAAAAACCGAACCGGCCACTACCAGCGTGAGAAAGAACCCGCCCCAAAGCGAAGTTTCCACCGGCGCCAATCCCGCCACTCCGCCACGGAACAGCAAACCGGCCAGCAGCGGATAAGCCAAAAACAGCAACGCGGCAATCCAGCGCCGCGCCGGCATCCGCGCAATGGCCAGCGCCACGCCCAGCAGAAGGCCGATGCCCAGGCCCAGGTTGATTCTCCAGACCTCCTCCGCTGGATACAGGCCATACAGAAACTGCGGCCAGCGGGCCCGCACGAACGGCCAGCACAGAGCCTGCGCGTCGGCGCAAGCGCCGGGACCGCTGCCCGCCCATTGCGCATCCAGGATCAGCCACTGAAACAGCTTGATTGCCAGCCAGCCCATTGCGCCGATAAGAACCACGCTCACCGCGCTGTTCATCCAGGAGGAAAAAAGGTTGCGGGCCAGCCAGGCCATTGCGCCTGTCCGCCGTGAATCCGCCATAGGCGCGCTATTGCCCACGGCGCATTACCCTTTCGTTCCAGCGGCCCATCAGCCACGCCACCAGGAAGCTCACCCCGGCGTAAAACGCCAGCGTTACGGCCATGACCTCAACCGGGCGGCCCACCAGATTGTTGACGGTGCCCACAAACACCGAAACGATTTCGGGATAGGCGATCGCGGCCGCCAGGGAAGTGGCCTTGAACATGTTCATATACACCGTGGCAAGCGGCGGCAGAATCGCCCGCAAGGCTTGCGGGAAGGCAACGCGGCGCAATACCGCGCGCCGCCTCAAGCCCAAAGCCGCGCCTGCTTCCAACTGACCGCGCGGCACCGACTCAAAGCCCGAGCGCACAATTTCCGAAATGTAGCTTGCGTTGTAGAGCGACAGTCCCACCCACAAGGCAAGGAATTCGGGCATGAGGTAAAAGCCGCCTTCATAGGAAAAGCGGCCCATTGCCGGAGGGCTTATGGACAAGCCTC
Source organism: Gammaproteobacteria bacterium (assembly GCA_007571315.1). Lineage (GTDB taxonomy): Bacteria > Pseudomonadota > Gammaproteobacteria > Steroidobacterales > Foliamicaceae > Foliamicus. Next base: position 11,458 of record RKRP01000167.1, read on the forward strand.
CGCTGAACTCGATGAACGGAAAGTAAAGCCCCCGGTTGTTGAGCACTAGGTAGTCGGTGATGAACAGGCTCGACTGGAACGAAGGCAGGGCGCGCAAGGCCACGTAGTACCAAAAGAAAATTTGCAGCAACACCGGAACGTTGCGAAACAGTTCGAGATAGGCCAGCGACAGCCGCGAAACCAGCCAGTTGGACGACAGGCGCCCCACGCCCACCAGCAGGCCCAGGATGCTGGCCAATGCGATGCAGAATACCGCCAGCAGCAGCGTGTTCAGAATGGCCACGCCCAAAGCCGTCCTGATTGGCGAATCCTCGCTGTAGGGGATCAGGTGCTGGGCGATGGAAAAGCCTGCCTTCCTCGACAGGAAATCAAATCCGGATTGCACCCCCAAAAGTTCAAGGTTCGCCTGGGTGGTGCGAAATACCAGCAGCAGCAGCGCCAGCAGCCCCAGACCCAGCAGGCATTGCAGCCAGAAAGCGGAATTTCTGCGCACAGACGGGCTAGCGGTACGGCATGGCGATCATCAAGCCGCCCTCGCTCCACAGCGCGTTGAGGCCGCGCTGGAGCCCCAGAGGCTCGAAGTGCCGGGCGAACACTTCGCCGTAATTGCCAACCTGGACCACGATCTGGTAGGCCCAGTCGCCGCGCAGCCCCAGCTTCTCGCCAAAACCGCCCTCAACGCCGAGAAAGCGCCGGATTTCGGCATCTTCGGTCATCGCTCGAACGTCAGCCACGTTGGCCGCGGTCAGGCCGAACTCTTCGGCCGCTAGGCGAGAGTTGAAGGCCCAGAACACGATGTCGCGCCAGCGCGGGTCGCCCTGGCGAACCAGGCCGGAAAAGGGTTCCCTGGAAATGACCTCGCCCAGGATGACATGCTCGCCGGGGTTGCGCAGGGCCACGACACGCCCCGCCAGCGAGAAGATCTCGGTGGTAAAAGCGTCGCAACGGTCCGACAGGTAGGCGTTAAGCCCGCGCTCCACATCGGCAAAGGTAACGATGGAGTATTTCATGCGCCGAGCCCGGAAGTAGTCCGCCAGGTTCTGCTCGTTGGTGGTTCCCTGGGCAACGCACACAGTGGCCCCTTCAAGGTCAGCGATTCGCGACACGCCCGAGGCCCGGCGCACCACAAAGCCCTGCCCCGCATAGAGATACACGCCGGTGTAATCCAAACCCAGCGAGGCATCGCGCAGGAAGGTCCAGGTTGCCCCCCCGGGAAACACATCCACGCCCCCGGATTGCAGCGTGGTAAAGGCCGTGTTGGGATTTATGGGCACATACTCGATCGCATCGGCATCGCCCAGCACCGCCGCGGCCACGGTGCGGCAGTTGTCGATATCGAAACCGTAGCGCCTGCCGTTTGCATCAATGGAGCTGAACCCGGGGCTGGCCTCAATGACCGCGCAGCGCAGCATGCCGCGCTCAAGCACTTCCGAAAGCGTGTCCGCCTGCGCCTTGACGGGGGCAATGACCAGCAGCGCCCCGATCGCCGCGGCGCCGGTCGCTAGCCCATGCCAGTTGCGCCTCAGTTGTAGCAACGCCGCAATCCACCTTCAAACGGTTAAGCGAGTTTAACCCGCCTTATGCGTTAGGATGCCGTTCAGGGCGGACTGCTGGACTCATGAGGTGAACAGAATGAGCAGGCTGGGCAGGAAATGGGTTCTGGCGGCGCTGGCCGGCGCGCCGTTAGCCGCCTTCGGGTCGGGCCCGTTGGATTTTGCGGATTTTTCCGGGGCGCAGGCCGGTTGCTACGATCGCAGCGGGTCGCCGCAAACAGCGGTGGTGGACACGCATGTTCATTTTCGGCCTTTTGGCGGCCCAGCGCTTTCCTTCAACGATGTGGTGTCGTTCATGGAGCGCAGCGGAGTGCGCTTCGCAACCGTGTACGGCATTGGCCAGATGCTGCCGGTGGATTCGGCCTGCGCCTACTACTTGGATTGTCCCGGCGTGCCGGTCACGCCAACGCTCAAGAATGACTTCGCCAACGCCACCAGCTATTTGGCCAAGCGTCCCGAGGGCGTTCACCTGACTCTCTCCATGACCTTCCTGGACCTTGAGCGGCCGGAGCGGATTTTGGCCGGAATCGAGCTTCTCGACCGCGAATTTCCCGGATTGTTCCGCTGGGCGGGCGAGGTGAATCTCGTGAAGCAGGCGCTGTTTCCAAACGGCCACCGGCCGGTGCCGATGGAAACGATAGCCCGTTGGAAGCCTTTTATGGCGCTTTTGCGTGAACGCGGCATTCCGATGGCGATTCACTCCGACATCGGGAACAACCAGCAGCCGACGCAATACCTGGCCTTGATGGAAGAGGTGCTGCGGCTGTATCCAGACAACCCCGTGATATGGATGCATCTTGGTCTTTCCCGGGAACTTGGCCGCATAGATCCGGACCTGCACATCGGGATTCTGCGCTCTTTGCTGGAGCGCTATCCCAGGCTGATGGTGGATGTGTCCTGGCGGGTGCTCTACGACAACATTTTTTCCAAGCCGGAACTCAGGCCCTTGTATGTGGCCTTCCTTGAGGACTACTCCAGCCGCGTTCTTCCCGGCTCGGACTTCCTTGCCTCGGCGGACAAGAGTTTTGAGGTTTACTCGGAAGAGGTGCGCCTGACCAGCGACATTTTCAAATACTTGAGCGACACGGCGTTTCGCAACATCGCGCTGGGCGAGAACTACTTCCGTTTGCTGAATATGGACTTCTCCGCGCCGCAGGTTTGCAGCTCAGCTCAGCATGATTGAGCATCTGCGCTTGCCGGCCTGGTGGCTGGGCGTGGCGCTGGCGCTGGCGGTGGCCGCGCTGGCGAGCTACTCCGCCGAGTGGATTGGGGAGTCGCTGCTGGGCTTTGAGAGAAGCCCGGTGAGCGCGATCATGCTGGCCATCATTATCGGCATGGTCCTGTGCAATCTGGTGGCGCTGGCGCAGCGCGCCGGCGCGGGGCTGAAGTTCTGCTCCACCACGATATTGCGCATTGGCATCATGCTGCTGGGTTTCCGGCTAAGTTTGCTGAGCGCGGGAAAATTCACCCTGGTGGCGCTTCCCTTTGTTGTTGTGGCGATCGCCGCCGGCCTGGCGGTGGTGGGCGGCGCAGGGCGGCGGCTGGGATTGTCGCGGAGCCTGGGCGGGCTGATCGCGGTGGGAACGAGCATCTGCGGAGCCACGGCGATCGTGGCCACCGCGCCGCTTATCCGGGCCCGGGAATCGGAAGTGAGCTACGCGATCGCCTGCATCACGGTGTTCGGTGTTGCGGCCATGTTTTTCTACCCGATTCTGGCGCACGGATTTTTTGCCGGCAGCCCCGAATTGGCGGGACTGTTCCTCGGCACCTCGATCCATGAAACCGCCCAGGTTGCCGGCGCGGGAATGATGTACCAGGAACAGTACGGCGCGCCGGTCGCGCTGGACATTGCCACGGTTACCAAGCTGGTGCGCAACCTTTGCATGATTGCCGTAATTCCCCTGGCAGGCATTCTCTTCGGCGCTGCGCGCGAGCCGGGCGAGGCGCGGGGCTGGAGGGCGTATCTGGGAATGGTGCCCTGGTTCGTGGCGGGGTTTGCCCTGTGCTCGGGGCTGCGGACGCTGGGGGATGCCGGGGACCAGGCATTTGGCATTCTGGAGCCGCAGGATTGGCAGTTCGCAGTGGGCATTCTTCGCCTCGGCGCCGAAACTCTCCTGCTGATCGCCATGGCCGCGGTGGGCCTGAATTCCAGCTTTGCCGGCATCCGCCGCATCGGTTTGCGACCGTTCCTGCTGGGCCTGGTGGCGGCCGCTGTGGTGGGCGGCGTGAGTTTCCTGATGATCTCGCTGGCCGCTAACCCGCTGCTCGGCGCGCTGGGCTATTGAGCTGAACGGCTCTATTCAACGTCTCCCGCTGAGATGCTGATGCCTGCCCGGCCGAACTTCGCGTTGAATTCTCTGGCGAACTTCAGCGCCTCGCAAAGCCCTGCCGGGGACCGCGTTGAATTGGGGCTTCCGGTGACGGTTTGGCGGAAAAGGGAAGGCCGCGCCATCACTGTCAATCCACCGCCCCGCAAGCGGGGAACTTGAGTCCCGCGCTTTGCGATGACTCCTGAAAATCGCGGGAAATTGCTGCGCTGCGCCGAGCGCAGGCGGGAGCGATTCTGATTACAGGGCCGGACCCGGGTCGTTTTCATTGAATGGACGCTCCATGCAATCGAGCGCGAAGGCGCAAAGCGGCTGCGCCTTCCAGCGCGTCGGCCAGCAAACCCAGCATCCAGTGCCGCGCAACATTTTCGCGCTCAGTCAAAAGATTCAGCGCGGCGCGCAAATGCTCCCGATTCGCTGCGCACAGCGCCGAAA
>RKRP01000096.1 GCA_007571315.1 Gammaproteobacteria bacterium
ACGCAGCTGAACTTGTAGGCGTCGCCCACGCGGTCGGCCGGGAAATAGAAGCCGCCCGCCACTTCGGTCGCCACAGGCTCAAGCGCCGGTTCGCGCTCCACCACCTCGCGGGCGCCAAGCTCCTCCGAAGGCACCGCGTCCGCACCCAGCCAGCGGCACCGTTCGCGGCCCCGCTTCATGGCCGCCGGATCACGGCACAGCTCAATGATTCCGGAATGGCCGGCATCGTGCTCTATGGATGTTTCCGCCCATATTTCATCCATTATTTGAAGGGTGTAATTGCACAGCCTCAGGTTCTTTTTCATATTGGCTTCGTGCCGGGCGGAGCTGCTGTCGCGCAGGAAGCGGCAGCTCCAGGCGAGCAGCCCGGGGAACGCGCCCAACCTGACCAGAAGCGCCGCTTCCTTGCGGCCCAGATACTTCAGCACCGTCAGCCAAACGCCCGGAGAGTTCCACGGCGCTGAAAGGCTGGGCGTGAGCATGCTGGCGTTGGCGAAGCTGGTTTCCAGCGCCGGCCCCTCGCGCCGCTCGACTACCGTCACCTCGGCGCCGGCGCGGGTCAGGAACCAAGCCGCCGCGGCGCCGATAACGCCACAGCCGATGATGACCACGTGCATGAGCGGAGCCGGGTCCGTGAACGCGGCCTCAATCCGCGATCAGGCGGGCGAACCGCGCGAATACTCTCCGGCCCAGCTCCGCCGAGCGCGGCATGTAAGCGCGGGTGTCGTCAAGAATCCGCTTGGCGCTGATGCGCCCGTCCTGCGCCAGCCAGCCCCTGGCCGCGTCCCGCCGCACCCATTCCTCGATCATCGGCTGAAGAATTTCCAGATGGAACTGGACCGCGTAGCCGGCCTCGCCGTAGCGGAAAGCCTGGTGGGCGCAGTCGGGCGAGGATGCCAGCAGCGCCGCGCCGGCCGGCAGGTCAAATGTGTCGCCGTGCCATTGCAGCACCACCTCGCGGCCCGCCAGTTCGGAAAAAAGCGGATCCGCGGCGGCTTCGGCGGTCATGCTCAGGTCGTACCACCCCACCTCGCGAACCGGATTGGGATAGACCTCGCTTCCCAGGATTTTGGCCATGATCTGAGCGCCAAGGCACACCCCCACCGACGGGATTGAACGTTCCATGGCCCGGGCCAGCAGCCGCTCCACATGGAGCAGGTGCGGGTAGCGGCCGGTGTCGTTCGCTCCCATCGGCCCGCCCATCACGACCAGCCCGGCATGACCGTCGAGGCTCGGCTGGGCGCCGGCGTCGCGCTGGAAGTCAACGATATTGAGCGTCAGGCCCTCGCTTCTGAGAAGCGGCTCCAGCAAGCCTTCCGTCTCGTAGCTTACGTTGCGAATAACCAGCACTTTCTTCATCGCTTGGGCTGCGCGGCGGGCGAAACGGATTGCCCGGCTCCCTGCTACTGCACCAGCACCCGCGCCATGACGGTTTCGGTTTGCGGAAGCAGGCACAGGTCGTCATTGCAGGTCTGGTAAGTGACTTCGGCGCTTACCTCGTAAAGCCCGGGCAAAGCGCCCGGCGCCGCCTGCACCGGCTGCGCCCAGACAACGCCCCTGCCCTGGTGAATGTCGTACGAGCCCCTGAATCCAAACGGCGGAGGCCTCATTGCGCCGCTGGCCTCCAAACCGTCCGGCACGCTGAAAGCCACGCGGGTTTCCTTCATGCCCTGGGCATCGTTGCGTCCCGTGGAGGCATAGACGTACCAGCCGTCCCGCATGTCGAGCTGAACATTCACATCCACGCTGCGCCCCTGCTCCAGCACCACCAGCGGTTCCACGCTGATGGAAACCGGCGAAGCCTCCGCGGCCGGGGCGGGGGGCGCCGATTCGATCGCGCTTGCGCTGTTGCCCGCCGCCGCGTCATTTCCCGCGATCGCCGGCCCCTCCGCATCATCCCGGCTGCCCAGCATCACGTACACCCGTCCCTGGTGGCGCATCGTGAGCCAGTATTCCTTTCCGGCATCGTAGAGCCTGCCGATCGACTCCTCCCAGAAGGGCAGTTGCTGCGCCGCCATTCTCTCCAGCTCTTCGTCGCCGGGCATTTCGATCGTTATCCCCTCGGCGGCCCGCAGGGCAACAATCTCCTCGAACATCGCGCGCTGCGTTTCCAGCGTGGGCCGGGGCCGGGGAGGATACCGCCCGGGGTCCTTGCCGGCGCTCTCCACCTTGTTCACAGCCTCCCACTCCCACGAAAGCTCGTCGCTGAACTCCCCGCCGTTGACGGTTGCGACGCTGGCGCCGATGAGCAGATCATTCACGCCGTCCAGGTTCCAGTCGGCCACGTAAACGCGCTGCCCGCTGCCCGGCATGGCCTTGGCCCCGCCCTGGGCCGGCAGCAGGTCGATGCCCGGCTCGAAACGATGGCCATCCGGCGTCTTTACGCCCCGGAAGAACGAAACCGCGCGGCTGTCGGGGCTGCGGTACGAGTCGGTCACCAGCAGGTCCAGCACCCCGTCCTGGTCCCAGTCCACGGCCAGCGGGTTGGGTTTGCCGTCGCCCGAGGGGGGCAAGGACAAACCCATGCCCGCCTGCGCGTGCCGCAGCTCGTTTTCCGTGTGGGGGCGGGTCTGCAGCGGCTCGCCGTTCACGTCCAGCAGCAGCTTGCGAACGCCGAAGCTGGGAGTTTTGCGGCCGCCCGTGTTTTCACTGACCCGCAAACCGCCGCTGCCGCCCACAATCAGGTCATAATCGCCGTCGCCGTCCAGGTCGCCGAAAGTGGCCGAGCTGTAAACCCAGTAATCGAAGGTGCCGATGTCTCCAGGCTCGCCTTTATACGGCTTGAAAGTGGGATTGGCGGACGCGGCCGGGTCGCCCTCCTGAGGCAGCGTCTGGCCCGGCAGGAAGCCTTCGGCGCTGCCCCGGAACCAGGTGACCTCGCCAGGGTGGTACTGTCCGGTAATCATGTCCTCGTAGCCGTCGTCGTCGAGGTCGTAGAACATGGGCGTGAAGCCGATGCAGCACCACTGCGGCACTTCCATGACCGTGCCTTCGGTGTCCCGCGCCCACTCGAACTCCTCGCTGAAGCGCGGTTCGGCATCGGTTCCCACGTTCAGATACACGCGGATGGCGGAGCCGTCGGCGCCCATCGGAAAGTCCTTGCCCGAATTGGTCTCGAACTCGCCCACCAGCAGGTCCCGCCTGCCGTCGCCGTCCCAATCCCACAGCGCCGGCGCCGCCAGCCCGTGCTTTTCCGTGAGCGCAGGCTTGCCGCCGGCCATCACCAGGAACGGTTCGCCGAGCTTCGGCGCCCCCGGAATATCCGCGGGCATGAGTTCAGGAAAACTCATCTCATCGGCCTGGGCCGCGGCGCAAGCAAACGCCGCGGCAACGATCAGTGTGTGAATTCTGCGCATCTTCGTGTCTCCCGGCTGCATGCTTCAGCCGCAATTCCTGCGTTCCTGCCTCTACAGGCTGATTTTCAATCATATCGCTTAACCAAACCTTGCGATGGAGGAATAGCCCGCATATTTCACCAGCGCTGCTGATGCGCACTGATAGGATTGGCCCAGGATGGCGCTGAGGCTGCTGCTTGTTTTCGCGCTCGCGCTGAACGGCGCGGGGGCGGTCGAGCGCGCCAGTCTGGCCGAGAAATACCGCCGCCCGCCGGCCGAATGGCCTCCCTTTATCGTCGATGACGGCGCGCAGGCGGAGGAAATCGGCCCCCTGCCCTCCCTGCCGCCCGTGTCCTGGCACACGCCCGCAAGCGAACAGCTGGGCAAGCTGCTTTTCTTCGATCCGCGGCTTTCGGGATCCGGCCAACTGGCCTGCGTCAGCTGCCACGACCCGCAGCTCGGCTGGGGCGACGGCAGGCGCGTGGCCGCGGGCCATGACCGGCGCGCCGGCAGGCGCAACGCCATGACGCTTCTCAACGCAGCCTGGTTCGACCGCCTGTTCTGGGACGGCCGGGCGGAGGGCCTGCTCGACCTGGCGCTGCAGCCTGTCGCGAGTCCGGCGGAAATGAATGCGGACCTGGAGCAGGTCATTGCAAGAATTCAGGACGCGGCCGGCTATCGGCAGGCGTTTTCGGAATCATTCGGCTCGCCCGGCGTGACCGGGGAGCGAATCGCCAAAGCCCTCGCCTCCTTCGTTCGCTCCATCGTTTCAACGCCGAGCCGCTTCGACCGCTTCGCGCAGGGCGATTACGGGCGCCTGAGCGACCGGGAAATCGAGGGCCTGCACCTTTTCCGCACCCGCGCCCGCTGCATGAACTGCCACAACGGGCCGCGCTTTTCCGACGGGCGCTTCCATCACACGGGACTGAGTTACTATGGAAGGCGATTCGAGGACCTGGGGAGGTTTGACGTTACCGGCATTCCCGAAGACCGCGGCAAGTTCCGGACCCCCACGCTGCGCCATGCGCGGCATACCGGGCCGTGGATGCACAACGGGCTGTTCACGGATTTCACGGGCATACTGCGCATGTACAACGCCGGCGTCACGTTTTCCGCCCGGCGGCACCCCGGCGCGCCCGAACTATCGCCGCTGATCCGGCCTCTGGGGC
>RKRP01000151.1 GCA_007571315.1 Gammaproteobacteria bacterium
GCAGGCGTGTTTCCTGCGTCAATTCGGCGGACGGAGCGTGACGGTAAGTTCCGGGGTATTGGATTTGTCGAAGCGCTCGCGCGCGGCGGCTCGCGCAGCGCGTTTCAGGCCGTCCCAATTGGCGGCTCGGACGCTGCGGCCCAGAACGCGCGAGCGGGCCTCATAGCTGCCGTTGCCGGACTCGACCACATCGAATGCGATGTTCCGGCGAGGTTGCCGTGTTCGCATCCGGCCCGCGAGCTCCTTCATGATTTCGCCGTCAGGCAGGAGCAGGCGGTTGTCGATGTAGTCCCGGACTTCCTCGAAGGTCATGCCTTCGGTTTCCCTGACCCTGCGCTGCCCTTGCCTGCGCATGAACTGCACACAGTCGAAACGCTGCGATGGTGTTTCATCGGCCATGTTCGATCTCCTGCAATTGGTATGGCGTCCTGATCGTGATTTCGCCGTATCCCTGATCCAAGTTTATCCGGTTGCATAACTGGATGCGATGGTAGTTGACGAGGTGCCGGAAGTTCCAACTCGCGAGCACATCGACGCCGGACAGCGTCGCCAGGGCGATGTGCCGGGCATCAGGCAGGTCACGCTTGCGAAGCGCGCCGCGGTCAATGTAGGCAGCGGCAAGGCGCTCGGCCTCATCCGAAAAGTCGAGCCTTTCGATGCTGGCATCCGGAATCCGTGTTACCACTTGCAGCACGGAACGCGGCGCGCCCGCGAGTTCTGCAACAACGACAGGCGAGAGCGCCAAAGTCATGTCGCCCTGCGCGAATCGCTCCATCAACCAGCGCGATGAATCCTGGAACTCGACATCTTCGCACCCGCCGATAACCGAGGTGTCCGCGTAAACGCGCAGCTCCCGCGTCTCGTATGCCGCCGGAGGCTCCGCAACCATCTTTTCGATCAAGCCTTTGGATTCGCGTTCGAGCGCGAGGATGTCGGCGCGGATTTCCGCCAGCGAGCGCATGGGCTGCGGCTTGTAGAAATACCGGTTGAAGCTGATTTCGTAGCCCACCTTTACCTTGTCGGGCCGGTACCAGGCATCCGGCGCCCAGGGCAGAACCTCGCGGCGCAGGAAGGCGTCAATGCCGCCTTCCGTCTGCAACGGAATCTGTTCGCTGTCGCGCAGCTCGGGATCCGGTTCGTACTCGACTACTGCGGGCTTGCCATCGACCATCGCCTCGAACCGTCCGCGCAGCGGGTCCGCTGCGGCGCCGCGCATGAGCGCCCGCCGAATCACCGGCGCCGCATCCTCAGTGCGCGCGCCGGTTTGCTTCAGCCGCCTGATTTCCGCCGCCTTGTAAACGTGGCCCGGCTCGGCGCCCGCGATGCGCAGCGGTCGCTCCACCGCGACTTTCCAGTAGCCGAAGGCGGCGTTGTCGAAAATTTTGCTTTCCTCGGACTCCTCGAAAGCGAGGAAAGTCTCAAGGATATGGGCGATGTCGTCTTCGCCGAGTTCGCAGTTCTTCTTGCCGAGGTTCTTGCGCAATGCCCGGAAGCGCTGGGTCGCGTCGATCAACTGCACCTTGCCGCGCCGCCGCGCGGGCTTGCGGTTGGTCAGCACCCACACGTAGGTGGCGATGCCGGTGTTGTAGAACAGGTTGAGCGGCAGGGCGACGATGGCTTCGAGCCAGTCGTTTTCGATGATCCAGCGGCGGATGTTGCTCTCGCCCTGGCCGGCGTCGCCAGTGAACAGCGACGAGCCGTTATGCACCTCGGCGATGCGGCTGCCGAGCGGCGTGCCGCGTTTCATCTTGGCCAGCTTGTTGGCGAGGAACAGCATTTGCCCGTCGCTTGCGCGGGTTGCCAGCGAGTATTCCGGGTTCCCGCCATGCTCAATCAAAAAGCGCGGGTCGAGCATTCCCTTCTTGCCGCCCATGCGTTCCAGGTCGGTCTTCCAACTCTTGCCGTAGGGCGGATTGGAAAGCATGAAGTCGAATTGGCGGGCCGGGAAGGCGTCGTTGGCGAGGGTGGAGTGCTCCGGGCCGCCCACGATGTTGTCGGCGGCCTCGCCTTCGCCCTTGAGCAGCAGGTCGGCCTTGCAGATGGCGCAGGTCTCGGCGTTGATTTCCTGGCCGTAGAGATGCGTGGAGATTTGCTTGCCGCGCCGGGCGGCGAGTTCCTGGAGAGTTTCCTCGGCAACGGTGAGCATGCCGCCGGTGCCGCAGGCGCCGTCGTAGAGCAGGTAGGTGCCGGATTCGATCTGGCCGGCCGCGGGCTCGAACACCAGCTTCGCCATCAGCCGCACCGCGTCTCTCGGGGTCCAATGCTCGCCGGCCTCCTCGTTGTTGTCTTCGTTGAACCGGCGCACCAACTCCTCGAAGATGGTGCCCATGGCATGGTTGTCGAGCCCGGGGCGGCGAACGGCGCCATCGGCATCCTTGACCGGGCCGGGGCTGAGGTTGATGTCCGGCGCGGTGAGCTTCTCGATCAAAGCGCCAAGCGCGTCCGCCTGGGCAAGGCGCGGGATCTGGTTGCGGAACTCGAAGCTGTTGAGGATGTCTTGCACATTGGGCGAAAATCCATCGAGCCAGTTCTCGAAATCGGCGCGCAGCCGCTGCGGATTGGCGCGGGCGCGCAGGCGGTTGAGCGTGAATTGCGAGACGTTGTAGAAGGCTTGGCCCGCGGCTTGCCGCAGCGCGGCATCCTGCTCGACCACTCCGGCCTCATCCAGCGAAGCCTTCATGCGGAGCACAGCCTGCTTGCCGTCCTCCAGCACGGCGTCAAGCCGGCGCAGCACGGTCATCGGAAGAATCACGTCGCGGTACTTGCCGCGCACATAGAGATCGCGCAGCACATCGTCGGCGATGCCCCAAATGTAGTTTGCGACCCAGTGCAGGTCTGCGTTGTTCACGTCGCGCTCATCCTGCGGCTCTTCCGCCATTTTGTCCGAAGCGGCGCGGGGCGCAAAGCAGCCGCTGGCTCTGCGGGGGACGCTTGCAGCTTCAGGGGGCGCGCCGGAGCGCGGGCGGCGGGTGGCATTTGGCGCTCCCTAGGGGAATCGAACCCCTGTTTCCAGATTGAGAGCCTGGCGTCCTGACCCCTAGACGAAGGGAGCGCGGCCGGCGCGGCGGGGGCAGCCGCCCTTGCCGCCTTGCGGTGCGATATTATAGGCAGCCGAAACCGGACGCGCCCAAAGAGGCGCGCCGCGACATCCTTTGCTTGAGCCTCGCCCGCGATCGAAACAACGGCGCTGAAAATCCATTCGGGCGAACCGCGTCTTGATGCGCGGCAGTTTCCGCCCAACGTTCTTACGGTGCTCCGCGGCCTGCACCGGGCCGGATACCGCGCCTGCGTTGTGGGCGGCGGCGTGCGCGACCTCCTTTTGAACCTTCAGCCGAAGGACTTCGACGTGGTCACCGACGCGCGCCCGGAAGAGGTGAAGAAGCTGTTCCGCCGGGTGTTGCTGATTGGCCGGCGCTTCCGCCTGGCGCATGTGATGTTTGGCCGCGAATACATCGAGGTGGCCACGTTTCGCGGGTCCGGCGGCGAGCTGGAAGACTCCGGGGGCGCGGTCGTCAGGGGCGCTCACGGGCGCATCATGCGCGACAACCGTTTCGGCAGCCTGGAAGAGGACGCGCTGCGGCGCGACTTCGCGTTCAACGCCTTGTACTGGGACTACGCCGACGGGCGCATCATTGACCGCACCAGAGGGCTTGCGGACATCAGGCGGCGGCGGCTGCGCCTGATCGGGGACCCGCAGCTGCGCTACAAGGAAGATCCGGTGCGCATGCTGCGCGCGGCGCGTTTTGCCGCCAAGCTCGAATGCGCTCTGGTCAGGCGCACCGCTGAGCCGATTCCGGAAATGGCCCGGCTGCTGCGTTCCGAACCTCCCGCCCGGCTGCTCGAGGAGGTCCGCAAACTCTTCCTCAGCGGCCACGCGGTGGCCAGCTTTGCCCAATTGCGGCGATTGGGCTTGCTCTGCGAGCTTTTCCCCTTCCTTCAGGCATGGATGGACGCGCGGCCGCGCGCGGAGGCCTTCCTTGGCGCGGCGTTGCAAGCCAGCGACCGCCGCCTGAACGAAGGCAGCCACGCCAGCCTCACCTTCCTGATGTGCGTGTTCTTCTGGGGCGCCGTGTCGATGCGGCCCGGCATCCTCCCGGGCAACGGCAAACCGCCAGGACACGGTCAGATTGCCGAGGCCTTCCGCGCCGTTATCCGCGGCATGGAGTTTGGACTGAAGCCCACGCGCAAGATGCAGGCGGACATGGAGGAAGTGCTGGCGCGGCAAGCCACGCTTCAGTCGGCCCGCCCCCGGCGCGTGGGTCAGATTTTGGCGAACCCGCTGTTTCGTCCCGCGTACCGCTTGCTGCGCCTGCGCGCGCATTTAGGCGAGGTGGAGGAGGAACGGCTGCGCTATTGGGGGAAACGAGCGGCAACGGCGCCCCCGCGCTCCTGGCCGGAACGCGGCAAGGGGGGCGCCCGCAAGGCCGTCAGGAGGCCGCGGCGGGAAGGCGGGGCATGAGCGGCGCTTCCGCTTCCGCGCGAACAAGCACGAAATG
>RKRP01000143.1 GCA_007571315.1 Gammaproteobacteria bacterium
CAAAGTGGTTGAAGAGAATGTTCACATGGTCTCGACGGACGGCAAGTCCACCGGATCCACCGTCTGCATCACCGGCCCGGCGGGCGTGGGGAAAAGCGCTTTTGCCGCAGAACTCAAACGCCAATGCGACTGCCTGGAGTTTGGCGGGGGGAAGGTCCACTGCGCCGTTGTCGCGCCCAACGAGGCATTCAGCCAGAAAACCGTCCTTGAGGCGTTTGAAAACGCCGCGGCGGGGTTTGATGGCGGCGGGAAGGCCGGCAAGGAAACAACTGGCGTTGGGCTTAATTTAGGGCCTGTCGGGTTCTCCAAAAATTGGCGTCAGAAAGGACCTCCCGAGGTGCATACCTCTTTTCCGACTCGTCTTTTCAGAGAGTCGGCGGCGGAATTGATAAGCAACGGCCATGTTTTTCTGCTTTTGGTGGACGAGGCGCAAAGAACAGCCCCTTCGCCCGGCAGCGGCTCGAACGCCCTTCTTGCCAATTTGCATGACGGCGTTAGCGTTCCCGTCGTCCCTGTGCTGCTTGGCCAGCCTGACACCCAGGAAAAACTTAAGGAAACAATATCCGCGTCCCGCTATTCCTACGGCAACGAACCGTTCATGGTGGGTTTGAGCAAAGAGGACGAACGAGAGTACGTGGAAAAAATGTTCAACTGGCTGGGCGCCGAGGGAACCGTCCGTGAAAAGTCCGAACTCTATGGATGGATAGCCAAACAATGCGAGGGCTGGCCCCACCACTTGGCCAACTGCATGAAAGTCCTTGCCGAAGAGATGCTTGAAGCGGATTCCCCCAGCCTTTCTTTGCTCAACGGCGCTTTTGTTGAAAAAAGTTTGCGAAAAAGGCGGATGGATTACTACGCCTCGCGGGAAGCCAGCCAGCCCGCGCTTGCGAAATGCAAAAAGGCGGCGGTCGCCATCCTGAACAATGCCCTGGAAAAGCCAATCCAGGGGGTTTCCCTTTTTGCAGAAGCGGAGGTTGCCCTTGACAAGGAATCCCCCCGGAAAGCTCATTTGGCCGAAGAGTTGGCCGAGGCGCTGAAAATGAGCGGAATGCTGGCTCGCAGAAGGGGCGAAGATCATAATGTGGAATGGTTTTGCCCCATTCCAAGCATGACGGCCTATATGGAAAAAGGCCATTTCAAATCGGCATCGGTATTCCCGGACCGCATCGCGCGGCAGCCGCCAAGCGCTGCCTGAGCCGCTCCCGGCGATGCCTGGCGAAGACAGCGAGGAGCCTTGCTTCGCGGGGATGCAGAGGCCGCTTCCCATGGCGCTGGCTCCTGGTCAGCGCGATAAGCTGCGCGGACCGCGGAACCCTCCGCCAGGAACCGGTGTTCCCGGGACGCGAGGAGCTTTTCAGGGTGGCCGCCCGGAATACGCGGGTTCAAACCCGCGCAGGGCCTTGCCTTTGCGTGTCCGGGCCACTATCCTTTGAAACTATGGGGACATGTCGCGGGCGCGCCTTCTTTCCTAATTAGCGCCTTGCGAGAAAACTTGGAGGACCACTCATGCAGTTTCATAAACGCGGCCTTTCCGTTGTCCTGGCGCTTGCTGTTGGAGCCGGGGCGTTTTTGCTGTTTCCAAACGCGCATGCCCAGGACAGCGAAGCGCTGGAAGAGATCATCGTAACGGCGCGTAAACGCGAAGAAACGCTGGCGGAAATCCCGATGGCGATTACGGCGTTTTCGGCGGAACAACTGGAGCGCGGCGGGTTTGCCGGCCTTCAGGACCTCTCCTTCCAGACCGCCGGCATGCATTTTCACAAGCAGGGCGGTCAAATTCCCGGCCGTTTCAACACCGCGGTGCGTTTTCGCGGCATGAACACCAACCAGAGGGCCGCGTCCCAGCAGGTGGGCACGGTGTTCCTCGACGGCGTTTACATCTCCGAGGGGGTTGCGGGCATTGATTTCTCCAATATAGAGCGCGTCGAAATCATCAAAGGCCCCCAGTCGGCCACATTTGGCCGGTCCACCTTTGGCGGGGCGGTGAACTATGTCAGCAAGACCCCCGGCTTCGAGTACCAGGGCCGCGTAATCGCCGACATTGCCGAGTGGGGCGGACGTGACGTGAGTGTTTCACACGAAGGCCCGCTGGTGGACGGCAAGCTGGCCTACCGTGTCTCGGCGCGGCTCTACGGAACCGACGGCCAGTATTCTTCCAATGCCGATGGCGGCGCCCTGGGCAAGGAGAACACCGAGTCGATACAAACGGTGCTCAACTGGACTCCAACCGACAATTTCTCCGCCAAGTTCCGCTACTTGTGGTCGCTTGATGACGATGGTCCGGCGGCCGGCATGTTGCTGGGAACGGCCTTTTCGGCGCGCGGCAACAGCGTGGGCGTGGCGGCGAATGCGGGGCCGAACTGCTTCAGCGACGGCATTACCAGCGCGGCTGATCCCGACACGCCGTCCGATTACTTCTGCGGCGCGCTCCCGCTTGTGGATGCGGATTCCTTCATCGCGCCCAACACGGCCATCAGCGCCGGCGATCAGGCCGCCTTCCGCAGCCCGGTCATCTGCGACCCGCGCGACGGCATCTGCCGGCCGAAGATTTCTGGCGCGCCGCTGCGCGCCACTTCCGGCCTGACGCGCTACCAGCAAAGAGCGGCGTTGCTGGCGAGCTATGACTTCGATGCTGGCGCCCTGGAGGGGCATAGTTTGGACTCCGTGGTCGGGTGGAGCACGATGCGCGGCGGCTGGGTGCGCGATTTCGACCTGACCGCAGCGCAGAATTTCCTGTCCCAGGATCCCATCGTTTCCGACGACTTGACGCTGGAACTGAGCCTGAGTTCGCCGCAGGACCGCGCGCTGCGCTACTCCCTGGGCGTGAATTATTTCACCAGCGACTACATCACGGTGGGCAATGGCGGCCAGACCGTTTGGGGATCGGACGGCGGAGTCGGCCAGTCCGTCGTAGCGGAGCCCGACGGCACGCTTCTGCCGGCGGCGGAAACGCGCCCGGGCCCGCACTACTTCATGGCGGCCATTCCGCCCAATGAGAACAACGAAACCACCGGCGTATTCGGGTCCTTTGCCTACGACTTCAATGATGACCTGACGCTGGACGTGGAGTGGCGGTACCAGCAGGACGACATTTCGTTGTCCAGCCCGAGCAACGAAGGCGTGCCCAACCCCAGCGGCATCCTTGAGCCCGCGTCCAGTTTCGCGGAGTCCTTCAGCAGTTTCCTGCCTCGGGTCACGCTCTCGTACGACATCGGCGAGCGGGGAACCAGTTGGCTGACCTATTCCGAAGGCACGCTGCCCGGTTTTTTCAATTCGGATTTTGCCTCGCTGGGCGACTCGGCGATAGAGCAGGTCCGGGCGGTCATCCCGGGACTTTCGCTGTTCAACGAGGAAGAGGAGCTTGAGAATATGGAAGTCGGATTCAAGCAGGAGTACGACAACCTTTATTTTTCGCTGGTCTTCTACATGCTGGATTGGACCAATCTCAAGACCCGCCAGGGCGTTACCGTAACCGAAGCGACAGGCGTCCAGCGGGTGCTCAATGTCCAGCTCAACGCCGGTGACGCGGAGCTGGAGGGACTGGAGCTGGAGGGCGGTTTCTCGCTGGGAGAGAACTTCTCCGGCACGTTCATGCTCAACTACGCCGATGGCGAATACGGCACGCTCATTTGCGGTTTTTCGCCGTTCAAGCCACCCATAAATCCCGGCGACAGGTTCGGTAGCCGCGACTGTTCCGGCAGCCGCCCGGCGCGTTATCCGGAATGGCAGGGCGCCGTCTCCGGGACATGGACCGACTCCCTGGCTAGCGGTAATTGGGACTACTTCGTTCGCGTGGACGGCGAGTATTTCGGCGAGGCCTACAACGAAGAAGCCAACTTCTCCACAATGGGCGATTTCTGGCGCTGGAACCTGCGCGGCGGTTTCGAGAGGGACAACCTCCGCCTTGAGGGCTACGTCAAGAACCTGTTCGACGACGACAACTACCTTGCCGCCGCCCGCTGGTCCGATTTTTCCGGCACCTTCCTGTTCGCTTTCCTGTTCAGCCAGGGTGTGGCGGTGACCCCGGCGGAGAAGCGGACGATCGGCCTGCGCGCGGTGTACGCGTTCTGAAAAATCCGGAGAGCGCCTCGAACGGGCGCGGTTCGGCGGAACGGTGAGTGCGGGCTTGCTCGGTATCATTGCGCGCTCCCTGGCGCGGCGGGCTGTGTGGGGGTTCGGCATCAAGCTCATCAGATCCTTGATAAGGAGGTATTTCACGTGATGAAGCGCACAATGCTTGCGGCGGCGGCCGCTGTTATCGCCAGTCCCTTCGCGGCTGTGTCCGGCTTTGCCCAGGAGCAGGCCGCCATGGGACTGGAGGAAATTGTGGTTACGGCCCGCAAGCGCGAGGAGTCGCTTCAGGAGGTTCCGGTGTCCATCACCGCCTTCAGCGCCGAGGACATCTTCGAGAAGGACATGCTGAATCTGGAGGATGTGGGCTTGCGGACTCCGGGTTTCCAGTTTGTCAATCAGGGCAATCAGCAGCCGGGGCGCTACAACACCCAGCTGCAGTTCCGCGGCCTTACCACGGCTCAGTTCTCGCCCAGCTTCGCCACCGGCGCGCTGTTCATCGACGGCGTTTATGTGCTCAATGGCGGCACCTCGCTCACGCTGATGGATCTTGAGCGCGTGGAGGTTATCAAGGGCCCGCAGGCGGCGTATTTCGGCCGCAACACTTTCGGCGGCGCGGTTAATCTGATCACCCGCGACCCCAGCACTGAACAATGGGGCGGTTCGGTTCGGCTGCGCGCCACCGACCGCAGCAACAACGAGTTGAACGCTTTCGTCGAAGGTCCCATAGTGCAGGACAGGCTGTCGGTGAGCCTGGGCGGACGCTTCTACGACAAGCAGGGGCACTACACGGCCTCCAGCGGCGACCGCACCGGCAGCGAGGAAACGCAAACCCTGAGCGCCGTGGTGTTTTTTGCGCCCACCGGGAACTTCGATGTGAAGCTGCGCTATTCCACCTCCGAGGATGACGACAGCGCGCCCACCCAGGCTTACATCTCCGGTTTGGATAACGACAGTTGCACCGGGAAGCCCGCCACCAATCCACTGGCCACTTCGGGGCCGAAGAATTACGTGTGCGGCGAGATTCCCTACAACGCCAATCCCGTGTCCATTGGCGGCGGCGGCGTTTCCAGGCTCATTTCATCGAACACCCGCATTGAAACCAGCCTGCCCTGGGACCGAAACGGCCGGGCGCCGGGTCTTGCGGACCACGTGACGCAGCCGAGCACCTATCCCCCGCAGATCCAGGGGCTGCCGAATATCACCCGGGTTGGCCTGGCGCGCGAGACTGAGCGCCTGAGTCTGGCCGCCAATCTGCAAGTGGCGAATTTCGATGTTGGATTCGTGTACGGAAGGAACGATCAGGAGGCGGTGTGGATTCGCGACTTTGACTTGAGCGACCGCCAGAACTGGTTTTCCCGCGACCCCCAGCTGATGGAGGATGAGAGCTGGGAGATTCGCGTCAGCAGTCCGCAGGATCAGCGGCTGCGCTACCTGGCGGGCTACAGCTACTACGAGCAGCAGTTTTCCACCAGCGGCACCGGTGGCGACTCTATGACGCTGTGCCTGGCCATTGTGCCCGGGCTCTCGAACAACTACCCGGGCGATTGCTTCACTCCCTTTGGCCCATTCAGAAACAACCTCACCAACTCGGACACCTCCGAAGTGTCCGGCCTGTTCTTCGCGGTGGACTTCGACTTCACCGACTCGATTACCGCGATCGTGGAAGGGCGCTGGGTGGAAGATCAATTGACCAAGGGCGGGCCGCTCTCCACCAATGGCCTGGCCAGCGGCCTTCCGTCGGACAGTGAAACATTCGACGATTTTCTGCCGCGCCTCATATTGCGCTGGACGCCCAACGACTCCACCAACCTCTACCTGAGCTACTCGGAGGGATTGCTGGCGGGCGATTTCAACACCTTTTTCGCTCAGGCGACACCGGACGAGAAGGAGCAATACGTCAGTCAGGACCCCAACATTGCCAACCTCCTGCCGGCCGAGACGCTGGAGGCCATCGAGCTGGGTTGGAAGCAGTCCTTTGCCGATGGGCGCGGTCAATTGAACCTGGCGGTTTACCGGCAGGAGTGGCTGAACATCAAGGGCCGTTCCTCGTTCACGATTCAGGAAACATGCCGGGTGGTTGATCCGGCGAACTGCCCCGACGAGTCTTTTATCGGCAAGCGCAAGATTGATGCCGTAACGGGACTGCCGTTCTTCAACTCGCGCAACATCCTGCTGCCGGGCAATGCCGAAATCCAGGGCCTGGAAGTTGAATTGTCGTACTTGGCTACCGAGGACCTGCTCCTGCAAGCCACCGCCAGCTACATCGATTCCGAATACACGGACTACGAGTACAACTTTGTGGTTCCTATCACCGGCTATTCCCAGATGCGCGGCAACAAGACGCCCCGCCAGGCGCGCAACACCTTCACCGCCTCCGCCACCTACTCGCTTGCTCTGATGGGCCAGGATGCCTACATTCGCGGCGACGCGTTTCATCAAGGCAAAGCCTATGTGGATGAGGGCAACCTGGCGTGGCTGTCGCCCTATACGGTTTTCAATCTGCGCCTGGGCATGAACGCGGGGCCGTGGATGGCGGAGCTTTTCATCGACAATGCGCTCGACGAGGAAGCCTGGCAGACCGGGGCGCGCTGGACCGACTTCAGCCGTCCCACCCAGTTCGCCAGCCTTACCGGCGCTCAGGGCATAGCGGTGTCGCCGCTGGACCGCCGCGAGTTTGGCCTGCGCCTGGAATACCGTTTCTGAGCGGCTGATTTCATTCGCGGCCGCGCCGTTCCCTGCGCCGGGGAATGGCGCGGCGCGCGGCGCTGCCGGCTTTATCCGCCTGAGCGCCCTGCGCTTGAGCCTTGCCGTCAGACTGGGGCGCAAGCTGTAGCGCCGGGCATTTTTTCGCTCGCAGAGGTGCATGATGGCCACTAACAACCCTGGCGCCGCGGCGCGCATCGGCAACATTCAACTTGTGGCGGGCGTGCGCGCAAAGCACTTCTGGACCTACATGTACGCGTCCCTGATCTGCATCGGGATGATGACGAACATGAATTTCTCCCAGCCCTACATCCTGGCGGAGCATTTGGGCATTTCCGACCCTGGCCTGGCTGGGGCGATTACGGGCCGGCTCACCGGGCTTACCGAGGTCATCGCCCTGGCGCTGATCTGGCCTTTCGGGATGCTTGCCGACCGTATCGGCCGCCGGCCCGTCATCATGCTGGGAATCGGGCTGATCGGCCTCAGCTACGCCCTGTATCCCTGGGCTGCGGAAGTGGCTCACCTGATGTATTTCCGGGTCATTTTCGGCGTGGGAGTGGCCGCCGCGGCATCAATGACCGCCACCATCCAGAATGATTACCCGGAGGAATCGTCGCGCGGGCGGCTGGTGGGCTTCAGCTCCGCGTTCAATGCGCTGGGCATTATCTTCGCAACCCGCCTGGTGTCGGCCATGCCCAAATGGCTGCAGGACGCCGGCATGGAGCCTGTCGCCGCCGGCCGCTACGCTTATGGCGCCGCGGCGCTGGCGTGCTTCATTTCGGTGGCGATTTTCCGCTTTGGGCTCAAGGGCGGCATTCCGGAAGCGGCGCGCAAGCGCCCGCGCTGGGCCGAACTGGTTGCGGCCGGTTTCAAACAGGCCAGGAACCCGCGCATCCTGCTGGCCTACGTGAGCGCCATGACGGCGCGGGGCGATGTAGTCGTGGCCGGATTGTTCGTATCGCTTTGGGCGACGATGGCGGTGAAGGCGGCGGGCGGGGAGGCGGCGGTGGCGCAATACCAGGTGTTCCTGCCGTTTGCCGTGATGCAGGCGTGCGCGGTGGGCTGGTCGTTTGTTTTCGGTTCGATACTCGACCGGATCAACCGGGTTGCCGGCATGGTCCTGTCGCTGTTTCTGTCAGTTGCCGCCTACGGCTCGCTGTACTTCGTGGAGTCGCCGCTCGACCTGCGCATGCTGCCGCTGTTCGCGCTGCTGGGCGCGGCCATGGCCGGCGCCATTATGAGCGGCATGGCCCTGGTGGGCCAGGAAGCCCCGGCGCGCGAGCGGGGCGCGGTAATCGGCCTGATGAGCATGGTCGGCTCCGTAGGCATCATCCTGGCGGCGGGCATCGGCGGCGCGCTGTTCAGCGCGGCCACGCCCTGGGCGCCGTTCCTGCTGATGGCTGGAGCGCAGGCGGCGCTCGCCGTCTGGGCGCTGCTGGTCTGGCTGCTGGCGCCGGGCAGCCGCGCCTAGCCGCGTGACGGTTTCACTTCCGGGCGCAGACCACCAGGTATCCGTTCACCGGTTTCTCTTCGGCGGGCTTGTCCTGGAACTGGGGAATCCCTTCGCCCAGTTGGATATTGTCCCTTTCAAACCCGGCCTGTTCGCAGATTCCCACCATGTCCTCTTCCTGCAGGGCGCCCATATAGGGTTCGTTGTTGTATCTCGCCATCCAGTCGCAATAGTACTTTTCGAAAGGCTTGTCCGGGACGATGTTGTCCATGTGGATCATCAGGCCGCCGGGCGCCAGCAAGCGATAGCACTCCTTGTGGATGGCCCGGATCGCCTGGCGCGAGGTTTCGTGCAGGAGGGCGTGAGACACGACAAGATCGAAACTCCCGCCGTCGAAGCGGGTGCGCTCCGCGTTCTGCTGAGAGAAATGGACTTCCTTGCCCATGGCGACGGCGCGGGCATGAGCATAGCGAAGGCAAGTGGCCGCCACGTCGATGGCATGGATTTCCGCATCCGGGAAGTGGTCGCAGTACGGCAGGGTGGAATGGCCCACCGTGCAGCCCATATCGAGAATCCTCCGCGGGCGCGCATTGCCGAATTGACCCTTCATCCAGGCGACGAGCGTGTGGCCCATGTCATCCAGGTTGGGGCCTAAACCGCCCATGGAATAGAGCCGGAATGTGCGGTCGAATTCCGCTCCGGCAAAGACATCGTCTTCGGTCATTTCCTGCTGGTAACTGCCGGGCTTGCAGTGAATGTCCACGGCTGTGAGGTAAGATGGCATTTCAACGCTTTCATCCAGGGTGAGCGACCCCAGCTTGCCCCGGAAGGACCGGGCCCTGTCGATGAGTTCCGGCAGTTGCCGTTCGATGCTGGGGCCAACCGTGTCATACAGCGCTTCCTGCGTGGTTCGCATCATGGAACTCCACCACTGGTTGTGCGGTTCGCCTTTCAAGGCATCGCGCATTTCCTTGCGCGATGGACAAGCACGGTCCGGGCGCTGCGACAAGAGCTTCTCGGCAATGATCGCATTGTTGCCGGCGTGGAAATTGCGGGTGGTGAACACCCGCAGAGTCTTGATGAAACTCTGGGCCGACTGCTCGTCGTGGGTTGCTTCCGGAAACATGGCGTGGTCTGAATTGTTGCGCATGCGCATTCTCCGAGGCTTGGCCTTATTGGGGCTATGAACCTATACTAGCCCAAGGATTACAGGGAACAACCCGGTGAAGGGGGCGAGAGGGCGTGCGCAGGTGGACGGGAAAGAAAAACTGAGGCAACGGGTGGCTAAAGGGCGCAGGCCCTTTTTCCTGGACTCGCCGGAATCAGACAAGTTGCTGGCCATGATTGTTGCGCTGGCCGGAGAGGTGTCGGTAGTCAAGGAACGGCTCGACACTCATGAACGGCTTGCGGCTCAAGGGAAGGTGGCCACGGCGGAGGAGATCGAAAACTACGCGCCGCCCGAAGATGTGGAAGACGAGCGGGAAACCTGGCGCGCGGCCATGCTTGAACGGGTTTTCCGCATCATTTCCGCTACCCGCAACATGGAGGGAGCTCCCGGCGCGGAGGCGCAAAGGTGACGATTCTTCTTGGAGTGAACGTGGACCATGTGGCCACCTTGCGCCAGGCGCGCAACACCGCCTATCCCGATCCGGTGGATGCCGCCCGGCAGGCGCTTGCGGCCGGCGCCGATTACGTTACGGTGCATTTGCGGGAAGACCGCCGCCACATTCAGGACCGCGACGTAAAGCGCCTGATCGATTGGCCGGGCGCGCGGGTGAACCTGGAAATGGCCGCTATCGAAGAAATGGTGGCGCTGGCCGAGCGCTGGCGCCCGGAGGACTGCTGCCTAGTGCCGGAGCGGCGCCAGGAACTCACCACGGAAGGCGGACTGGATGTGGCCGGGCAAGCCGCCTCCCTTGCCCGTGTTTGCGCCCGGCTGGCGGCCGCGGGTGTGCGCGTTTCTCTTTTCGTGGACCCCGACGAAGCGCAACTGCGCGCCTCGGCTGCGGCGGGCGCGCCCGTGATTGAACTGCACACCGGCGCTTTCGCCGAAGCCGCCGATGCGGCGCAGGCTGAGGAAGAGCTGGCGCGCATCCGCCAGGCCGCCCGGGTGGCTTCCGGCCTGGGCCTGGCCGTTAATGCGGGGCATGGCTTGCATTATGGGAACACGGCCGAAGTGGCCGCGATTCCTGAGATTATGGAACTCAATATCGGTCATGCTATTGTGTCCGAGGCGATATTTGAAGGTTTGTTCGGCGCCGTCAAGCGAATGAAGCAGCTGATGGCGGCCGCGCGTGAAGAACAGGCGGGCTGAGGTCGAATGATTTACGGAATCGGGACGGATTTGCTGCGAATTGACCGGGTGGAGCGCCTGTACCGGCGTTTCGGCGAGCGCTTCGCGCGCCGCGTCCTGATGGATTCCGAACAGCGGGATTTTTCGGACGCGAAAAATCCCGCCCGCTTTCTGGCCATGCGGTTCGCCGCCAAGGAAGCGATTGTAAAGGCCCTGGGCACCGGCTTCCGCCATGGCATGTGGGTGCGCGACGCGGGGGTGAAGCACGACCGGCGGGGCCGCCCGGAGATTATTTTTTCGGCGCGCGGGAAAGCCGCGTGCGCGGCCGCGGGGGTAAGCGGCGGCTATCTGACTTTAACTGACGAAGCCGGCTTGGTGGTGGCCACGGCAATACTGGTAACGGAAAAACGGGGGAGCACAGGATGAACGCAACGCTGGTTCTGGACATCGAGACGGTGCCGGATGCGGAAATGGGACGGGCGCTTTACGGCCTGGAGGGACTGGACGAGGGCGAGGTGATGCGGGCCATGCTGCATCACTACCAGCAACGCACGGGGGCGGATTTTCTTCCTCCCATCCAGCATCGCGTGGTGGCGGTAGCGGCGGTTTTGCGCAACGAAGAGGGTGTGCGTCCGCTGCTGGTGGGCGACGAAAATGCGCCGGAGTCGGAGCTGATAACGCGGTTTTTCCATGGCCTGCGGCACTATGTTCCTGACCTGGTGAGCTGGAACGGCGCGGCCTTCGATTTGCCGGTGCTGAATTTCCGCGCCTTGCGCTACGAAGTTCAGGCCAGTGTTTACTGGGAAACCGGGGTCAAGGACCGCGCGTTCCGCTTCAACAATTACCTGTCCCGTTTTCACTGGCGCCATACGGACCTGATGGATGCCCTTTCCGGCTTTCAGGGCCGCGGGCGCCCCAGCCTCCGCGAAGCCAGCGCCCTGCTGGGCCTGCCCGGCAAGAACCTGATGGAGGGCTCCAGCGTTATGGAGGCCTACCTGGATGGCAGGATTGGGGACATTCGCCGCTATTGCCTGGAGGATGCCCTGAACACCTACCTGGTGTTCCTGCACTTTCAGTTCCTTCGCGGCAACCTCACGCAGGACAACCTCGACGAGGAATACGGCTTGCTGATTGATGCGCTCAAGGCGAGCGGAGAGGGCCATTTGAAGGAGTTCGCCACCAAGCTCGAGGAAGATCCCGAAGAGCGTCAGGCGGAATCGTCCGGCGGCGGCGCTGATGAAGAGGCCTCGGCTGAAGAAGAGCCTCAGGCGCAGGAGGAGCAGGCCGCCTAGCAGGCCGTGCTGCCAAGCCCTGGATCCGCCCCGGACCCGCCCATGCCGTCAGAAATCATCGTTGATATTCCGCGGCAAACATTAACGCTTCTCAATGAGGGGAAAGCGCGGCGCCAATGGCCCGTATCCACCTCGCGGTACGGTCCCGGGGAGCGAATGGGAAGCCTGGGAACGCCGCGCGGCCTGCATCGCATTCGCGCCCTTATTGGCGCCGGGCAGCCCCGAGGCGCCGTTTTCCTGGCCCGCCGGCCAACGGGCGAGATCTATTCCGAGGAGCTGGCCCGCAACCACCCTTCCCGCGACTGGATTCTCAGCCGGATCCTGTGGCTATGCGGGGAACAGCCCGGATATAACCGGCACGGTTGCGTGGACAGCATGCGCCGCTACATCTATATCCACGGCGCGCCGGATTCGGAGCCCATGCGGGTGCCGCGGTCTCACGGCTGCGTGCGGATGCGCAATGCGGATGTGATGGAACTGTTCGACCGCGTAGCGGCCGGCTGCCGGGTGGACATCCGGTCCTGAGGAGGCGCTGTTGGGACCGCTGATGATTGATCTTGCCGGCGAGGCTCTCGCGGATGAGGAGCGGGAAATGCTCGCGCATCCGGCTGTTGGCGGCATCATTCTGTTTGCCCGCAACTACCGCTCGCCGACGCAGTTGCGCGGCCTGGTTGCGTCTGTTCGCCACGCCGCGGGCCGTCCATTGCTGGTGGCCGTCGATCAGGAGGGCGGGCGGGTCCAGAGGATGCGTTCGGGTTTCTCGTCGCTTGCGCCGGCCCGGGCGCTTGGCGAGGCTTACGATCGCGACCCGCCGCGGGCGCGGAAGCTGGCGCGCGCCCGCGGACGGTTGCTGGCGCTGGAACTGGCCGCGGTGGACATCGACTTCAGCTTTGCGCCGGTTGTGGATCTGGATTATGGCCGCAGCGTTGTGATTGGCGACCGCGCGCTGCATCATGATTCAGCGGTTGTGGCGAGCCTGGCCCGGGCCTTTTTGGCTGGGGCGCGGGCAGGCGGCATGGCTTGCGTGGCCAAGCATTTTCCAGGGCATGGCTGGGTTATGGCGGATTCCCACAAGGAAACGCCGGTGGATTCCAGGGACTATGCGCTGCTGAGGGCCGACTTGCTGCCGTTCGAGAGGCTGATCGAAGATGGCCTGGGGGCGGTGATGACGGCTCACGTGCAGTATGGCGCCATTGACGCGGCCATTCCCTGTTATTCGGAACGCTGGCTCAAGGCGGAACTGCGCGAACGCATGGGTTTTACGGGCGCGATATTCTCCGATGATCTTTCGATGCGCGGCGCTGGCCAGGCGGGCGGGGCGCGCGAGCGGGCGGCCGCGGCCCTGCAGGCGGGATGCGACATGCTGCCGGTGTGCAATGATCCCGATGGCGCGCGGGAACTGCTGGACGGATGGAACCTTGCGCCCAACCCCGGCTCCGAGCAACGCCTCGCCGCTCTTTCACGCGCCCGCTAACCCGGATATTTCAGGGAGTTGTGCTTCCTCACCGGCGACGAGGATGCGCTAATCGTGATCGTGGAGGGTGAAAAATGCGCTGACGCGATCGCCGCCGCCGGACGGTTTGCCGGGCGGGCGGGACTGTGCGGACACTAGAAAGGCCGAGCGAAGCGCCTGGTGGAGGCGGCGAACATGCGCAGCGCGGCGGCCAAAGTGGTGTTCCGGGGAACCGGCGCACACGCCCGCGCTGACGGAAACGCGGATGTGCGGGCGGCGCAACGCCTGATCCAGACGCGGGCGCTGAGCGCCGAAAGTCCGGACGAGTTGATCCGCTATGGCCTGCCGCAAACCGTGCTGCGCTTTGACGGCGGCGGCAACCCGGCGCTTGATAAATCGCGCAGCAAGGCGCGGATTGATCCCATATCGGCGCTGGTGATCGCGTGCGGGCTTTACGAGGTGAAGAAAGACAAGGGGGCGCTTTGGCAATCCTTTGTTGCCTACCAAGTGGGCCCGGACTAGGGCCAATCGCAATCGAAGATGTAGCCCAACCTTTCCATGCAATCGGCTACGTAGGGAATAGGTTCCCGTCTAACAAAATCATAGTAGGCGGTATCCCAATCGCTCAAGCAACCCGCCCGGTGCATCGGGATGTTTTCCCAAGACGCGGGCAACGCCAGGGGCACAAAATCGCAACGCTTGATTACATCTTCTCGAACTTTCCATAGGGGATCACTTGTTCCGCAGCCTGGCAAGGCGCCGGCGCCCAGGGCGGCAAGGGCAAGGATGGCAGAGAATCTCATAGGTTGGGAGCCTGGCGGCGGAATGCTCTTTAGCACATTTTAATCCGCACCCTAGCGGGCCGGATTCTAGCACGGCTTCCGCAAGGTGTTACACTCGCGGTTGTTAGCACATTCGAGGGTAGCCCTGCCGGGCTACTCGCTGAATGCAAAAGCCCGGTATCGGGCGGCGGTTGATCCCCGGCGCCTGGGCGAATAGGCGGGGTTTCTATTCCCTTTGAATTGTTGACATGGCCCGGCGCCTTCGCCGGGGATGAAACATCAAGGGCGCAAGCCCGAAGGGGGAGGCATGAACGGAAAGAAGACTATGCTCGGCATACCCGCCGGAGCGGTTTTAATGCTCGTTT
Organism: Gammaproteobacteria bacterium; assembly: GCA_007571315.1. Taxonomy (GTDB): domain Bacteria; phylum Pseudomonadota; class Gammaproteobacteria; order Steroidobacterales; family Foliamicaceae; genus Foliamicus. The sequence continues at coordinate 14,413 of RKRP01000143.1, forward strand.
TATCAACATCGCAGGTTGCCTTGACCGGCTGCACTTCAATTCCCGGCCAAGCGCCGGATTGCCCGGCGGGAACTTACCCCGTTGATGTTCGAACCGGCGTGTATCTGGATCTTAAACAGCTAAGGGCTGGTGGCGATCTGCAGTGGAGTTGCGCGCAGTTTCAAGGCGCGGCGGCTGTGTTCGACAAAATAACGCGGGTTTTGCGAGGCATCTTGCCAGGCGAGCAGGAGGTCGCCCCAATGTCTTGCAGCACGCAATTCTTATCCCAATTAGGCACGCAATACGCGCCTTCCTGGCTGCAAGAACAGCTCGACGCGTCTTGCGGCCCTGATGGCGGCTACGCGACCTTTACCCTGAGCGGCAGTTATGCTGCCATTGGGGAACTCGATAACGCGGTGGGTGCCGCGCGCGCCGCCGGAATAAACGTTAGAACCGACTGGTGACCTTATGAACATGAAACGAGCAGCCGCGAATCTTGCGGCCATCGCCGCCTTTTGCGCGTTAGCGGCTTGCAGTCATGGCGCATCCTTTTGGCCGCCTGGCCTGAAGCATTTCAGTTGCGTTGAAAATGACTCAGGCGGTTATGATTGTTCGCATAGTTACGTAGCAACGGCTGCGGAACATGCGGATAACCCCTGGTATATAGCCACCATGAACGTAGTAGAAAAGTGCGCCGGCGATGATTATGGAGAGCGGGAAACCGTGAAGGTTTTTTACACGGCAGATGGAGTGAGCCCGCGAAAACACGGGGGCACTTGGGAGTTTCCCGGCGTTGTGTGCAAGCAAGACCAGCCGCCCGGCTAGCGCCTATCACTTCATGCGGCAAGAGCGCAAGCCCGAAGGGGGAAACAATGGGGAAACTCAAAGGTAATCTGGCAGCTGCGGTTGCCTTCGCGTGCTTCGCGATGCCTGGGCTTGGGGCCGCAGCGCCGGGAGCTCATCACGTTTGCAATAAACCCGGCGAAGCCAGATTCTATGAGATACCGAACTGTGGCGGGGAAACAGACGGCCACAACTGGGATGTTTGCGCATCCTCTCCGGGTGCGATGACCGACAGGATCCTTAACACTGACTACAAGAGCGCCTATGTGATAAAAACGGGCGAGTGCCTGAATTTAATAGACGCCCGTTCCACAGTGAAGTGCAACGCATGATATGAGAAGGAGGCCAGGTGACGGCGATACTCTCCGGCATGGAAAAAAGGAGGGTATTGGATGGCCAA
>RKRP01000124.1 GCA_007571315.1 Gammaproteobacteria bacterium
CTATTCGGACCTCCCCCTCCCCTCCCACTCAAGGCAGGGGCTGAACAGGCCCGTTGACGGAGGGCCTGCCGCCGGCGCCGGCGCGGTGAATTCGGATTCCTGCGCCGGCGTTTTTTCGCCGGCGTTTTCTCAATAATTCCAGCGGTTCAATTATCCCATCGGCGTACAATCGCCGCATGCCGCGAATCACTCTTCCCGACGGCAGCCTTCGCCGCTACGATCAAGCGCCCAGCGTAGCCGAAGTCGCAGCCGACATTGGCCCCGGGCTGGCCCGCGCCGCGCTCGCCGGCCGGGTCGATGGGCGGCTGGTGGATACGGATTTTCGGATCAGCGGCGATGCCGAGCTGGCGATCGTTACCGCGCGCGATGCCGAAGGGCTGGAAATTCTGCGCCATTCCACCGCTCACCTTCTGGCTCAGGCGGTTCAGGAATTATTCCCCGGCGCTCAGGTCGTCATAGGGCCGGTCATCGAGGACGGCTTCTACTACGACTTCGCCTACGAGCGCGGTTTTACCCCGCAAGACCTTAAACGCATTGAAGCGCGCATGAAGGAGCTGGCCAGGGCGGACCTGCCCCTGTCGCATGAAACCATGGCCCGCGATGATGCCGTGGAGCACTTCCGCTCGATTGGCGAGCGCTACAAGGCCGAGATCATCGCCGGCATTCCAAAGGACGAGCCCATTACCCTGTACGGCCAGGGCGGCTGGAAGGACCTTTGCCGAGGCCCGCACGTGCCCTCCACCGGGCGCCTGAAAGCCTTCAAGCTGACCGGCACATCCGGCGCCTTCTGGCGGGGCGACTCTTCCAACGAGCAGTTGCGGCGAATTTACGGCACCGCCTGGGCCGATTCCAAATCGCTCAAGAGCTATCTCAAGCGCCTGGAGGAAGCAGCCAAACGGGACCATCGCCGAATCGGCGCGGACCTCGACCTGTTCAGCATCCAGGAGGAGGCCGGCGGCGGACTGGTTTTTTGGCACCCCAAAGGAGCGCGCATCCGGCGGGTGATTGAGGATTTCTGGCGCGACCGCCATCAGCGCGCCGGCTACGAACTGTTGTTCACGCCGCATATTGCCCTGGAAGGCCTGTGGCAGCGTTCAGGGCACGCCGGCTTCTACCGCGAGTCCATGTATTCGCCGGTGGAGGACGAGGGCCGCGGCTACCAGTTGCGGCCCATGAACTGCCCGTTTCATATCCTGATTTACCGCGACCGCCTGCGCTCGCACCGCGAGCTGCCAATGCGCTGGGCGGAACTGGGCACCGTGTACCGGCGCGAAATGTCCGGCGCCTTGCACGGATTGATGCGCGTTCGAGGATTCACCCAGGACGATGCCCACGTGTTCTGCGCCGAGGAGCAGATCGAGGACGAGATCCTGCGCATCCTGGATCTGGCGCTGGAAGTGTTTGGAGCCTTCGGGTTTGAGGAATTCAGCACGGTGCTGGCCACCCGGCCGGAGAAGGCCGCGGGCGCCGAGGCCATTTGGGAGCGGGCCACCCGCGCCTTGGAATCGGCCCTGAAGCGAAAGGAAATGAAATTTGCGCTCGACCCGGGCGGCGGCGCTTTTTACGGCCCGAAGATCGACATCAAGATCCGCGACGCCATTGGCCGCCAGTGGCAGTGCTCCACGGTGCAACTGGACTTCAATCTTCCCGAGCGGTTCGGCCTCGAATACGTGGCCGCCGATGGGTCGCGGCGCCGCCCCATAATGATTCACCGCGCTCTGCTGGGATCGCTGGAGCGCTTTTTCGGCATTCTCATTGAGCACTACGCCGGCCGCTTTCCGTTTTGGCTGGCGCCGGTGCAAATCGCGGCGCTGGCGATTACCGAACGCCAGGAAGCCTATGCGCGCCGCGTTTCCGGCACCCTGAAAAAGGCCGGATTCCGCGTCGAATGCGACTTGAGAAGCGAAACGATAGGCTATAAAATCCGCCACCATACTTTGCAAAGGGTTCCCTGCCTTCTGGTTCTAGGCGACCGTGAGGAGCGGGAGGGCGCTGTAGCCGTCCGGTCGCTTGAGGCCGGTGATCTCGGCTCAATGCCTTTGGACGATTTCATGGCGAGGGTAACCGCCGAAGGTTTGGGCTCCCTGCAAGGCATTTCCGAAAACCAGCTGCCCGGAGGACATCAATATCGCTCAAAAGAAGCGGATTCTTCGCAACGAAGAAATTGAAGCGTACGAGCTTCGAGTAATTGGCGAGGATTCCAGACAGATCGGCGTCATGAACCGCGAGGACGCTCTTCGCACCGCCAGGGAGCGGAGGCTGGACCTTGTGGAAGTTGACCCCAACGCCAGGCCACCCGTTTGCAAGATACTCGACTACGGCCGCTACGTATTTGAGCAGAACAAGCGGGCGCACGCGGCGCGGAAGCGGCAGAAGCAGATACAGGTCAAGGAGATCAAGCTGCGGCCGGGCACGGACCGGGGCGACTACGATGTCAAGTTGCGCAACCTGTTGCGGTTTCTTGAGCACGGCGACAAAACCAAGGTTACCCTGCGTTTCCGCGGACGGGAAATGGCGCACCAGGAATTGGGCGCCAAATTGCTGGACCGGGTGCGCGAGGACCTGAGCGGGGTTGCGCTGGTGGAGCAGGAGCCCAAGCTGGAAGGCAGGCAGTTGACGATGGTGATGGCGCCGCGCAAGCGAAATTGAGCCGCTTGATTTTAGAGAAAAGCGCGTTATGCCCAAGCAGAAAACCAATCGCGGCGCGGCCAAGCGCTTCCGCCGGACCGGCGGAGGCGCATTCAAGCGGGCCCGCTCGCACCTCAACCACATCCTCACCAAGAAGAGCAGCAAGCGCAAGCGCAAGCTGGGTTCTCCGGCTGAGGTAGCCCAGGCGGATGTCAAGCGCGCCCGGCGCCTGATGCCGTACGCCTGATGGCTTGGCGCGCTGTGCCGCTACCGTTCGCAGGATTGATCCGATAAGGCAGGTTCCGATATGGCCAGGGTGAAACGGGGCGTAACAACGCGCGCCCGGCACAAGAAAGTCCTGAAGAAGGCGAGGGGCTACCAGGGCGCCCGCAGCCGCTCGTACCGCGTGGCGCGCCAGGCGGTCACCCGGGCCGGTCAATACGCCTACCGCGACCGGCGTCAGCGCAAGCGGGTTTTCCGGGCGCTGTGGATTGCGCGAATCAACGCTGCGGCGCGGCTTAACGGGATGCCGTACAGCCGCTTCATGAGCGGGCTGCGGAAAGCGGGCATCGAACTGGACCGCAAGGTGCTTGCCGATATCGCGGTGCATCATCAGGAGGCGTTTGCCGACTTGGCGAAGCGCGCCGCGGCGGCTTGATCCGCCCCCGTGGGGGACTTAAGCGAGCGAATGCGCAAGGCGCTGGCGGCTATCCAATCCGCCGCCGCGCCGGACGAGCTTGAAGCGCTGCGCGTGCGGCTGCTCGGCCGCAAGGGAGAAGTCACCGCGCAGCTGAAGGCGCTGGGTTCCTTGCCGGCGGCGGAAAGGCCGGCAGCCGGAAAGGCGGTCAACCGGATCAAGAAGGAATTGAGCGCCGCGATCGCTGAGCGCAGGCGGGCGTTGAATGAATGCCTGCTGGACGCGGACCTGAGCGCAGGCGGGATCGATGCAAGCCTGCCTGGGCGAGGCGTTCTCCCGGGATCGGAACATCCCATCAGCCGAACTCTCCGCAGGGTGCGGACCATTTTGGCCGGGGCCGGCTTCTCGGCCCGGTCCGGCCCTGAAATAGAGGATGAGTTCCACAACTTCACAGCGCTGAACATGCCGGGCAACCATCCGGCGCGGGACATGCACGATACCTTTTACCTGCCCTCGGGCATGCTGCTGCGCACCCATACCTCGCCGGTGCAGATCCGCTCCATGCTGGCCGAGGGCGCGCCGCTGAAAATCATTTCCTCAGGCCGGGTGTTCCGGCGGGATTCGGACCAGACCCACACGCCCGTGTTTCACCAGGTGGAGGGTCTGGCGGTGGATGAAGGAGTGAGTCTGGCGAACCTCAAGTCGCTGCTGCACGAGTTTGCCGAGCGGTTCTTTGAACGCAAGGTTCAGGTGCGTTTCCGCGCTTCGTACTTCCCCTTCACCGAACCTTCCGCCGAGATGGATGTGCGCTGGGAGGATGGCGGCTGGCTGGAGATTCTGGGTTGCGGGATGGTGCATCCGCAAGTGTTGCGTTCCGGCGGCCTGGACCCGGAGCGCTACACCGGCTACGCATTCGGGATGGGCGTGGAGCGCATGGCCATGCTGCGCTACGGCGTGCGCGACATCCGCCGGCTGTTCGGCAACGATGTCCGCTTTCTCGGGCAGTTCGCGCCATGAAGGTCGATGTCGCCTGGCTGCGCGAGTGGTGCGGCCCGCAGGCCAGCGACCGCGCGCTTGCCGAGCGTCTCACCATGGCGGGGCTGGAGGTGGAGAGCATCAGCGGCGGTGGCGGCGGCGCGGTTTTGGAACTGGCGCTCACTCCCAACCGTGCGGACTGTTTCTCGGTGCGCGGCGTGGCGCGGGAAATAGCCGCGCTGTTCGGCGCCAGCATGGCTTCGCGCGAGGCTCCTGCGGTTGCCGCGCGCAGCGATGCGCGGCGGGAACTGAGGTTGACGGCGCCGGAGGGCTGCCCGCGCTTCGCGGGCCGCGTGATCGAGGGCCTGGATGCCGCCGCTGGAACTCCGGGCTTCATTGCGCGAAGGTTGATTGCGGCGGGGATGCGGCCGCTGCACCTGCTGGTGGACGTGACCAACTACGTCATGCTGGAACTGGGGCAGCCCCTGCACGCCTATGACCTTGACCGCCTGGACGGCGATCTTTGCGCGCGCTGGGCCAGGCCGGGCGAAACGCTTGCGCTCCTGGACGGCGCCGAGATGACGCTGGATTCGGATGTGCTGGTGATTGCGGATGATCGTCAGGCGGTGGCCGCCGCCGGCATCATGGGCGGGCTGGGCAGCGCGATTGGCGGCGGCACCCGTTCGGTGCTGATCGAATCAGCGTTTTTCGCGCCGGCCGCCGTGGCGGGCAGAGCCCGCCGTCTGGGGCTTCAGACCGAGGCCTCGCTCCGTTTTGAGCGAGGTGTTGATCCGGCCGGCCAGGTGGAAGCCCTGGAGTCGGCCACGCGGCTGATTATCGAATCGGCCGGCGGCCGCGCGGGGCCGGTCGTTGATTCCGTCGATAGCCAGCGCCTGCCGCGCCGCCAGCCAATCACCTTGCGCCGCGCCCGCCTTGCGGCGCTTTTGGGACTGGCGCTGCCCGATGCCGATGTGGCAGCCATGCTGCGGGGTCTTGGCATGCGGGTGGAGGAGATCAGGGCGGGCTGGCGGGTTACGCCGCCGTCCTTCCGTTTTGACCTGGATATGGAAGCGGACCTGGTGGAGGAAGTCGCCCGGATTCACGGCTACGGCAACATTCCGGAAACACCGGCGCGGTGGAGCGCCCATCCCGCGCCGGCCACCGAGCAGCGGGTCGATGAGGATAGGGTCCGGGCGCTGCTGATCGACCGGGGCTACTGCGAGTGTGTGAATTACAGCTTTTTCGATGAGGAAACGCACCAGGTTTTTCATGCCGGCGAGCCGCAACTTAAGCTGGCCAATCCGCTGTCGGGCGAGCTCTCGGTTTTGAGGCGATCACTGTGGCCCGGCCTGCTGCGCAACTATCGCGCCAACCGGGACCGCGGAACGCCGCGGGCGCGCTTGTTTGAGATTGGCGTTTGCTTTTCCGGCGAGCCTGCTGAAATAACGGAAGAGAAGTGGGTTGCCGGCCTGCTGGCGGGAAACGCGGTTCCGGAGCAGTGGGGCGAAGCAAGGCGGGAAACGGACTTTTTTGATGGCCGCGGCGATGTTGAGGCCGTGCTGCGCCTGTCCTTGCTGGCCAGCCGCTGCCGCTTTGAGGCCGCGCGCCACAAGGCCCTGCGCCCGGGGCGTTCGATTCGCATCCTGCGGGATCAGGAGCGGGTCGGCTGGCTGGGGGAACTGCATCCGCGCCTGACGGACGGGGGAAAGGGAACAGCGCCCCAGGTTTTCGCTTTGCGGCTTGATGCCGTTTGCGATTCCAAACCGGCGCAAGGGGCGCGCATCTCCCGTTTCCCCTCGGCGCGGCGCGACCTCTCGCTGCGTTGCCCGCGGAGCGTTCCGGCGGGCGAAATGCTGGCCGCCGTGCGCGCCCATGGCGGGGATATGCTGCGCGAGGTTTTTGTGTTCGATGTCTATGAGAGCGGAGAAACCTTGCAGGCTGATATAAAAAGCATTGGCTTAGGCTTGATTTTTCAGTCAATTTCACGCACACTCAAAGACTCGGAAGTCGATGATGCCGTGTCTGGCGCCGTTTCGCTTCTTGAGGAGAAGTTTGGGACCAGCGTTCGCGAATGAAACAAAAAATGCTTACCCGGGCCGGGATCGTCGGTTCCCTGCATGCCCATATTGGCATGAGCAAGCAGGAAGGTGCGATGGTTGTTAACGAGATTTTTGAGAGCATCAGCGATGTGCTGGTGGGCGGCCGGCGCGTGAAGATTTCCGGCTTCGGGAACTTCAACTTGCGGGACAAGGGCGAGCGTCCGGGACGGAACCCGCGCAGCGGCGAGAGCATTCCCGTGAGCGTCCGGCGGGTGGTGACTTTTTCAGCGGGTCAGAAATTGAGGCAACTGGTGGAAGCAGGTGCTGGAACAGATTGATCAGGAGCTGGAGCTGCCGCCGATTCCGGGGAAACGGCTCTTTACCATTGGCGAGGCGAGCGCGCTATGCCAGGTGGAGCAGCACGTATTGCGCTACTGGGAGAAGGAGTTCCCGCAACTGAACCCCACCAAACGCCGCGGCGGCCGCCGCTACTACCGGGCGCAGGACATCATGCTGATTCGGCAGATCCGCCACCTGCTGCAAACCGAAGGCTACACGCTGGCCGGCGCGCGTCAGCGGCTGGAGGGCGCTGATCAGCGCGAGGACCAGAGCCACCTGCGGCAATTCGCGCGCCAGATGCGCTCGGAACTCGAAGAACTGCACCGCCTCCTCGGCTAATCCGCTCAATCTCACGCAAGAGCCGAACGCAAGAGCCGGGTAAAGCCCTTTGCTGGCCCCCTTCCTGTGGGAGCGTTGGAGTGTGCGCCAATAGCTTGGCGCATACGATGTCGGAATGAGCTACAGGGATGTATTCATGCGTCTCCCACAGGAAGGGGGCCAGCAAAGGGCGGGGAAGAACGCAAGGAAAGGCGGGGAAGCACGCAAGGAAGCGCAACCCCGCGCAGCGGATAGAATTAGAGGCTGGTTCGGGGCGTGGCGCAGTCTGGTAGCGCACCTGCATGGGGTGCAGGTGGTCGGAGGTTCAAATCCTCTCGCCCCGACCATTTCCCCGAGTTGTTCCGCTTATGCGTCAGGTTCTGCAGCGTAGTTCACTGTTGGTGCTGGTGGCCGCGGTTAGCGTGGCTTTCCTTATGTTGCTCGCCGACTTGCTGCTGGCGGTGTTCTGGGCGGCGGTGCTGGCGGTTCTGTTCCATGGGCTGTATCGGCGCCTGCTTGCGGTTTTGCCTGGCAAGCCGGCGCTGGCCGCATCCGCCGTGCTGCTCATCGTAATGGCGGGAGTGGTTGCGCCCGTGCTGTTGCTGGGCTGGGCGGTTGTGCGCGAGGCCAGCTTGTTCTACGCCGCTGTGGAGCAGGGCGCGCTCGATCCCTCGGCGCCCCTGGAGGCGATTGCCGCCTGGGTTCCCTGGGTCCGGAGCGGGCTGGAATCCCTGGGGTTGAGCATGGAACAGCTGCGCGCGGGTCTGGCATCGGCTGCCGCGAATGCCGGAAGATTTGCGGCCACCGGGCTGGTCGCCGCCGGCCAGGGCGCGCTCAAACTGATCTTTCAGCTCGCCATCATGCTGTATCTGCTGTTTTTCTTCCTGCGGGACGGCGAGAAACTGGTAGCCCTGCTGGTGCGGATTCTGCCTCTGGGCGATGAGAGGGAATACGAATTGCTTGGCCAGTTTGCGACCGTCTCGCGGGTCAGCGTTACTTCCACGGCCGTCATTGGCATTGCGCAAGGCGGTTTGGGAGGCGTAACGCTGGCGCTGCTGGGCATTGGCAGCCCGGTGCTGCTGGGCGCGCTCATGGGAGTGCTGTCGATCGTCCCGGCCGCGGGCCCCGCCCTCGTTTGGGCGCCTGTCGCGGTGTGGCTGTTTGTTTCGGGAGCCTGGGTTCAGGGCCTGATTCTGGTTGCCATAGGCGCGCTGGTGGTTGGCCTGGCCGACAATTTTCTGCGCCCCATGCTGGTGGGAAAGACGGCGCGCCTTCCTGATTACGTGGTGCTTCTCGCCACTCTTGGAGGGTTGTCGGCATTCGGTTTTTCCGGGCTGGTTATCGGGCCGGTTCTGGCGGCCCTGTTCTTCGTGTCCTGGCGCCTGTTCGAAGAGGAATTCTCGCCGGCGGAAACCCGGCAAGAGCCGTGAACGGCTAAAGGCGCGCGGATGCAACAGCACATGCGGGAAAGCGGGCTGGCCCGGGAGCTTGCCTCCATCGTGGGCGAGGCCCACTGTGTTCGCGAACCCGCGGCGCTGCAACCCTGGCTCAACGAGCCGCGCGGCATCTATCAGGGACAGGCCGGGTTGCTGGTGGCGCCGGGAAGCGCCGAGGAAACAGCCCGCGTGCTGGCGCGCTGCAACCGGCGCGGCGTGGGCGTGGTGCCGGTGGGCGGACGCACGGGTTTGTGCGGCGGCACGCATTCGCGGCCTGGCGAGTTGCTGCTCAGCCTTCATCGGCAGCGGCGCGTGCGCCGGATTGGCGCCGGGAGCCTCACCGCCGAGGCCGGCTGCGCGCTGGCCACGCTGCAGGAAGAAGCCGGCCGGGTGGACTGCGTTTTCCCCTTGAGCCTGGGGTCTGAAGGCAGTTGCCAGCTTGGCGGCGCGCTATCGACCAATGCGGGAGGCATTCACGTGTTGCGCTACGGAATGGCGAGGGACCTGGCGCTGGGCCTGGAGGTGGCGCTGCCCGACGGCCGCCTTCTCTCCGACCTCAAGCCCCTGCTCAAGGACAATACGGGGTACGACGTAAAGCAGCTCTTCATAGGTTCCGAAGGGACGCTTGGGGTGATCACGGCGGCCACCGTCAAGCTCCATCCTCGTCCCAAGTCCCGGGTCACGGCGCTGCTGGGCATCGCTTCGCCGGATCAAGCGGTTTCCTTGTACCGCAGGGCGGAAGCCGAACTGGGCGGCGAACTCAACGCCTTTGAGCTGATTTCCCGGCGCGCCGCGGAATTGTGCGAAGAACGGCTGGAAGAGGTGTCCGTCCCTGCGGCCCTGGATGCGCCCTGGCTGCTGTGCGTGGAGTTGGCGGGGGCCATTGAGGATGCGGCGCTGACGAGCCGGCTGGCGAAGTTCCTTGAACAGGCGCTGCGGTCGGGAGAGTTGCTGGATGCCGTGTGCGCCGCCAGCGAGGCGCAGCGCGAAGCGATCTGGCGGCTGCGGCATGGCGTGCCGGAGGCGGTCAGGCGGGCGGGCGCTTCCCTGCATCACGACCTGGCGGCGCCGCCCGAGAGGATTCCCGAGTTTCTCCAGGCTGCCCGCAAACTGTGCCGGCGATTCGTGCCGGGCACCGAGCCGGCGCCGTTTGGGCACATCGGCGACGGCAATCTTCATTACTCCGTGGTTTGCCCGGCCGGTTTTGACCCGCGGCGCTTCGCCCGGCAGGGCGAAGCCTTGAGCGCCGCCCTGCGCGAGCTGGCCTGGGGCATGGAAGGCAGTTTCAGCGCCGAGCACGGCGTGGGACTGCTGCTGAAGGACGAGCTGGAACGGCTGGGCGATCCGGTCAAACTGGGCCTGATGCGGGCGGTCAAGCGCGCCCTGGACCCGCAGGGCATCATGAATCCCGGCAAAGTGGTGGCGGCATGAGCGCGCCCTGGGCAGTGCTCAAGTTTGGCGGCGGCAGCGTGGCCAGCGCGAATGGCTGGGACACAGTGGCCCGGCTGGTCCGCCGCCGCCTGGAACAGGGGCTGCGGCCGATCGTCGTGCATTCAGCGATTGCCGGCGCGACCGATGCACTTCAAGACCTGATTGAACTGGCGCGCCGCGATGAGCATGGCGGGCGTGAGCAGGCGCTCGCCGAGCGGCATTTCCAATTGGCGCGCGCGGCCGGCATTGGCGATCCTCGCGCTTGCCTGGGTTCCGAACTGGCCAAGCTGGCGCAACTGTTGCGCGGCATCGCGTTGACCGGGGAGGCGGGTTACCGCGCCCGGGTCAAGGTTCTGGCTTTGGGCGAACGCCTGGCCGGCCTGCTGGGAGCGGAAGCGCTTTCGCTGAAAGGCGTGCAGGTTTCGCCGGTGAACCCCGCCTGCCTGTTGCGGGCCGGGGAGCGCGCCTGGGCCAGTGAACGGGACTCCATGCTGAATGCGGCCTGCGCGCACGATTCCAATCCCGAAGCGCTTGCGCTGCTGGAGCGCCTGCCCGGCGTTCCGCTTACGCAGGGCTATATCGCCCGCAATGCCGAGGGCGAGGAGGTGTTGCTGGGGCGCGGCGGTTCCGATGTGTCCGCCGCGGCGCTGGCTGCCTCTATCGGCGCCTGCCGGCTGGAAATGTGGACCGACGTTCCGGGCGTGTTCAGCGCCGATCCGAGGATAATCAGCGGCGCCAGGCTGTTGCGCCAGCTCAGCTACGCGGAAGCTCAGGAAATCGCAACTTCCGGCGGCGGGGTGCTGCATCCGCTGTCCATTCCTCCGCTGCGGGACCGGCGCATTCCGTTAACGGTTCGCTCGACCGGGCATCCGCAACTGCCGGGCACCCGCATTGGCCCTGCCGAAGGCGCCGGCAGCGCGCAGGTCAAGGCTGTAATGCTGCGCAGCGGCGTGCCGCTGGTATCGCTGGAAACGCTGGGCATGTGGCGGCGGGTCGGTTTTCTGCATGAGGTTTTCGCCTGCTTCGGCGCGCTGGGCTTGTCGGTGGACCTGGTTTCAACTTCCGAGAGCAACGTTACGGTAACGCTGGATAACGACCCCGAGGCCCTCACTCCTCAGCTTATGGCGCGGCTGCGTTCGGAGCTGGGACGGATAGGGCAGGTCAGAATCACCACCAACACCAGCGTGGTTACGCTGGTGGGACGGCGCATAAGGGCGATTTTGCATGAAGTGGGGCCTGCTCTGGAGGCCTTTCGCGAGCAGCCGATCCATCTGCTGAGCCAGGCCGCCAGCGATCTCAATATCAGCTTTGTGGTGGACCCGGACCCGGCCCGGCGGCTGGCCCAAAGCCTGCATGGACGCCTGATTGCTCCAGAGGCCGGCGACGAGGTTTTCGGTCCCGCGTGGGAGGAACTAACCCGGCCAGCCCCTGCGGCCGCCGCTGCGGCTGCCGAAAGCGCCCGGACGCCATGGTGGGCCGCGCGCCGCGCCGAGTTGCTGAAGCTGGCGGAAAAACACGGCGCCGCGTACGTGTACGACCTGGGCCAGGTGGCCGCCGCCGCCAGACGGCTTGCCCGGCTGAAATCGATCGACCGCGCGTACTATGCGCTCAAGGCCAACCCGCATTCCGCCGTTCTGAAGCGCGCCCGCGCTTGCGGCCTGGAGTTCGAGTGCGTCTCGCCCGGAGAGTTGCGCCTGATTCAGGAGCAGTTCCCGCAACATGAAACAGCGCGAATTCTCTTTACGCCGAACTTCGCGCCCCGGTCCGAGTACCGCGAGGCTCTGGAAGCGGGCGCGCAGGTGACGGTCGATAATCTCGGCGCGCTGGAGGATTGGCCGGAACTGTTTGCCGGAAGCCGGATCTTTCTTCGGCTGGACCCGGGCGTGGGCCGCGGATTGCACCGCCATGTGCGAACGGCAGGCGTGCACTCGAAGTTCGGCATACCGCTTTTTGAAGTTCGGCGCGCCGCCAGGGCCGCCGCCGCGGCCGGCGCGGAAGTCGCTGGTCTTCATGCGCACATGGGCAGCGGCATAATGGATCCTGGCGCCTGGGTTCCCATAGCCGAAACGCTGCTCGATTGCATCAAGCATTTTCCCGATGCGCGCGCCGTGAATCTGGGCGGCGGGCTGGGAGTGCCCCAACACGCGGGAGAGCAGGGCCTGGACCTGGCCGCGCTGGACGCCCGGCTTGCGGAATGCCGGGACCGGGCGCCGCGGCCGCTGGAATTCTGGCTGGAGCCGGGCCGTTATGTGGTGGCGGAGGCTGGCGTGCTGCTGGCCCGTGTCACCCAGGTGAAGGGCAAGCGCGGCGCCCGCTATGTGGGCGTGGAAACGGGCATGAACTCGCTGGTGCGCCCGGCGCTGTACGGCTCGTACCACGAGGTGCGCAACCTGAGCCGCCTGGATGAGCCGGCCAGCCGGCTGGTGAACGTGGTGGGGCCGATCTGCGAGAGCGGCGATGTGCTGGCGCGCGACCGCATGCTTCCGGAATGCCGCGAGGGCGACGTGCTGCTGTTCGCCAACGCCGGGGCCTATGGCAGGGTAATGGCTTCAAGTTATAACCTGCGCGAGCCGGCCTGCGAGGAGGTGATCGAGTGAGCAAGGCGACCAGGGCCGTTTCGGCGGACTTCCTGCTGGAACTGGAGGCGGTGGTCCGCTCGCGCGCTGAAGCCGCCCCTGAGAACAGCTATACGGCCCGGCTGCTGGGCGCCGGGCCGCGGCGCGTGGCGCAGAAATTTGGCGAGGAATCGGTGGAACTGGCGCTGGCTGCGGCTTGCGGCGACCGCAAGGGCGTGCGCGCCGAGGCCGCCGATGTAATCTACCACCTGCTGGTTTTGCTGGAGGGAAGCGGCGTTGCGCTTGCCGATGTGCTCGACGAATTGCGCTCGCGCCGCTGACCCGCCGGGAAGAGGCGCGGTCCCTCCTGCCGTTTGACTTGTGGATGCCCGTGTCGAACGCGTGCTTTCCGCGGTCATGGACCCGGAGATACCGGTGCTGTCGGTGCTGGACCTGGGGGTGGTGCGGAACGTGGAAACGAGCGCCGGCCGGGTTGCACTGGAGTTGACGCCCACCTACACGGCCTGTCCCGCCAACGAGGTGATTGAACGCCGGGTGCGCGCCGCCCTGCAAGATGCCGGCTACTCAGTGGAGCTTCGCCAGGTTTTGACGCCGCCATGGACCACCGACTGGATTTCTCCGAAAGGCCGCCAACGGCTGCGCGAAGCGGGCATAGCGCCGCCGCGCTTGCGCCGGGAGGCCCGCGAAGCGCCGCCGCGGCCCGCTTGCCCGCTGTGCGGCGCCGCCGAAACAGAACGTATCAGCCAGTTCGGTTCAACCCCCTGCAAGGCCCTGCACCGCTGCCTCGCCTGCCAGGAACCCTTCGACTACTTCAAGTGCCTGTAGCCCGCCGTTGCCAGCGCCTGCTCAGGCTGTCAGAAGGCGGCGAAAGCCGGCTTGCTGATGCATGCCTTCCGCCCGCGCCAGCAGTGAGTAGAACCCGCTTGTGTCGATAAATATCTCACTGGCCATCGACTATCGCGTCGATTTCTTCATTCTGAAGCGATTCCCCGCCGCCGGGCGAGGCGCAATCAGGCAGGCGGTACAAGGGATCGTCCGGCTGCGGGCCCGCCGCTCTCTCTCCATCCCGCGGGGTCAGGAGCGCACGGGGATGTTTTGGGCGGCCAGGTACGCCTTGAGGTCGGGGATGGCGATTTCGCCGGAGTGAAATACGCTGGCGGCCAGCGCGCCGTCCACGCGCGCCTGCCGGAATACGTCGGCAAAGTGCTCGGGAGAGCCGGCGCCGCCCGAGGCGATCAGCGGTATGCTGCAGCGATCGCGCACGGCGCACAGTTGCTCGATGTCATAGCCTTGGCGCACGCCGTCCCTGTTCATGCAGTTCAGCACGATTTCGCCGGCGCCGCGGTCCTGGACCTCGCCGACCCAGTTCAGCGTGCTGCGTCCCGCCGAGCGGCTGAGCGAAGGGTCGCCGGTGAGTTCGTGCACCTGCCATTCGCTGCCGCTGCCGCTGCTGTCGATTCCCACCACCACGCACTGGGAGCCGAAGCGCCGCGCCAATTCCTCAATCAGCTTGGGGTTGGCGAGCGCCGGGCTGTTGATGGAGATCTTGTCGGCGCCGTTCATCAGCACCTCTTCGGCTGAAGCTACATCGCGGATCCCCCCGGCCACGCAAAACGGGATATCAAGCGCCGCGGCCACGCGCAGGATCCAGCTGCGGTCCACCGAGCGGCCGCGCGGACTCGCGGTGATGTCGTAGAACACCACTTCGTCGGCGCGCTCCTCGCGGTAGCGGCGCGCCAGGTCCATGATTTCGCCCATCACGCGGTGCTCGCGAAAGCGCACGCCCTTCACCACCTGGCCGTTGCGCACATCCAGGCAGGGAATTATTCGCCGCGCCAGCACTTTTCCGCCTCCTCGCCGGTTATGCGCCCGTCCAGCAGAGCCTTGCCGGACACCGCCGCCGCTACACCTGTATCCGCCAGCGCCCTGAGATCGTCCGCCCGCGAGACCCCGCCGGAGGCGATGAAGGAAGCCCCGGGCGCGTGGCGCACGCAACGCGCGTACAAATCCGTATTGGGCCCGCTCAGCATGCCGTCGCGGCCGACATCGGTGCACAGGAACCAGGCGACGCCCTGTTCCAGCAGGCGGTCCAGCAGTTCCCACAAGGACAGCCCGCTGCCCCGGGTCCAGCCGCGGGTGAGCACCTCGGGCTGGGGGCCGGGCCGCACGTCCAGCGCTGCCACCAGCCGGTCGGCGCCATGTTCCTTCACCCAGCGTTGCGCCAGCTGCGGGGCCTCGGCCAGCGCGCTGCCGGCCACGGCTCTGCTGGCGCCGCTTGCGAAAACCGAATGCAGGGTTTCATCGTCGCGAATGCCGCCGCCCGCCTGCACTGCCAGCGATGTCTCTCTCGCCACTTGCGCTATGGCCCGGGCGTTTGCGCGCCTGCCCGAACGAGCGCCGTCAAGGTCTACAATGTGCAAAGTCCGCGCCCCCAGGCTGGCCCATTTCCGCGCCAGTTCCAGGGGCGCCGCTGAATAGAAAAAGGCCTCGTCGAAGCGCCCGCGGCGCAGGCGCGCTACCCGGCCGGCCATCAGATCTATTGAAGGAATCAGCTCCACGTTAACCCGCGCATTGCGCTAGCCCGCATATTGCGCCAGGGGCTGCGGAGACCGCGCCTGCTTCAAACGCCAAGGAAATTCCGCAGCAGGCGCTGGCCGTTTTCGCCCGACCGCTCCGGGTGGAACTGCACGCCGAAGAAGTTGTTTCTTTGCACCACCGAGGCAAAGTCGGCGCCATGTTCGGTTTCGCCAAAACAGTCGGCGCCGGGAGGGGCGGCGTAGCTGTGCACGAAATAGAACCAGGCGCCGCTGGGAATCCCGCGAAGCAACTTCGACTCGCCCCGCTGCGCCACCTGGTTCCAGCCCATATGCGGGATAGCGCGCCCAGGCCCCGCTGGCAGCAAATCCACCCGTCCCGGGATCACCCCCAAACAGGGCGTGTCGTCCTCGCTGGAGATCTCGTGCAGCAACTGCATCCCCAGGCAAATTCCCAGAACCGGCTGCTCAAGGCGCGGTATCAGCGCTTCAAGCCCCGCTTCGCGCAGTTTCGCCATGCCCGCGCCAGCCGCTCCGACTCCCGGCAAAAAAACCCTCTCCGCGCTTTCGATTTCGCTGGCCTCGCGCGTGAACCTGGCCTCCACCCCCAGCCGCTCCAGCGCAAACCGCAACGAAGCGATGTTCGCCCCCCCGCAATCCACCAACGCCACGCTACCCCGCAT
>RKRP01000049.1 GCA_007571315.1 Gammaproteobacteria bacterium
GGCGTAATCGGCGCCTTCCCGTCGCTCAACGCCCGTCCTCTGGAAGCGCTGGAGGAATGGCTGCAGCGGATTACAGCCACGCTGGCCGAGGACGAGAGGCAGCGCCCCGGCAAGATCGCGCCCTGGGCCGTGAACCTGATTGTGCACCGCAGCAACAAGCGGCTGGCCGACGACCTCAAGCTTGCGGCGCAGTACCGCGCGCCCATCGTCATTACTTCGCTGGGCAGCCCCAGGCGGGTGCGCGAGGAAGTGCATTCTTACGGCGGCGCGCTGTTTTGCGACGTGAACAGCCTGTTCTACGCGCGCAAGGCGGCGGATGCCGGGGTGGACGGCCTGGTGCTGGTGGCGGCGGGCGCCGGCGGTCACACTGGCCTGATCACGCCGTTCGCCTTTGTGGCGGAGGTGCGCAAGTTCTTCGCCGGGCCTATTGTGCTGGCCGGCGGCATTTCCTCCGGCGCGGATGTGGCCGCGGCCATCGCCATGGGCGCGGACTTTGCCTACATTGGCACCCGCTTCATCGCCGCGCGCGAGAGCCTGGCGTCGGACAGCTACAAGCAGATGCTGGTGGACAGCGGCGTGGACGACCTAGTGCTCACGCCCTACTTTACCGGCGTGCCGGCCAATTATCTGATGGCCAGCGTCAAGCGGGCCGGCATTGATCCCGCTGAATTGGGCCGGGCGAACCCCCAAATCCAGTTCAACAACGAGGAAATGCGCGCCCGCGCCTGGCGGGACATCTGGTCAGCAGGCCAGGGCGTGGGCTCAGTCGAACGCATACAGTCCACCTCCGAACTCATCGCCGAACTGGAATCCGGCTACCGCGCCGCCACCGCCCGCCTCAACCGCCCTTGACCCGCCTTGCGCTTGGCGGGCTGCTTGATGGCGCTGCCTTCAAGTCGGTATTCGGCAAGCGCTGGCCGCGCCCGGCTGGCGCCAGAAAACTCAGTGGCGCTAATGCAATCTGGCGGTTTGGCGGCGGGATTGGTCAGCCGGTGGGCCAGCGCGGGTGGTGCAGGTCGATCACGTAGTTGTGCGAGTGGCGCACGGGTTCGTGCCGGTGCGGGTGGCTGTGGGGTTGCGGGCCCTCGCTGCCGTCGTGGGCGTGCTGATGGTGGCGGTCGTGGATGTGCGGGTGGGCGTGCTCTATTGCGGCGTGTTCGTGCGGGATGTCGGCGTGGTCTTCGCGCGGCCACAGGCTGTAGCCGGCGGCGGCCAGCGCCAGGCAGGCCAGCCCCAGGATGAAGCCGGCCATTGATAGTCCCAGCCAGGACCCCAGAAAGCCCGCCAGCGGGTAGCCAACCAGCCAGGCGACATGCGACAGCGAAAAATGAGCGGAGAAGTAGGCGGGCAGGTCGGCCGGGCGGGATGAGCGGTTGATGACCCGTCCGGCAGGCGTATAGACCCAGGAGCCGCCCGCGCCCATCACCGCCCACAGCGCCAGCGCCGCCGCCAGGCCGGGCGTGAGGATCAGGAACAGGGCCGCGAAACCGGCAACAAGCGCGCCGCGGGCGATGAGCTGCCGGCTGTTGATGCGGCGAAGGATTAGCGGGGTGGCGAGCGCCGCGGCCATGGAACCGGCGCCGTAGGCCAGCATGGTCAGGGCAACCAGAAAATCCTCCCCGCCCAGCTCGGCGCGCACGTAATCCACGTTGTTGACCAGAACCGCGCCGCTCACCATGGCGGCTGCGAAGTGCAGCGCCAGCAGGGCGCGCAGCCTGGGGGTGGCCAAATAGGATCGCGCCCCGAAGCTGATGTCATCCAGCAGGCCGCCGGCGCGCTCCACCAGGGCCATGGCGGGTAGCCGGGTCATGATGAGCAGCGCAGCCGATATGAGGAAGGCTGCGGAGTTCAGCTCGAACAGCAGTTCAAACCCGCTGCCGGCGGCCATCAGCGTGATGGCCAGCATCATGCTGCCCACGGTTTCCAGGTCGTAGGCCAGGCGGGTCCAGGACAGCGCCCGCGTGTAGGTGGCCTGGTCCGGCAGCACGGTGGGAATGATGGCCTGCAATACCGGCTTGAACGCCGCGGCCAATGCTTGCACGGCAAAGATCAGCACGTAGATTTGCCATTCCCGGGTAACGAAAGGCAACAGCAGCACCAGGCCGGCGCGCGCTATGTCGCTGGTCACAAGAATGGACTTGCGTGAAGTGCGGTGCGCCAGGCCGCCGCAAACCGGCGCCAGAAAAACATAGGCCGCCATCTTGATGGAAAGCGCGATGGCGAGAACCGGCGCCGCCTGGCCCCCGGTCAGGCGGTAGGCCAGCAGCTGCAGGCCAACGGTGCTCAAGCCCGTTCCGATCAGCGCAATGACCTGGGCGGCGAACAGCTTGCGGAACGCCGCATGCCGAAACGGGTTGTCCTGCGCGGGGAGCGCGTTGGCGTTCATTTTCCCCGCCGGGGCGCGTAAAGGCGGCGCAGTTCCGTTTTCAGCACCTTGCCCTGCGGGCTGACCGGGAGTTCGCTCACGATCCTCACATGCCTGGGAATCTTGTAGCGCGCCAAGTTGGCGCGGCACTGTTCAAGGACATCCTCTTCGGTCACCCGCAGGCCCCGGCGGGGCAGGACCAGCGCCATGCCCACCTCGCCCCACCTGGGGTCCGGCATTCCGATTACGCCCGCCATGCTCACCGCCGGCATCTTCACGATCACGTGCTCGATTTCCGCCGGATAGATGTTTTCGCCGCCGGAAATGAACATGTCCTTGATGCGGTCCACAATGGTGAGCGCGCCATTCTCATCCATGCGGGCCGCATCGCCGGTGCGGAACCAGCCGTTCACCCGCGATGCGGCCGTCCGCTCGGGGTCGCGCCAGTATCCCGGCGTTACTCCCGGCCCCCGCAGCTGGATTTCGCCCACTTCTCCATGCGGCCGCTCCTTTCCTTCGCTGTCGCCAATCTGAAGCTCCACATGCATCATCGCATGGCCCGCCGAGCCGAGCATTTCGCGGGCCCGGCGCGGCGGAGTGAGCGCAACGCTGAAGCACTCCGTCAAGCCGTACGACTGCGCCAGGGCCACTCCCCTGGCTTCCCAGGCGCGCAGCAGCGGCATGGGCACGGGGGCGCTGCCCACGCCCAGGCAAACCAGGGTGGGGAAGCTCGCGTTCTCGAATTCCGGCAGTTCGCTCATCATCGCGTAGTGCGCAGGAACGCCAACGCAGTGCGTGATTCCCATTTCGGGGTCGGCCAGGTAGCCCAGGCACTTCTTCGCGTCCCAGCGGGGCATCACATTCACGCATCCTCCGTAGTGGAACAGCGCTGTGCCCGAACCGTTCAGCCCGGCGGTATGAAAAAGCGGAGCGTGGGCAAGGCTTACGGAGTCCCGCGTCAAGCCCGCGTGCAGGGCGGCGCACAGCACCGTGTTGCAGGTCATCCGGTAGTTGTGCATCACGCCCTTGGGCTTTCCTGTGGTTCCCGATGTGTACAGGAGGCAGTTGAGGTCATCGCCCGCGAGTTCCGGCATGACCGCCTCCGGGCGATGAGCGGAAATCAGTTTTTCGTAGTCCGAGCCGCTTCCTTCCCGGCGGATGAGCGCCGCTCCCTGTTCCCAGCCTTCGATCAACGGCGCGAATTCCTGATCGCAGAACAGAACCCTGGGCTCGCCGTGCGCCAGCAGGGCGGCGATTTCCCGCGCGTGCAGCCGCCAGTTCAAAGGCATGAACAGCGCGCCCAGCTTCCAGCAGGCGAACATCAGCTCGTAGAAATCGGTGCTGTTGGCGGCGATGATGGCTACCCGGTCGCCCTTGCCTGCGCCGTGCTCGGCCGCCAGGCCGGTGGCCAGGCGGGTGCTGCGGTCATTGATCTCGGCATAGGTGAACCGGCGCCCGGTGCCCAGGTCCACGCAGGCCGGCGAATCCGCGTTGTAGCGCGCATGATAGGCCAGCCAGTCGTAAATCCTCTCGCCCTTGCCGTTCAAGAGATAGGTCCCCGTTGCTGTGTCAGGCTCGCATTGTCGCATCAGTCTGGCTCGCCGGATTTATGGCGGGATACTGCCACTCGCGGCGCCCGGCGCGCTGAGCATGGAAAGAATGCGGGAATTGCATTAGGCTGCGCTCTTACGCCAGCGCCGACGGGAGGAATGCATGGCCTTTGACGATTTTCGCGCTTTTCTGAATCTGCTTGAGGAGCGGGACGATCTCCGCCGCGTCAGGCAGCCCTTGAGCGTTGCCCTGAACAATTCCGATTTGCAGCCGCTGATGGCGCTTGCGCACAGCGGCGCCAACCGCGCCCTCATCCTGGAGAACCTGACCGGCTACAACACGCCCGGCGTGCCGGTGGCGTTCAATCCCTACGGCACCCGCGAGCGCACCAGCCTGTGCATTGATGAGGAAGATCCCCTTGAGGCCAAGCGCAAGCTGGCCCGCATCCTCTCGGACCCTGCGGGGTGGCACAAGCCGGTGATGGTGGAGCGGGCGGACGCGCCCTGCAAGGAAGTGGTGATTCCCGAGGATGAAGTGTCGCTGGGCAAGCATATTCCGCACGTATGGTTTGGCAAGGAGGGACCGGCCTACATCACCAACGGCATCGCCATCACCAAGGACCCCGAAACCGGCGCCCGCAACGTGGGCTGGTACCGCCATACGCAACTGTGGAACGCTCAGCATCCGGCCGGCGGCGAGTATTCGCAGCGCAATCAGGACCGCTGCCTGGCGGTGTTCGTGTACTGGAATCCGCCGATGAATCACGGCGGCCTGCACCTGGCCAAGGCCATTGCCGTCGGCAAGAAACTGGAAATAGCGATCGCCTGCAACTGCGACCCGGCGCTGCACGTGGCTTCGGCCACCGGGCTGCCGTTTGGCCACGACGAGTACGATTTTGCCGGCGGTTTGCGCGGCTCGCCGCTCAAATTGGTGAAGTGCGACACCATTGACATTGAAGTGCCGGCCACGGCGGAATACGTGCTTGAAGGCGAATTTCTGCCGGGCCAGCAGGAACAGATCGGCTGGCATTCCAATCCCCTGGGCTAC
The DNA here is from genome assembly GCA_007571315.1 of Gammaproteobacteria bacterium. Taxonomy (GTDB): domain Bacteria; phylum Pseudomonadota; class Gammaproteobacteria; order Steroidobacterales; family Foliamicaceae; genus Foliamicus. The sequence continues at coordinate 4,964 of RKRP01000049.1, forward strand.
TACGACGCGGTGCAGGTGTTCCCGCTGATGCAGGTCAACCACATCACCCATCGCAAAAATCCGATCTGGCACTCCACCATGGAAATGGTGCCGCCGTTCGATCACAACTATCTGGCGCTGCTGCCGGTGGAGGGCGAGGTATTAAGCGACCTGGGGCGCAAGATTCCCGAAGTGAAAGATGTGGTGGTTACGCCCAATATGACCTACATCGTGCAGCTCAGCGTGGACGGCGCCGCCAAGCCGCATCCGGAGTTCGGAAAGTATGTGCTGCACGCGGTGTGGGGCGCCGCCGGGCGCTGGGGGCGCACCGCCAAGCTGGTGGTCGTGGTGGGGCCGGACGTTAATCCCTATGACCTGAACTCGGTGGAGTGGGCCATCATGACCCGGGTGCAGCCGGTGTCGGACATCCTTACCAACGCCTCCGGCCAGGCCTTCGTGCTGGATCCTTCGGCGCCGAAGTCCGCCCAGGGCGTGCCGGTGCAATCCGAGCAGATGGGCATTGACGCCACCGTGAAGATTCCCGAGCGGTTTACGGAATACCCGCAAGTGAGCCAGGCCAACCCGGCGGATGTGGCGGCGCTGGCCAGGCGCCTGGGCGATGCTCTGGATTAAATCCTGGCCCCTCCGGATTCAACCGTGCCCGCGGAAATTGACCTCTCGCAGCTGCCGCGGCTTGCCAGCCGCGAGGCGCTGGGCGGCGAGTTGCTGTGGGTGGACGCGGAGCGCCGCATGGCCGCGGCGCGCTATCAGCCGCCCGCCAGCCTGGCCAACCCCATCGGCTCGCTGCAGGGCGGATTCGCGCTGGCGATGCTGGATGACCTGAGCGGGGCCGTCACCTGGTTTTCCTGCGGAGAAAAGCTTTTCAGCACCGCGCAGTTGTCCGCCAATTTCCTCAAGGCCGCGCCCATGGGCGAGCCGCTGCTCGGCGAAGGCCGCGTGATTCACAGCGGACGGCGCCAGGCTGTGGTGGAGGCGGAACTGAAGCGCGAGAGCGACTCTGCGGTGCTGATTCGCGCCACGATGCTGAACATCTTTTTCAGGCCTTAGCAGCCGGTGGCAAAAGTCCCGCTGCATTCGACCGCCAGCCCATCCCGTTTGGCCGCGTTGCTCGTTGACCGAATATTCCCGCTATTTCTCCTCCTCGCGACTTGCTCGCCGGGCGCCCCGCCGGTCTCGGCGCGAAGCGCGGCTTCCGCCGCCGCGGGCTGCTAGGCCACGCCGCGTTTCGGGTATGAGGAGCAACAACCGCCCCGCGCCCGCGCCGTTGGCGGAGGCAGTGCGCGAGGATGCGCGGCGCGCCTTGCGCGAGGATGTGGGCAGCGGCGATGTTTCGGCTGAACTGCTGCCGGAATCCGCGCCGGCTGCCGCAGTGGTGGTGGCGCGCGAGGCATGCGTATTGTGCGGGCGCGACTGGTTTGAGGAGGTGTTCCGGGCTCTGGATGCGCGCATTGCTGTGCGCTGGCGGGTGGCCGAAGGCGAAGCGGCGCAAGCGGGCGGGGTTGTATGCGGGTTGCGCGGCCCGGCGCGCGGGCTTTTGAGCGGCGAGCGGGCGGCGCTGAATTTTTTGCAATTGCTGTCCGGGGTGGCTACTCGAACCCGCGAGATGGCGGCGGCCATTGAAGGAAGCGCCGCCACCTTGCTGGACACGCGCAAAACACTCCCCGGTTTAAGGCAGGCCCAGAAATACGCGGTGCGTGTGGGCGGCGGCACGAACCACCGCATGGGCCTTTATGACGCCATATTGCTGAAGGAAAACCACATTGCCGCCGCAGGCGGGGTGCGCGAAGCGCTGGAGGCGGCTTCCGGCGCCGAGGCTAATCTCCCGGTCACTGTGGAAGTGCGGAATCTGGATGAACTCGCCGAAGCGCTTGGGGCCGGCGCCCGCTGGGTGATGCTGGACAACTTCCCGCTCGGTCAACTGGCCGCAGCCGTGCGAGAACGCGCCCGCCTCCGCCGCAGCGACGCGATCCTCGAAGCGTCTGGCGGCATCGGCCCGGAGAACATCGCCGCCGTAGCCGCCACCGGCGTGGATCGAATCTCCTGCGGCGCCCTCACCAAAAACATCCGCGCCTGCGATTTCTCAATGCGCCTCATGCCCTGATTCTCCGCGCAGAGCGCTGCCTCCGCCTCTTGTTGATTCCGAGGGGATTGTTCCTGACCGTCGCTGCCAAGATCGGCTGCGCGCCGCCGTCCGGCACCCCCCGCCTCTTGTTGTTGATTCCGAGGGGGCTGTCCCTCCTCTCGGCGGGGACGCATGAATACGTCCCTGTAGCTCATTCGGGCAGCCTGCCCTCAACGCCCCGCCGAGAGGAGGGACAGCCCCCTCGGAATCAACAACAAGAGGCTTACCTGAGCACCTAGGTTATGGTCCGGTCGAGGCCGGCATTGGCGGCTCTTGCAGCAGGCGGGAAAGCGCGCCCCCGCAAATAGATATACGGTTAGAACAGCGTGCCGTGGCCTGCGCCTACCATGCTGGCCAGCATGGGGATGGAGAGCAGCGTGTTGGTGCGGGAGAACACGAACGCGGTGCGCCGGGATTTGTTGATTTCCTCGGCGCTGGCTTCAACCAGCCCCAGCACCCGTTTCTGGTTGGGCCAGATAACGAACCACACATTGAACAGCATGACGCTTCCCAGCCAGGCGCCGACTCCGATCGTCAGGCCGTACATGGCATCGCCGCCGCCGGGCGCCAGGCCCAGAGTGAAAGCGTTGATGAAATCGCCCCGGTGCAGGAGGAAGGTGGCCCCTGCCAGCCAGGTGACCAGCGCGGCCCAGCGGAACCACCACAGCGCGCGGGGCGCGACGTAGCGGGTAATTGCGGCGCCGCTCGGCCCGCCGTCGTCCGAAGCCGCATCCGAAAGAGCTTGCACCTGCACAAAGTTGAAGTAGTAGAGCAGGCCGATCCAGGTGATGCCGGCAAACACGTGAATCCAGATCAGAAGGGCATTGACCCAGTTTGCGCCAGCCATCGAACTGCCGGTGCCCGCGGCAATGGCCATGATGATGAGAGAAAGCACCAGGCCGCCCACAAGCGTTCCGGTAAGAGTGTTCAGTGGGTTCATAACGTCCCCTCTCCGTTAAATCCAAAGCGCCGATTGTGCCACAAGCGGCCCTGGCGAGTATTGCGCCCGGCCCGGATGCGGAAAAGCCGGGGAGGCAGCGAGCGGCTTGTCCGCAACACCTGGGGCAACATGCGGGCCGGAGTTGCAGCGGGTAGCCTATAATCACTCACCCCGCTTTGTATTTACTCCATGGCCATGCAGAACAAGCAGTTAGAGCAGCGCATCAGCAAGCAGATTGAGGAGTTTCCCCTGTTGCTGTATATGAAAGGATCTCCGGATTTTCCCCAGTGCGGATTCTCCGCGCAGGTGGTGGCGGCGCTGCGCCAGTGCGGAAAACGCTTCGCCTATGTGGATATTCTTCAGGACCCGGATTTGCGCCAGGGGCTGAAGGAATACGCCAACTGGCCCACTTTCCCGCAACTTTATGTGCGCGGGGAGCTGGTGGGCGGCGCCGATATTGTTACGCAGATGGCCCGCAGCGGCGAATTGAGCGAGTTGGTCCAGGACCTGGACTAGCGCCCCGCGGAATGATTCAGCGCCGCAGCGCCGGATTGGACTGATCGTTGATTCGATTCACCGCCTCGCAGAAGAGTTGCGCGCAGGCTTGCGCGTCGTACAGGGCGGAATGAGCGCGGTCCTCGTTCCATTCGATGCCTGCGGCCTGCACCGCCAAGCTCATCACGGTTTGGCCGAACACGGCCCCGCCCAGCGTGCAGGTGTCGAATACGCTGAAGCGATGAAAGGGGTTGCGCTTGATGCCGCTGCGCTTGATCGCGGCGTTTAGAACCGCCAGGTCGAAATGCGCATTGTGGCCCACCAGTATGGCGCGCGAGCAACCGGTTTCCTTCAACTCCCTGCGCACCACGCGGAACACGCGCCGCAGCGCCTCGCGCTCCGGCACCGCGGGCCTCAAGGGGTGGTGCGGCTTGATGCGGTTGATGCGCAACGCCTCTTCGTCGATCACGGACCCCTCGAAGGGCAGCACATGGAGCCACACATGTTCCGACGGCGCCAGTTGGCCGTCATCGCACACGCTGAACAGAACCGCCGAGATTTCCAGCAGGGCGGACGCTTCCGGATCGATGCCGCCGGTTTCAACATCCACCGCTACCGGCATGAAGCTGCGAAAGCGATTTTTCAGGGTCCAGGGAGCGCGCATGGGAACTGCCGGCAGGGGCCAGCCTCATTGGGCATTGGAAGCCATTGTGGCCGCGTGATTGTATGCCAGACGACACTCTGAAACGCGCCAATCCTTTCCACGACAGCGACCCTCTGGAAACGCGCGAGTGGCTGGAATCCATCGACTCGGTTCTGCGCACCCAGGGCCCCGAAAGGGCCGCGTTTCTGCTCAACCGGATTACCGACCGCGCGCGGCGTTCCGGCGCCCAGATGGCCTACGGCGCCAACACCGCCTACCTCAACACCATCGAGCGCGCCGACCAGCCCGAATATCCCGGCGACGTGGCCATGGAGCGCCGCATCGAGAGCTACATCCGCTGGAACGCCATGGCGATGGTGGTGCACGCCAACCGCAAGAGTTCCGAGTATGGCGGGCACATCGCCACCTACGCCTCCGCGGCCACGCTTTACGAAGTGGGCTTCAATCATTTCTGGCGCGCCCCCACCCGGGAAAACCGCGGCGATCTCGTGTACTTTCAGGGACATTCCTCGCCCGGCATTTACGCGCGCGCCTTCCTGGAGGGCCGGCTGAGCGAAAAGCAGCTTGCCCGCTTCCGCCAGGAGGTGGGCGGCGGCGGCCTGTCGTCCTATCCGCATCCCTGGCTGATGCCGGACTTCTGGCAGTTCCCCACCGTATCCATGGGCCTGGGCGCGATGATGGCGATTTTCCAGGCGCGCTTCATGCGCTACCTGGAGCACCGCGGGCTGGCGGACATGGGCGGGCGCCGCGTTTGGTGCATGCTGGGCGACGGCGAAATGGACGAGCCCGAGTCCCTGGGCGCCATCACGGTTCCGGTGCGCGAGCGCTTGGACAACCTGATCTTCGTGGTCAACTGCAACCTGCAGCGGCTCGACGGGCCGGTGCGCGGCAACGGCAAGATCATCCAGGAACTGGAGGCGGCGTTCCTGGGCGCGGGCTGGAACGTGATCAAGGCGATCTGGGGCTCGCGCTGGGACCCCCTGCTGGCGCGCGACCGCAACGGCCTTTTGCGCCGCCGCATGGAAGAGTGCGTGGACGGCGAATACCAGAACTGCAAGGCTCTGGGCGGCGAGTACACGCGCGAAAAGTTCTTTGGCGGCATTGAGGGCCTTAAGGATCTCGTTGCGGGCATGTCCACCGAGGACATCGAGCTGCTCAACCGGGGCGGCCATGACCGGGTCAAGATTTACGCCGCCTACGAGAAGGCGGCGCAACAGACGGGGCGGCCCACGGTGATTCTGGCCAAAACGGTGAAGGGATTTGGCATGGGCGAAGGCGGCGAAAGCCGGATGATCGCTCACCAAGCCAAAAAGCTGGACCTGGCGGCGTTGCGCGAGTTCCGCGACCGTTTCAAGATACCGGTGAGCGACGAGGCCCTGAAGAGCGGCAGAATTCCTTTCCGGATGCCGGAAGAGGACAGCGAGGAAATTCGCTACCTGAAAGAGCGCCGCCGCCGCTTGGGCGGCTTCATGCCGCAGCGGGTCGCGAAAGCGCCGCGGTTGAAAGCTCCGGCGCTGAGCAACTTCAAGTCGATCACCGCCGGTTCCGGCGCGCGCTCCATTTCCACCACCATGGCGCTGGTCCGGATGCTGCAGATGCTGGTGCGCGACAAGGAGCTTGGCAAGCATGTGGTTCCCATCGTCCCCGACGAGGCCCGCACCTTTGGCATGGAGGGCATGTTCAAGCAGCTGGGCATCTATTCCTCGGTTGGCCAGCTCTACACGCCGCAGGATGCCGAGCAACTGATGGGCTACCGGGAGGACCTCAAGGGGCAGATCCTTGAGGAGGGCATCAACGAGGCGGGCTCGTTCTGCTCCTGGCTGGCCGCGGGCACCTCGTATTCCAACCACGGCCTGCCCATGATTCCGTTCTACATCTTCTACTCGATGTTCGGCTTTCAGCGCATTGGCGATTTCATCTGGGCCGGCGGCGATTCGCAGGCGCGGGGCTTTTTGATTGGCGGCACCTCGGGGCGCACCACGCTGGCCGGGGAGGGCCTGCAGCACCAGGACGGCCACAGCCACCTGGCGGCGGCCACGGTGCCGAACTGCCTGAGTTACGACCCGGCCTACGCCTGCGAACTGGCCGTGATTATTCAGGACGGGCTGCGGCGCATGTTCGAGAAGCAGGAAAACGTTTTCTATTACATCACCACGATGAACGACAACTATCCTCAGCCGCCCATGCGCCGGGACATGCGCGAAGGCATTCTCAAGGGCATCTACCGTTTGCCCGGAGCCGGGAAGGGCAGCGATGATGCCGAGCGGGTGCAATTGTTTGGTTCCGGCGCCATTTTGAACGAAGCGGTGGGCGCCGCCGCTCTGTTGCGCGAGGAGTATGGGGTTGAGGCGGACGTGTGGTCCGTTACCAGCTACAACCAGTTGCGGCGCGATGGGCTGGCCTGCGAGCGCTACAACCGCCTGAACCCGGACCGGCCGCCGCGGCGCGCCTATCTGTCCAGGGCGCTGGGTGACTGCGCCGGGCCTTTCGTGGCGGCCAGCGATTACATGGCGGCATTGCCGGATTCGATCCGGCAATGGGTGCCGGGCGCCTATATCACGCTGGGCACGGACGGATTCGGCCGCAGCGACGCGCGCCCGGCGCTGCGAAACCATTTTGAGGTGGATGCGCGCTACATTGCGGCTGCCGCCCTCTCGGCCTTGGCGGCGGAGGGCCGGATTGGCGCGGGCAGGGTTTCCGAAGCGATGAAGAAATGGAATATCGATCCAGAGAAGGCCGACCCGGTCACCTTGTGAGTGATCGGCGAAGATAAAAGAATATAGTTTCTTTTAAGCTCAAAGAAGCCGATGTTAGAGGAACCTGCCTGAAGATGCCTGGATTGGAAACGCCTCATGCCTGAAGTCATCCAGGTGCACGTGCCCGGTTTGGGCGATTTCGCCGATGTGCAGGTGGTGGAGGTGGCCGTTTCCGCCGGCGACGAGGTGGCGGCCAGCGACCCGCTGATTACGCTGGAAACCGACAAGGCGGCCATGGACGTGCCGTCGCCCGGCAGCGGGCGCATCCTGAACCTGAAGGTTGATGTTGGCGACCGTGTTAACGAGGGCGATGTGATCGCGGAACTGGAAGGCCAGGCCGCTGCGGCGGCAACGGCGGAAAGGGAACAGGCCGCGCCGGAACCCGCGAGGTCGCCCGCCGCGCCGTCCCCGCCCGCGGCTGCCGCGCCGCCACTCCAGGGCACTGTGGCGCCTTTCTCGCCGCCGCCCGCCGCCCAGCAACGGCTTTCCGCGCCCGGCGCGCTTCCGCCAATCGACGAGGAGGGCTTTTCCAGCGCCCACGCTTCGCCGGCGGTGCGCAAATTCGCCCGTGAACTGGGCGTGAATCTGGCAGCGGTAACGGGTTCCGGCGAAAAGGGCCGTATCCGCAAGGCCGATGTGAAAGCCTGGGTGAAGCTGGCGCTGGAGCGCGGCTCGTCCGGGGGCGGCTTGCCGCAGGTGCCCGAGGTCGATTTCGCCGCTCATGGCGAGATCGAAGTGGCGCCGCTGGGCCGCGTGCAGAGGATATCCGGCCCCCGGTTGTGGGCCAGCTGGGTCAACATCCCGCATGTTACCCAGCACGACGAAGCCGACCTCACCGGGGTCGAAGCGCGCCGCAAGGCCATGAAGGCGGAGCTTGCCGCCGCCGGCGTGCGCCTCACGCTGCTGGCCTTCGTAGCCCGCGCCACAGTGCTGTGCCTGAAGGAATTTCCGGTCCTCAACTCCTCTCTGGTCGATGGCGGCGCTTCACTGGCGCTGAAGAAGTTCGTGCATCTGGGCTTCGCCGTCGACACCGGGCGCGGCCTCTTGGTGCCGGTAATCCGCAATGCCCACCGGCTTGATGTTGTTGCCCTGGCCCGCGCCTTTCAGGACCTTTCCCGCAAGGCCCGCGAGGGCAAGTTGGCTCCCGGTGAAATGCAGGGGGGGTCGTTCACGATCTCCAGCCTGGGCGGCATTGGCGGCGCCGCTTTCACTCCCGTCATCAATGCCCCGGAAGTGGCGATACTGGGCGTGTCGCGGGCCCGCATGGCTCCCGCGTACCGGGATGGCCAGTTTGAACCGCGGTTGATGGCGCCGCTTTCGCTGTCTTACGACCACCGCGTAATCGACGGCGCCATGGCCGTGCGCTTCACCACGCGCCTGGCGCAGTTGCTGGCGGATGCGGACCGGCTGCTGGCCCCGGAAACGCAAGAGATGGCAACGGAGAGCAAGGCATGAAGACGCAGCTGGCGGTGCTGGGCTCCGGACCCGGCGGCTACACGGCGGCCTTCCGCGCCGCCGACCTCGGAATGGAAGTGACGCTGGTCGAGCGCTATCCCGCCCTGGGCGGCGTTTGCCTGAATGTGGGCTGCATCCCGTCGAAGGCGCTGCTGCATTTGGCGCGGGTGATGGACGAGGCGGAGCAGCTCGCCGGGGCGGGCATCGAATACGCCGCGCCCAGGGTGGATACGGCGGCCTCCCGCGCCTGGGTGGAGCGCGTGGTCGGCCGGCTGACTGGCGGCCTGGCGGGCATGGCGGCCAAGCGCAAGGTCACGGTTGTTGAGGGCGCCGGAAGGTTTTCGGGACCTCAGGAGCTGGTGGTGAAAACAGGCGCCGGAATCGAGACGCTTGAATTTGAGCAGTGCATCATCGCCGCCGGCTCGCAAAGCCGCGCGCTGCCCAACCTGCCGGAAGACCCGCGAATCATGGACTCCACCGGCGCTCTGCTGCTTGATGGCGTTCCGGAGCGTTTGCTGGTTATTGGCGGCGGGATCATCGGCCTGGAAATGGCAACCGTGTATGCTGCCTTGGGCAGCGAAATCACAGTGGTGGAAGCGCTGGACCGGCTCATGCCCGGGCCGGACCCGGACCTGCTCAAGCCGCTGGAGCGCCGCATCCGCAAAAGCTATGCGGCCGTGCATACCGGCGTGATGGTGGCATCCGCGAAAGCCGCGGCCAAGGGCATAGCGGTTCGGTTCGAGGGCGACAAGGCGCCGCCGCCGGACACTTTCGACGGCGTGCTGGTTGCCGTGGGCCGCGTGCCCAACGGCCGCAGCATTGATGCTGAAAAGGCCGGCCTTAGCGTGGATGAGCGCGGCTTCATCCCTGTCGATAAGCAGTTGCGGACCAATCAGCCGCGCATTTTTGCGATCGGCGACATCGTTGGCCATCCCATGCTGGCTCACAAGGCCGCGCATGAAGGCAAGGTGGCGGCGGAAGCGGCTGCCGGCATGAAGGTTGGTTTCGATGCGCGCGTGGTTCCGTCCGTGGCCTACACCGATCCGGAAGTCGCCTGGGTGGGCATAACCGAAGCCGAGGCCCGCGAGCAGGGCGTGGACTACGGCAAGGGCGTATTCCCCTGGGCCGCCAGCGGCCGCGCCATCTCCATGCAGCGTTCCGAAGGCATGACCAAGCTGCTGTTCGATGCCAAAGACGGCCGCGTCATCGGCGGCGGCATCGTGGGCGTGAACGCCGGCGAGCTGATTTCGGAAGTGGCCCTTGCCATCGAAATGGGCGCCGAAGCGGAGGACCTCGCGCTCACCATCCACCCGCACCCCACGCTGTCGGAATCCATCGGCATGGCCGCCGAGGCCTACCTCGGCGTAATCACGGACCTGTACCTGCCTCGCCGCTAACCCGCCTGTTACGCGAGGCTGACCGGCGGCTGGATTTGACGCGCCGGATGGCGGCGTGTTTCCGGGACTCGCGTCAGGCTTGGCGGGTTGAGCACGGCGTTGGGGAGTTGGCGGCGCAGCGGGTGCATGGGCTGGCGCTCGGATACGAGGATTTGAACGATCACGACCGGCTGCGGTCGGATCCGTTGCTGGCGCTGGCGGCGGGCAAGCCGGACCCGTTCGGCAAGGATCGTGCGCGGGACCGGGGGCGCGCCCTGGCCGGATCGAGCACATTGAACCAGCTGGAGTTGGCGCTTCCCGAGGCGGACGGGAAGCGCTGGCGCTACAGCAAGATCGTGGCGGACGGCGCCGCGCTGGACCGGTTGCTGGTTGATCTGTTTTGGGAATCGCGCGAGCCCCCGGCGGGTCCGGTATGACTGGACCTGGACGCCACGGACGATCCGCTGCACGGAGACCAGGAGGCCGGTTCTTCCACGGCTACTACAAAAACTATTGCTACGCACCTTAATCCGCCTCATTCAGGACGAGTTCTCCCCGCCCTCCGGCGGGGGCACAATGAACGGCGGAGGCGGCTTGTCATCTTTCCGTGCCTCTATTGCCTTCGTTACCCAGTCCAGCGTCCGTTTCCTGCGCTCCGCTTCACGCTCCGCCACCTCTCGGAGTGTCGCGTCATCTTCCCTGCGGAAGACCACGGAGCTTGGCGGGATGGGCTTCCTTATGCCTGTCTCTGTTCCCATGTAAGCGCCACACATGTCCGTAATGGCCACGGAAAGACCTTGTCTTT
>RKRP01000188.1 GCA_007571315.1 Gammaproteobacteria bacterium
CTGGCCGCAGTCCAGGGGGCCATTGCGCTTGAAGGCTGGCTGGCCTGGAAGCTGATTCTTTTCGGCGCCGTCATCGCCTGCGGCATCGGCATCCGCTACTGCATCATCCGGTTCTTCGGCGTCTGGCGGCAAATCGAAGCGCAAGGCTCCAGCGCCGCGCGCGAAAGCGCAATCCGAAGGAACTACGTAAAGGGCACTTCGCTGCTGGGATTGTTGTGGCTGTGCATCGCGGCGATCGTTGCGCTGTCGGTGGTCAAGCCCTGAACGCGAGCAGGTCCGGTTTCTAGCGGTGATGGAGTTCGAGGATGTCGCCGTCGCGAATGCGGTGGCGCGGGCTGACCTGCTGGCCGTCATAGACTTTCTCGCCCCAAATGCGCGCGTAGCGCAGGCTGCCGGCGATGTCCTTGTGCACCAGGGCGGCCAGCTCACTGACCGTGGCGCCGCGGCGCAAGGTGAAGGGGCGGTCCAGGTCCGGCGGCTTGCCAGGCGATTTGGTGTAGGCGCGCACCACGCCCAGGCCCTTGAAAAGAAAATCAGGAATCGCCGCCAGATTCTCGCTTGTTTCGGCTGAAACGCTAACGGTTGGGAAGCCTAGTTTGGCGCTCAGTTGAGCAAGGCGCTCCGGCTCAAGGCCGAGGTCGATCTTGTTGGCGACCAGAAGGGCAGGGAGCTGAATCCGGAAAAGATCCTCGAAAGTTTCCTGCTCGGCTTTCTGCAGCTTGCGCTTTTTGCGGCGCCGTTTGCCTGTATCGGGCAGTCCGGGCCATTCCGCAACCAGGCTCACCCGCTTTTCAGCCATTTTTTCCAGCACCACCATCAGTTCCTCCTCGCAATCCGGCGAGGCGATGTCGCAAACCAGAAGCGCCGCGTCGGCTGGCTGCAGCGCGGTTCCAAGCCATGGCTGCATGCGCTCGCGCGCGACCGGGGGCAGGTCAACCAGTTGGAAGTGGATGTCGTGGCAGGGCGCCATGCCAGGTATCGGGGTTTCGGTGGTGTGCGGCCAGGCGCCCACGCTGCTCTGCGACCCTGTCAGGGCTGCGTGCAGCATGGATTTGCCGGTGTTGGGGGCTCCCAGCAGCGCCACCTGGGCCGCGCCCTCGCGGCGCACCGCATGAGCAGGTCCGGAACGCGCCCCCCCCTTGCGCGGCGAGGACAATTCGGAGGTGAGTTGCTTGATGCGGGTTTTGATGTCCGCCTGCACATGTTCCGTGCCCTTGTGCTTGGGTATCAGGCGCAGCATCTCGCGCAGGCAGCGCAGCCGGTCCGCTGAATCCCTGGCTTCGCGATACGCCTGCTCGGCCTTCCTGTATTCCGGCGTGACGTTTGTGGGCATGGCGGCGGAAAGTTTACCCTTCGGTGGCGCGATATGCGGGTTAAAGGATAATTGGAGGCATGAACGCTGGAAGCGGCCTGTTCCACGTGATCGACACCCGGCAATTTGAGCGCCCGATGCTGGACCGCTTGTGCCGTCTGGCGACGCGCGTGCGGACGCTGGCGAAATCGCGCCAGGGCGCCCGCCAGCTCAGGCGGCTTGCGCCCGACCGCCGCGCCATGCTGTATTTCACGCAGCCGTCCACACGCACCTTTCTGTCCTTCAACAGCGCCTGCCACATTCTCGGCATGCAGACCAGCGAAATCCGCAATCCGTCAATTTCCTCGGAAGTGAAGGGGGAAACGTTCGAGGACAGCATCCGCACCTTCAGTTCCTACGCCGACGCGATCATCATGCGCACCCCGGAAGGGGGCAAGGCGGCGCGGGCCGCTGAACTGATGGATTCCATTCCGCGCCCGGTGCCGGTAATCAATGCCGGCAGCGGCCCGGACCAGCACCCGACTCAGGCCCTGCTGGATATTTATACGCTGGAGCGAAGTTTCGAGAAGCGCGGCGGCATTGACGGCAAGACTATCGCCATGATGGGCGATCTGCGCCGGGGGCGCACTGTGCGGTCGCTCAGTTACCTTATGAAAAATTACCGGGACGTGCGTCTCTGGTTCGTGGCCCCGCCGGGCCTGGAAATCAAGCAGGACGTGCTCGATCACCTCGACTCGCATGGGGTAGCGTGCGAATCGACCAGCCGCCTGGATGACGTGGCGGGCGAGCTGGACGCGCTCTACGTTACCCGGCTGCAGTCTGAGTACGGCGAGGAGGAGCCAGGCGCGGTTGAGTACGCCTCCTACGCCATTGGCCTGGAGCAAATGGACAAGTTCCCTCCCGGAGCGATCATCATGCATCCTTTGCCCCGCGGCCCCGAACTCAGCCCCGCGATCGACAACGATCCGCGGGTCATGTACTGGCGCCAGGAACGCAACGGCATGTGGATTCGGGTGGCGCTGCTCGCATTGATTTTTAATCTGGCTAATGAACTGGAAGCGGGTATTTCTTGAAGAATAAATTAGTTTTATCTCTCATTACATTGATATCCTTGTTATTAATGGTATCAACTCTCGGTTTTCTCTGGCTTCGCGCAAGCAACATCCCGGACCGCGGGGGAAAGGGCGGCGAGACGCAGCGTCTGGCCGCGCTGGATGCCGCCGTAACCGTCAAGCGGGACCGGCAGGGCATTCCGTACATCTACGCCAACACCCTGGCCGACGCGATTCGCGCTCAGGGTTTTGTTACCGCCCAGGACCGGCTGTCGCAGATGCTGATCACGCGCGAACTCATTCACGGGCGGCTGGCGGAACAGATTGGCGAGGCCGGGGTGCGCAGCGACCGGCTGATCCGGGTGATGGGCCTCAGCCGCATGGGGCGCGTGTGGGCGCGGCAACTTGAATCGCCCAGCCGCGAGTTGCATGAGTGGTATCTGGAGGGCGTAAACGCCTATATCGCAACGCAGCAGCGCGAGTTTCCTCTGGCGGTCCGACTGTCTCCGAAGCCTCCCGCGCCGTTCACTCTGGAAGACCTGACCACTCAGTACCTGTTTCTGGCGTTTAACAGCTCGTCGAACTGGCGCAGCGAATTATTGAGCCAGGCGCTGGTCGATCATCTGGGGCCGGAAAGAGCCGCGGAAATCGCCATGCTGACCGTGAATCCGGATGACGGCAGCGAATGGGCCTCCAGCTATCGTCTGGCCAGGAATTCGCCACTGGGCGCGCCGCAGGAATTCGCGCAGCTTCCTGAACCTTCAGACGGCTCCAACAGTTGGGCAACCTCATCCCTGCGCTCGTCGCGCGGCGCGCCCATCCTGGCCAACGACCCGCATATCGATGCGCGCCGTTTGCCGGGAATCTGGCATCCGGCGGGCCTGATCACGCCGGACTGGCGGGCAGTGGGCGCGGCGGGCGCAGGGCTTCCGGGCTTAGGCGCGGGACGATCCGACCGCATCGCCTGGGGTGTGACCAACGCCTACTCCGACGTTATGGACCTGTTCATTGAGCGGGAGGATCCTCAGCGCCCCGGGCATTACCTGGAAGGCGGGCGGTCCCTGCCGTTCCGCTTCGCGCAGGAAGTCATCCGGGTGCGCGACCGCGGCGCTGCGGATGGCTACCGCCAGATACCTCTGGAAATTCGCCACACCCGGCGCGGCCCGGTGATCTCGGACCACGGGCTGACCCACGCCGATGGCCGGGTGTATTCCCTGCGCTGGAGCGCCGCGGAGAACATCGGCGCCCAGGTTGGCGTTGAGCGCGTCATGCTGGCCGCCGATGTTGGCGGCGCGGCGGAAGTTATCGCCCGGATCAACGCGCCCTACAACTACACGGTAGCGGACACCCAGGGCAATATCGCTCACTTCACGGCTGGCTTCACGCCCGCGCGGCGCCGGGGCGACGGCGCGCTGCCGGTTGCAGTGACCGGCGCGGAGGACGAATGGCGCGGCTTTATTCCGTTTGAGCGGGCGCCGGCATCCCTGAATCCTGATCGCGGCTGGGTGGGAAACGCCAATCACCGCACAGTGAGCGGCGGATTTCCAGGCGTGTGGACCACCTACGCGGCCTCGTCCTGGCGCTACCGCCGCATGCAGGAGATCTTCGGCGCCCAAAGGGTGCTATCGGCTCAGGACCATTGGGAGGCCATTCACGACACCCTGAACCCGATGGCGCGAACCCTGGCGCCGCTGATGGCAACGGCCTTGCAGGCGGATGCGGAGCGGAACGCGGACCTGCGGAGAGCTGCGGAAATGCTGCGGGAATGGAATTACCTTGACGAGCCGGACCTGGCAGCCCCCGCGCTTTTTCAGGCCATTATGAACAGCCTCGTGTTGCGGATCTTCGAGGACGAATTGGGCGAAGAGCTGGCGCGGCGCTACGCATCCGACATCTACTACTGGCAGGAGCGCTTGCAGCGGATGCTGCTGGCTGGCGGCTCGGGGTGGTTCGACGATCGCAGAACGGACCGGATCGAAAGCCGCGACGACATGTTGCGCGCGGCGGCGCGGGACGCCTGGGCGGAGCTGACAGCCCGTTTGGGGCCCGACCCCGGCCGATGGCGCTGGGGAAACCTGAGCCGGTTCCGCTTTAGCAATCCC
>RKRP01000026.1 GCA_007571315.1 Gammaproteobacteria bacterium
GCTTGGGAACTTTCCGGATCCTTGAGAGGCTGCCCCCAGATGATCTGCGTAATCATTGCGCCGAAGGAATGCCCCGCCATGACTCTGCGGCTGTAGTCGATTTTGCCGGTCAGTCCGGGTATATGCTCGCCGGGCGCAAACAGCGCGTCGAGCACGCGGCTCACGTCGGAAATCCGGATGTAATGCAGGTTGCGCGCGCCCTGGGCGCTGAGCCGGCGCTCGGATGTTGGGCAGTCCGGGTGTTCCGGCTGCGCCACAACATAGCCGTGCGAGGCCCAGTGATCCGTCAGGTCGGCATAGTTTTCGCGGTAGCAGACGAAGCCGTGCGAGAACACCACCAGCGGGAACATCCCCTCGCCCTCGGGAAAAACAATGCGCGCCCGCAGCCTCCGCTGTCCGGCTTCCGCAGGCAGAACGTGATTGCCGATCACCTGAACGGCATGCGGCCCTGGCGCCGTTTTGTAGGCCGCCGCCGCGCCTTCCGGCTGCGCTAGCGCCGGCCAGCCTGCGCTGGCCAAAAGCGCCAGAAAAACCGCGCGGCGGCCCGCAACGGCCCACCGCTGGAGCGCGCCGATGCATCGTTGCCGTTGCTGCATGAACTCAAAGCTCCCCACCGTATGGGAAAGTTTACAACGCTCCGGATGTCGCATCGCATACTATTGCCACGCGCCTTTGACGCGCGCCGAAACTGATAAGCCGAATCCCGCATGCCCGTTCTTTATCACAATCCGCGCTGCTCCAAGTCCCGCGCCGCGCTGGCGCTGCTTCAGGAGCGAAACGTGGACCTTGAAATCGTGCGCTATCTTGAGACCCCGCCCAACGAAGCCACGCTGCGCGAACTGCTGGGCAAACTGGGCATGACGCCGTATGAACTGATGCGCCGCGGCGAAGCCCGGTTCCGGGAACTTGGACTGAAGGACGTTGATGTTTCCGAGCACGAACGGGTTCGGGCAATGGCCGAGAATCCCATTCTCATCGAGCGGCCCATATTCGTTTCAGGAAGCAGAGCCGTCGTGGGAAGGCCTCCGGAGCGCGTGTTGGAAATCCTTTAGCCTGGGATTATTGCGCCAGCGAAAGCAGGAAGCGCTTGAGAATCTTCATGATCGCACCTCCCGGCCGCGCAGCGCCGTGGCGCATTCAGGCATTATGTCTTACCCGGAAATGAGCAACCGGACCCAGCCATGACCGCCTACAGCGCTTTTCATTTTCTGCATGTTCTGGTTTTCGCCGTTATCGTGGGCGTTGAACTGCCGGCAAGCTATGCGTTGCGGCTGGCCCGCTCGCCCGCCAGCAGCGAATCCGCCCGCGCGCTGGCGTTGCGGGTGAAGCGCTGCGCGGACGCGACCTCCGCCGTCATGCTGGTCCTGCTTCTGCCGCTGGGCGTGCAAATTGGCGGCCAGCTCGGCGTTTACGCCATCACCTCGAACGTGTCGCTCTACATCACCTGGGCGGTGGGGCTGGCGTGGCTCGCCATTGCGGTGATTTCGGAAGCGCTGGGCGATTCAAGATGGGCGCGGCGAATCTACAAGTCCGAATGCGCGCTGCGCATCATCATCGGGCTGGGCAACGTTTATGACGCGGTGGCTGGTTTCATGGGCGACGGGATGATCCAAACCCACTGGCTGGCCGCCAAGGTCCTGCTGCTGGGGCTGATCCTGGTGGTCAGCGGCTGGATCCGCTGGCAAACCCAGGCGGTGCGTTTCTCCTCATTCGATGCCGATGCCGCGCCCGCAACGGCTGACGAATCTGAACGGCTGATCGCGATTATCCGCCGGGCGCAATGGGGCAGCCACAGCATCCTGGCGATGGTCCTGATCGCCGCCTACATGGGTGTCGCAAAATCCTGGTGAAGGCGAGGAGCGCGGCCGCATCAAGAGACGGGCGTTACCCGAACCCGTTGCGTTTGCCTTAGCCTGTCGTCCCATGCGCCAGCCAGAAATTGCGCGATATCCGGGATGACCCGCTCCGGCGCCTCAATATAGGGATAATGCCCAAGTCCTTCATACTTTTTCAGAAAGGTTGGGGCGGATGTCATCCAATGCTCAATCACGTCGCCTTCCAGGTGCATGACGGTTGGATTCGCCTTGCCCCACAGGATCAGCGTGGGCGCTTTTATTCTCGAAAGAATGCTTTTGGGGTCGCCGGTCTCAAAGAAATATTTGGAAGCCGGTGTGGTTTGCGCGCGGCGGTTGATGTCGTAGGCAAGATCAATCAGCCAGTCCGGCGCATCGGCATCCGAAGGAAAATTCTGGTTGACCGAAAACTCCCAGAAATCGCGGGGCTTGACCGGCATGCCGTCCCACCTCGCGGTTTCCGGGCGCGCCCGGTTGGGGTTGGTGCGCGCCGTTCGCGGCATGCCCGCGGAATTGATGAGCACCAGCCTTTCGACGTTCTCCGGGAACCGCGCCGCATAACGGAACCCCACGCTGCCTCCGCTGGAGGTGGCGACCAGGGCGAATGAGTCGAGACCGAGTTCCTCGGCAAGGCCGCTCAATATCTCCACATTGCGCTCAATGAGGTTGAACCGGCCGCCCGGCGGTTCCCTGGTCTCCGGCCCGCTGAGCCCCGCATTGGGAAAATCGAATCGAATAACCCGGTAATCCGCGCTTAGTTCTTCCGCCAGCTCGTCCCAGGTCGCAAGGTTGAAATACGAGGCGTGAAGGAGCACCACAACCGGCCCCTGCCCTTCATCGCGGTAATGAATATCGGCGCCGTCGATGGTTGCGAACCGGGCGCCGTCATCCGCGTATTTCTTCCGCAGGTCTTCCAGGCTGATCGGCGCAGGCTCCTGCGCAGCCGCCGCAAAGGACGCGGCGATCGATGCAATAGCGAGAGCAAGGTTCTTCATGGTTGTCACCGGCGCGGAAAAATATGCTGTTAAGGCAGCGGCAGCCCGGCCACCGCCCGAAAGCGCCAATACTACTTTGCTTTCCGCTCCCCCACGAAGCGCGCGCCCAACCCGCAATACTCGCCGGCTGCCGCCGGGAGAGAACCGCATACCGGGTGCCCCATCGGCGCCGAAGCGATTTCCCCGGTTGGGGCAGCCGGGCAGGCAGTTTCGGCGGATCAGTTCGCCCAGTCGGCGGACAGGGCCTCGGCCTGCTCCAGCACCGTTCGGGTTGCCGCCTCCTGCTTGTCGGGCGGATAGTTGTGCTTGCGGAGGATGCGCTTGACCAGCCTCCGCAGGTGGGCGCGAACATTCTCGCGCAGCGTCCAGTCGATGGTCACGTTGTTGCGCACCGTATCGACCAACTCGCGGGCGATGCCGCGCAGCGTGTCGTCGCCGAGCACCGCCACCGCGCTGTCGCTAACGCCGAGCGCGTCGTAGAAGGCCAGTTCATCGTCCGACAGCCCAAGCGTCTCGCCGCGGGCGTCGGCGGCGCGCAACTCGCGCGCCAGCGCGATCAGCTCCTCGATCACCTGCGCCGCTTCAACCGCGCGGTTCCGGTAGCGGCGGATGGCCCGCTCCAGCATTTCGGCGAACGAGCGCGCCTGCGCCACGTTACTGCGGCGGCGGGCCGCCAACTCGCCCCGAAGCAGCTTCTCCAGCAAATCGACGGCGAGGTTCCTGCGGCCCATGCCGCGCACCTCGCCCAGAAACTCCTCCGACAGCACCGACACGTCCGGCTTGTCGAGGCCCGCCGCCGCGAAGATATCGACCACGCCGTCCGAAGCGACCGCCCTGGAAACGATCTGACGCACCGCGTGGTCCAGTTCTTCGCTGGCCTGCGCGCCGGGGGCGGCGCGTTTCGCCAGCGCCGCCCGGACGTGCTGAAACAGCGACACGTCGTCGCGGATGCGGACTGTTTCGGGATGCGGCACGGCCAGCGCGAACGCCTGGGTCAGTTCGCGCACCGCCGCGAGGCAGCGGGCCTTGCCGTCGTCCTGCGCCAGGATGTGCTCCTGCGCCGCCGGCAAAAGCTGCAAACGCTCGGCAGACGCGCCCGCGGTCCATGCGGACCGGTCGAAGCCATGAAAGAGCCCGCAGCAAACCTCGTATTTCTCTTGCATCGCCCGCACCGCCTGCTCCTGATCGAGCGCGGTCTCGCCCGTGCCGCCGCTCCCGGTGTAGGTGGCGAGCGCCCGCTTCAACTCGTGGGCGATGCCGAGATAATCGACCACGAGTCCGCCCGGCTTGTCCCGGAACACCCGGTTGACCCGCGCGATGGCCTGCATCAATCCGTGCCCGCGCATCGGCTTGTCCAGGTACATGGTGTGCAGGCTGGGGGCATCGAATCCGGTTAGCCACATGTCGCGCACCAGCACCATGCGCAGCGGGTCCGCCGCGTCGCGAAAGCGCTTCGCCAGCGCCTCGCGGCGCGCCTTGTTGCCGATGTGGGGCTGCCATTCGGGCGGATCCGACGCGGCGCCGGTCATCACCACCTTCAAAGCGCCCGCCTCGTCGCTGTCCGCGTGCCAGTGGGGCCGCAG
>RKRP01000185.1 GCA_007571315.1 Gammaproteobacteria bacterium
GGCATGGGGGTCATTTCCTCCCATGCTGAAGACCGCTTCATGAGTTCCTGGATCAGGCGCGCATTCAGAGTGTGACCGGACCCAAAGCAGTGGAACTTGCCGATCAATGGCCGGCCCAGCAGATAAAGATCGCCCACGGCATCAAGCAACTTATGACGGATCGGTTCGTTGGAATAGCGCAAGCCGCTCTCGTTCATGGCGCGATAGTTGTCGAACACCACGGCGTTTTGCAGGCTTCCCCCAAGAGCCAGGCCGTGTTTGCGCATGGCGGCCACTTCGTCCAGGAAGCCGAAGGTGCGGGCGCGGCTGATTTCCTCAATGTAGGCGCCGCTGGAAAATTCAAGGCTATAGGCCAGGCCGCCCCGGGCAACAGCGGGGTGCGCGAAGTCGCCCTGGTAATGCAGGCTGAAGCCTTCACCGGGGGCCAGCGCAGCCCAGTGCCGGCCCTGCTCAACACGCACTTCCTCAAGCACGCGGATATAGCTTCTGGGCGACTCCTGTTCCTCCAGGCCCGCCTCCTCAATCAGCAGAACAAAAGCCGATGCGCTGCCGTCCAGCGCCGGCACTTCGGGGCCCTCCAGATCCGCCCAAACGTTATCGACGCCCAGCCCAGCCAGCGCGGAAAGCAGATGCTCAACCGTGGCGGCTGTGGCAGGGCCGCGCCCCAGCGTTGTGCCTCTGAGCGTATCGACGATGAAATCGTAGCGGGCGGGGACTTCGCTTGCGCCATCAAGCTTGGGGTCGAGGTCCATGCGCCGGAACACCACCCCGGTATTCGGCGCCGCAGGCCGCAGGGTCAGCCGCGCAGGCCTGCCGCTGTGCAAACCAATACCAGATACGGAAACCGAGCCGCGCACGGTGCGCTGACGCAGGCCCGATTGCTGGGCGAAGCTGCTCATTAGTTCCCGAATTATCAGCATTTTCGGACAAAATGCAAGACGCGGCGCGGGCGGGCGCAGACGGCAAGCGCCCGCCCGCGCCGCAAAATCCGACAACTTGCGGGTTGGTGGACGAGACGCTAGAACTCGTACCGCAAGCTGATGCCGTACTCGCGCGGGTTGCCAAGGAAGGCGTTGAAGCTCTGGGTGGAGCCCGGGCCAGTGCCGGAACCCTGAAGCGGGGCGTCGAAAGCGGTAACGAAATACTCCTCGTCGAACAGATTCCGCGCCCACAGATCAACGGTCCAGCTGGGCGAGCCCGGGCGGGTTAGCATCAGTTTGGCGTTAACCACGGTAAACGCTTCCTGCGTCTTTTCGATGTCCAGATCAGCGCCAGTGTTGTGCTCGCTGGCATAGCGGGCATCCACATGCACCACGCCGTCGAGCGCCCCCAGGGGGAAGCGCAAGGTGGCGCCGGCCACGCCGGTCCACTCCGGCGCGTGCGTCATCTGCTGCCCGGAACGCACGCCGTATTCGGGACCCTCGCCATATTTGACATCGGCGTAGGTTACGCCGCCGAACACTTCAACGCCGCCAACAACAACGCCGCGCGCCTCCACCTCAACGCCCCGGCTGGTGACCTCGGGGATGTTTTCCGCCACAAAGGCGAAGCCGTTAAACGTTGCCAGCTGAAAGCCTTCGAATTTCTCATGGAATATATTGATATCCATTGTGGCGCGCCGGTTCTCGAACTCGAATTTGGCCCCCACATCGAAGGCGTCAACGGTCTCGGGCTCGAACGACCACTCATCAACGCTCGGCACGTTGGCGACCCCGGTGGCGAGCAGAGTCAGCACCGGACTCAGCAAGCCGCTGCGGTCCATATTGAAGCCGCCAGCCTTGTAGCCCCGGGCGTAGCCGCCATATACCAGGTAGTCGCCTATCTGGCGGGACAGCCGCACCGTGCCGGAAATTTCGTTCTCGTCCCGGGAACCGGAATAGACTCCATCAAGGGTGGGATCAATGAAGGGGATGCAGCCGAAACCGGTCATCGTTGCGATGCCGTCGGCCACAGCCGGGTTGGTGAGCAGCGCCTGGCCGCCCTGCGCCAGTTGCGCAGCGCCCGGCAAAAGCTGCTGCGCGCCCGGCAAAAGCTGCTGCGCGCCCGCCTTGACCTGGGCCGCGCCCTGGCTAATCTGCGCCTGAAGCGCGGGGTTCGGAATCGCCTGCGTCGCCTGCTGAACAAAACCGTCGAGTTGCTGCACGTACTGGTTTACGCTGCCCGCGTAGGCCTGCACGCCGCCCGCGTAGGCCTGCACGCCGCCCAGATACGCCTGCATGGACTGAAGATATCCGAGCACCTGCCCGGAGAAGGGCTGGCAAACCTGATCGGTCGATATCAGTTCGGCATCAATGGACTTGCTCTCCGAGGTGTAGCGCAGGCCCACGGTCAGTTCAAAGTCGCTGGCCAAGGCAATGCTGTTGTGCGTAAACAGCGCCCAGCTTTCGGAATCCTGCTCGAACTGGTCATTGGAGCCTCTGCCGGCAAAGCTGGCCGGGCCGTTTTCGTCGGCGGCGTACTGCTCATAGCTGGCCCAGGGATAAAACGGGAACGACGGGAACGACGGGAGCGATGGCAAGGCGGCCGTCAACCGGGGAACCGCAAACCCCGGCGGGAGGAAAGGCGCAAGACCGGCGGCGAAGCTGGCCGAACCCGCCGCAAGCTGGGCAGCGCCCGCTGCAAACTGGGCGGCGCCGGCCTCAAGCGCTGGCGCTCCCGCAGCCAGTTGCGCGAAGCCGCCGCCTACTCCGGCCGCGACCTGGGCGGCGAGGCCGTTGGCGTAGGGCGAAAAGCCGGTACTGAATTGCAGCACATCGTTATATTTCAGATTCTCATCGGCATAGAAGGCGCCCAGCAGCCAGTCCACCGGCCCCGCCTCGCCGTTGATGCGAATTTCCTGCGTCAAGGTCTTGAAGCCCGTGTTGGAGTTGCCCTCGGGACGCCCGCCGAGATCCGCAACGGAGTAGTCGATGTCCATTCCGCGCTCCGTCTGCCAGTCCCTGAAGGCGGTGATGCTGGTCAAACGGACTGCGCCCGCGCTGGTATTGATTTCCAGCGACAAGCCGGTTTCGTCCATGTCCTGGGGATAGCCGGAACCCGGGCTGACCGTGGCTTTGCGGGCGTATGGATCGAACGCGATGCCAACCACGGCGGGATTGCGCGTCTCCAGAACCGAAACGCCCTGGATAGCGGCGGCAGTGAGCCCCTCCACCAGGCCAACCGCGGCGCAGCACTGCTCGTCGCGGGTGGTGTGGTCCGCAATCAGCCGAACGCTGGTGTCCGCATTGGGTTCATACAACAGTTGGGCGCGGGCGAACAGGCGGTCGCGGTCATTGAAGCTGCGGTCGTAATTGGCATCCTCCAAAAATCCGTCGCGCTCGTGCCACACGGCATCAAGGCGCACCGAAAGGCCGCTGCCGGCATCCTTGCCGCTGGCGCCAACTTCCACCCGGGTCGCGTCATAGGACCCGAAGCTGATATCGCCATACAGCGAGCCGTCCGGGTCGGGGTCGGCGGTAATGATGCTTACCACGCCGGCCGATGCGTTCCGCCCAAACAAGGTGCCCTGCGGGCCGCGCAAAATCTCCACCCGCTCAATCGCCCCCAGCTCGTTGAATCCCACGCCGGCGCGATTGCGGTAAACGCCGTCCACATACAGGCCCACGGCGGGTTCGAAGCCGGGATTGTCGCTGCCGGTGCCTATGCCCCGTATTCTCGCCGTGGCGCCAACTGTTTCTCCCTGCCCGGTGGTGAGGTTCAGGCTGGGAGCAATGCGCATCAGTTGCTGGATATCCGTTACCCCGCTCAACTCAAGCTGCTCGGCGCTGTAGGCGGAAACCGCCAGCGAAACTTCCTGAATGGAGCGTTCCCGGCGGGTGGCCGTAACGATGATTTCTTCAATAACCATTTGCGGGGCGCCCGGCGCCGGGGATTCATCCTGAGCTGCAAGCGGCGCAGCCACAACAGCGGACAAAAGAATACAAACTATGCGCATAAGACCCCCCCTTTCCGCCGTTGCAACCACACTGCTGCAACTAGCGAAAACAGATTCAAGCATCAGGCGCGCAATTCTACACCGCACCTGCGCGCCTGCGCGCCTGCGGCCACAAGCGCCGGCGGCCTCGTGAAATATCCGGGTTAGTCCACCTGCTTGCGGAGGTGCGTGGGCACGGGATTGAAAAGGTCGCTGCTGCGCGGCGCTCCGGGGCCGCTCCGCACTCGCATGACCGCCGGGCGGTCCAGCCCCTCGTAACTGGGCTGAGGCGTAAGGCCCAGAATGCTGCGTTGCGGACCGCCGCTGCTAAGCCCCTTCCCCAAAGCGCCGCCGTAGGTCGCGGCGCGGCGCGGCGCCGAGCGCAAATGCTCCGGCGCCGCCTGAGCGCTCTCCCCGCGCTCGTCGCCCGAAGCGCTCAGTCCCGTGGCAACCAGAGTGACTCTCACGGCGCCTTTCATGGACTCGTTGACCACTTCGCCAAACTTGACCATGCCTTCCCGCGCCAGCATGTTCTGCAGAGAATCGCCCAGCGATTTGAACTCGCGCATGCCCAGATCGTTGGCGTGGGTAATGTTGACCAGAAGCCCGCGCGCATCGCGCACATCCACCCCCTGCAGCAGCGGGCTTTGCATGGCGTGCTCCAGAGCCTCCCGGGCCCGGTCCTGGCCCTTGGCCTCGCCGGCCCCAATCACTACCCGCCCCGGCTCCTGCATAACCTTGCGCACATCCGCCAAATCCACATTGATGCGCCCGGGGCAGGTGAGCAACTCGGCGATTCCGCGCACGGCGCTGCGCAACACCTTGTTCGATTCCCTGAAAGCCTCCTTCATGGTCACGTCGCCCTCGTCCTGGCCGCAAAAGTACTCGAACAGTTTTTCATTGGGCACCGTAATGATGGAGTGCGCGTGCTCGCTCAGCGCGGCAATGCCCTGGTGCGCAATCTGGGTCCGCGCAGGTCCTTCAAAATCGAAAGGCGTGGTAACCACGCCCACCACCAGCAGATTGGCTTCGCGCCCCACACGCGCCACTACCGGCGCCGCGCCGCTGCCCGTGCCTCCACCCATTCCGGCAGCCACAAATATCATGTCGGCGCCTTCCATAAGCGCGGCGAGCCGGTCCTGGTCTTCGATGGCGGCTTCCTCGCCCTTGCGAGGGTCCGAGCCAGCGCCCATGCCCCGGGTTACGGTGCGGCCAATCGTGATCTTGATCTCCGCGCCCGACTCGGACAGCGCCTGCTCGTCGGTATTGACGGCAACGAACTGCACATTGCGGACGCTGGCCTTGACCATCTCGTTAACCGCATTGCCGCCGGCGCCCCCCACGCCCAGCACCTTGAGGCGAGGGCAGTTTCCGGGTTCCGATTTCACCAGTCTTATGTTCACGTCTTTTGCCTCCATTACTTTGCTCCTTCGCGGCCGCGCGCGATAAAGGGCGGTCAAAATTGACCCTTGAACCATTTGAACAGGGAGCGCAGGCCGCCTTTTTGGGATCTGCCGCCCGCCGCCGCGGCCTGATCGCGCGGCTTGAGCGCATAAAGCAGCAGTCCCACTCCGGTGGCGTGCGAGGGATTGTTCACCACTTCGCTCAATCCCCGGGCGCCCTGCGCATGGCCCAGACGGACAGGAACGTTGAGGACCTCCTCGGCGAGTTCCACCATTCCCGGCATTGCCGAGGTGCCGCCGGTAAGCACCACCCCCGCGGCGGCGCTCTCCAGATAGCCGCCGCGATGCAAAACGTTATGCACCAGCTGGAACAACTCCTCGCAACGCGGCTCCACCACTCTGGACAACGCCTGCTGCGAAATCTTGCGGGGCGGGCGGGAGCCTACGCTCACCACCTCGATTTCCTTGTCCTCTTCCACCATTTGCGCCAGAGCGCAGGCGTGGCTGATCTTGAGTTGTTCCGCCGACTGTGTAGGCGTGCGCAAGGACTGGGCAATGTCGTAAGTCACCTGGTCGCCCGCAATGGGAATAACGTGAGTAAAACGGATTGATCCGCCCTCAAACACGGCAATATCCGTTGTGCCCGCGCCAATGTCCAGCAGGCAACAGCCCAATTGCATTTCATCCTCGGTAAGGATGGCGGTGCCCGAGGCGAGGTGCTCCAGCACGATGCGCTCGGCGCGCAAATCGCAGCGGCGCACGCATTTTTCGATGTTTTGCGCCGCGCTCTCACCCACTGTAATGATGTGCACATGCGCTTCCAGGCGCACGCCGGACATCAAGGTGGGGTCGAGAATGCCGTCCTGATCGTCCACCACGTATTCGCGCGGCAGCACGTGCAGCACCCGCTTGTCGGACGGCACCACCACGGCCCGGGCGGCTTCAATCACGCGCGCCATGTCCGTTTCGGAAACTGCGTCGCCGCCCACGGCAACGATTCCATGCGAGTTCAGGCTTTGCACATGATCGCCGGATATGCCCACAATCACGTCGCCTATCTGCACTCCGGACATCAGTTCAGCCTCGCCAACCGCCTGATGGATGGAGCGCACCGTAGCT
This sequence comes from Gammaproteobacteria bacterium, assembly GCA_007571315.1. Lineage (GTDB taxonomy): Bacteria > Pseudomonadota > Gammaproteobacteria > Steroidobacterales > Foliamicaceae > Foliamicus. The sequence goes on from RKRP01000185.1 coordinate 6,436, forward strand.
TCGATATTGACCACCGTGCCACGCTTCATGCCAAGCGAGGAGCTGGAGCCGAAGCCAAGAATCTCCAGTTCCCGCGAATCCTCATCCATTGCCGCCACGATCGCCGCCACCTTCGAGGTGCCGATGTCCAACGCCGTAACTATTTCCCAATCGCGCTTGCGTGTCATGGCGAAATTCCTCCCGGATTGCGTTGATGAGCGCCGCTAGGCCTCCAGGCGACAGCGAATCCGTTGGGATAGCGCAAATCGATGTAGGCGACTTCGCGTTCCGCATCCTGCGGAAGCGCCTTTAGCGCCTGCAGCGCCCGCTCCAGCCTGCGGTCAACGGATTCCGCGCCCAGCCGAAGCCTGGGCCCGTCCCGCAATTGCAAAGTCCAGCCGCCCCGCGCGTTGAGGCTAAGCCCGCCAGACGCCAGCGACTCTTCGGACAAACGCCGGGAAAATTCCCGGTAGCGGGCCAGCACGCGCTGCTGCGCGCCTTCGGGGCCGCGCAGCGCCGGCAGCGCCGGATTGATCGAACCGCCCGGCTCGAAAGTCGTGGCCGCTTCATCCAGCATGGCGTCTTCGCCCCAGCGCGCGGCCGGGCGGCGTTCGGCGATCGCAACCTTGAGTTTCAGCGGCCACTCGCGCTGGACCTGAGCGGAAGCCACCCATTGCAGGGACTCCAGCTTTTCACGCAGGCGGCCTACAGGCAGCCGCAACCAGCCCCAGCCCGCATAGGGAATAACCAGAGCCTCAATGTCCTCTTTCGCCACTCGCTCGAAAACGCCGTGAATCTTCACTTCGCGCACCGGAACGCGAAACAGTCCGGGCGTGGCGGCGGCCACCGCCGCCACCAGAAGAAGCGTGGCCAGAATCGGCGAGGCGATGCGCTTGCGCCTTCTTCTCTTGCGGTTCACCGGGGACCTCCCGGGCGCCCGGCGCCGTGGTCGAAGCTGGTTTCGAGCACCCGCCAGCACAACTCCTCGAAAGAAATACCGGCCGCGGCGGCCGCCATAGGCACCAGGCTGTGCGAAGTCATCCCGGGAACCGTGTTCAACTCCAGCACCCATAAGGCTTGCCCGCGGTCGAGCATCAGATCCACCCGCGCCCATCCACTCACGCGCAACTCGCGAATCGCAGCTTCGGCCTGACGGTTGATTTCCGCCTCCTGGGCCGGGGCCAGCCCGCAGGGGCAGAGATAGCGGGTGCGGGCGCTCTCGTACTTGGTATGGAAGTCATAGAACTCGCCTTCCGGGGGCAGGATCTGAACGACCGGCAACATTTGGCCCTGCAGCATGGAGGCCGTGTACTCGCCGCCTTTGATCCAGCGCTCCACGATCACCTCGCCGCTGTAGCGCGAGGCGCTGCGGTACGCGGCATCGATTTCGTTATCCGCTTCCACCCGGGAAACACCGAGGCTGGAACCCTGATTGTTCGGCTTCAGGCCCACCGGAAATCCCAGGCGCCGAGCCGATTCCCGGGCCTGCCGCAGGCTGCGGGCCTGCCGCCAGCCGGGCGTGGGAATACCCGCCGAGGCGAAGGCCAGCTTGCTGTAGTGCTTATCCATGGAAAAGGCCAGCGCCGCATGGCCGCTGCCCGTGCAGGGAAGGCCAAGCACCTGCAAAAGTCCGGAAACGATGCCGTCCTCGCCTCCCGGACCATGCAAGGCGTTGAACACCCGGTCGTAACCGCCGCGCAACAGCCTTTCCGCCAAATCCCTGCCGCTGGCATCCACCGGTTCAACCTCCACGCCCCTGGAAAGCAACGCATCGGCAACCGCCCTGCCGGTCTCCAGGGAAATCTCGCGCTCGTCGGAATCGCCGCCCAGCAGCAGGGCAACCCGTCCAAAGCGAGCAGCCTGCCTGATCTCGTGGCGCCCCGGCGCGATCATCCCTGCACCTGCGCGGGCTCGCCCAGAATGCGCACTTCCGGCTGAAGAGTCACGCCGGCGCGCTCGCGCACCGCAGCCTGAACCTTGAAGATCAGCCGTTCGATGTCGGCCGCCGTTGCTCCGCCGCGGTTAACGATGAAGTTGGCGTGCTTTGGAGACACCTCGGCAGCGCCTTCGCGCATCCCCTTAAGACCGGCCCGTTCGATCAGTTCTCCGGCAAAACCGTCCGGCGGATTCCTAAACACCGAACCGCAACTGGGAAGATTGAGAGGCTGGCGGCGGCGACGCTCGGCCATCAGTGAACCCAACCGTTGCTTTTGCGGCGAGGATTGGAAGCGAAAGCGCGCCAGCAGGAAACATTCGCCTGAGGGGCCATCAAGTTGCCGGTATCCGGGGCGGTACTGGCCGCGGCCGCGGCAGTGCTCCACTCCTTGGCGATCGATCGTTTCCACCGCCTGAACGCTGTCCCAGGTTTCGCCGCCGAAGGCGCCGGCGTTCATGGACAAGGCTCCGCCCAGCGTGCCGGGTATGCCGGCGAAGAACTCCGCCGGACCCACCCCCCAAGACAGGCAGGATCTTGCGAACACCGTGCAAGGCACAGCCGCTCCGGCCTCCACGGTGCCGGAATCCGCCTGCCGCATGCCGCGGAACGCGCGGCCCAGGCAAACCACAGCGCCGTCGATGCCCTGGTCCCGGATCAGCAGATTGCTTCCCAGGCCGATGAAGTGGATAGGCAGCGCCGGTTCCGCGGCGCGCAGGAAATCCGCAAGATCGGAGCGGTCGGCGGGAACAAAGAAAATCCGGGCCGGGCCGCCCACGCGCCAGTGAGTATGCCGGGACATCGGCTCGTCGTAGCGCAGGCGCCCGCGCAAGGCGCGCGGCCGGCGCAATTTGGCGCGGGCGGAATTCACGGCAGGCTCTCCTTGCGCCCTGCGCTGCTGGCGATCGTGGGGCCTCTCAGCCGCGCTGGCAGCCTGGCGGCCTCCGCGCCAATGTCCCCGGCGCCAAGCGTCAGGACAAGGTCGCCTTCAATCACGATGTTGCGCAGGGCCGCGGCCATTTCCCGCGCGTCGGCAATGAACACCGGCTCGGCGTTGCCGCGGGCGCGCAGGGAGCGGCAAAGTGCGCGGCCATCGGCGCCGGCGATAGGCGGTTCGCCAGCTGGATAGACTTCGGTCACGATAACCCGGTCGGCGGTCGACAGGACGGCGGCGAGATCGTCGAGCAGGTCGCGGGTCCGGGTAAAGCGGTGCGGCTGAAAAACCGCCACCACCCGGCGCCCGGGCCAGGCCTCTCTAACCGCCTTCAGCGTAGCGGCCAGCTCGCTGGGATGGTGGGCGTAATCGTCCACCAGCGTGATTTGTCCGCCCGGCGTGCGGATGTCTCCAAGCAATTCAAAACGGCGGCGCAGGGGGCGGCATTCCGCCAGGGCCTGGCGGACAAATTTCATGTCGATTCCCAACTCGGCGCCAAGGGCGACAACGGCCAGGGCGTTGAGCGCGTTGTGCCGTCCCGGCAGGTTAACGGTAAGCACTGTTCGCTCCCCGCCGGGAATATCCACCTCCATGCTCGACCACAGGCCCTGGGACCGCAGCTTCACGCCCCGGTAGTCGGCATGCGGGGAAAAGCCGTAGGTGCGGATGCGGCGCTGCACGCGGGGAAGAACCGCCGCCACGCCGGGATCGTCGGCGCAGCCCAGAAACAAGCCGGAGAATGGCAGGTTATGGGCAAACTCCACGAAGGCCTGCAGCAGCCTGTCCAAGTTGCCGCCGTACGCGCCAAGGTGATCGTCGTCAATATTCGTGACCACGGCCACAACCGGCTGCAAATGCAAAAAGGAGGCATCGCTCTCGTCCGCCTCGGCCACCAGGCAGCTCCCGGCGCCCAGCTTGCTGCGCATGGCGTTGCGCACCTGCCCGCCAACCACATAGGTGGGATTCTCGCCGGCGCGGTCCAGCATTTCCACGATCAGGTGCGCGGTGGTGGTCTTGCCGTGCGTGCCGGAAACGGCAATGCCGTCGCGCTGGCGCATCAACTCGGCCAGCACATCAGCGCGCGCAACCACAGGAAGACGCGCCGCTCGCGCCGCCTTCAATTCGACATTGCCGGCCGGAATCGCCGACGACCGCACCACCAGGTCCGAACCTGCCACCTGCGTGCCGCGATGACCGTAAAACACCTTCACGCCGAGACTTTCAAGATGGCGGGTAGCCGGGCTCATGAACCGGTCCGAGCCCTGGACGGAATAGCCGAGGCTGGCTATCACCTCGGCCAGGCCGCTCATTCCGGCGCCGCCTATGCCAATGAAATGAATGCGGCGCACGCGCTCGGTGAGAAGCTTTCTCATGCTCCCAGGCTCGCTTCAAGGCAGGCTTCCACAACATCGTTTGTGGCCGCGGGCCGGGCCAGTTGATGAGCGCGCAGGGCCCGCGCCAGCGCAGCGGCGCGATTCGCGGCGAACTTCTCTACGGCTGCGGCCAGGGAATCGGCGGAAAGCTCCTCCTCGGCAATCAGCGCCGCGCCGCCGCGCCGCGCCATATGGCAGGCGTTGCGCGTCTGGTGATCGTCCGCCGCCAGTGCGAAAGGCACCAGCACCGCTCCGAGGCCCGCGGCGGCCAGTTCCGCCAGGGTCAAGGCCCCCGACCTGCACACGGCCAAATCCGCCCAGGCGTACGCCTCGGCCATATCGACAATGAACTCGCGAACCTCGGCATCAACTCCCAGGTCCCTGTAGGCCGACTGCACGGCGGCGGCGTTGGAGCGCCCTGCCTGATGCAGCACCGTAATTTCCATGCTCAGCTTCGCCAGGCCGGCGGGCGCCTTGCGGTTGAGCGCGCGCGCCCCCTGGCTTCCTCCCAGCACCAGGATCCGCAAAGGCCCGGAGCGCGCCGCAAACCGGGCGCGGGGCGGCTTGAGGCCGAGCAGTTCCGCGCGGACCGGATTTCCGGTTTCGGCGCGCGCCCGCCGAAACCGCAAAGCGTGCGGGTAAGCCACCAGGACCCTTTGCGCGAAGCGCGCCAGCAGGCGGTTGGCATAGCCCGCCACGGTATTTTGTTCGTGAATCAGCAGCGGCACGCCTGCCAGCCAGGCCGCCAGGCCTCCGGGAGCGGAAACGAAGCCGCCCAGCCCCAAGGCCACGCCCGGCCGGACCCTGCGAATGATGCGCCACGCCTGCGCAACCGCGCGGCTCAGGCGCCAGGGGGCCAGCAGCCAAACCAGCGCGCCGCGGCCGCGCACGGCGGATATCGTCAGCCATTCCATGGTCACGCCGGCAGGACGCGAAATCCTCGCCTCCAGGCCGCGCCGGGTCCCCAGCCATACCACGTCCACGCCCCGCTCACGCAGTTCCCTGGCCACCGCCAGCGCGGGAAACACATGCCCGCCAGTGCCGCCAGCCATGATCATTACCGGACGCGCGCTCATTGACTGGCCCTCGTCGGGATGCCGGGTTCCAGGGCGGCGTTCTCCCGGTCGATCCGCAACAGGATTCCCAGGGAGGCCAAAGTCACCATCAGGTTCGACCGGCCATAGCTGATTAGCGGCAGGGCGAGCCCTTTGGTGGGCAGCAGCCCCATGTTCACGCCCACATTAACGAACACCTGCAAAGCAATGCACAAAGCCAGCCCAAATACGAAGTAGGCTTGAAACATCCTGTTTCGCGCCGCCGAGGCGCGCGCCACGCGAAGCATCCGGACAACGAGCAGCGCGAAGCCCCCGAGCAGGGCCAGGCTGCCCAAAAGCCCCGCTTCTTCGGCGATTATGGCGAAGATGAAATCGGTGTGAGCTTCCGGCAGATAGAAGAGCTTCTGCACGCCTGCGCCCAGTCCGGCGCCGGTGAAGCGCCCGGTGCCAATGGCCATGAGCGACTGCGTCAACTGCCAGCCGCTGTGCAGCGGGTCCGACCAGGGGTCCAGGAAGGATTGCACCCGGGCGAGGCGGTAGGGAGAAGTCCAGGCGAGCGCGGCGAAAGCGGCCGCACCAACAGCCGCCAGCGCGCCTACGTCCCGATAGCGCGCTCCGGCAACAAACAAAACGCCTACCGACATCGTCACAATCAGTGCGGCATAGCCGAAGTCGGGCTGTTGCAGAAGCAGCGCGGCCACCAGTCCTACAAGAACCACGGGCTTCAGCAACGCGCCCATGCCCTGCTGCAGTGCCGCCCCATGCCGATGCGCATAGCCGGCTACGAACATCAGCACCAGCAGTCGGGCCGGCTCGCTCACCTGCACCGAAAACACCGAACCCAGGGTTAGCCAGCGAGTGCTGCCATTCACTTCGCGCCCCAGGCCAGGCACCAGCACCAGCGCCAGCAGCGCAACAGACAACAGCAACGGCAAAAGCCCCAAACGCTCCCACATGTGCGTGGGAATCCGGTACGCCACAGCCGCGGCCGTCAGCCCCAGCGCTGCGGCTACGGCCTGGTTAATCAGGAAAAAGAACGGGTCGCCGTAGTTGCGCGCGCCCAGTTCCAGCGAGGCGCTGGCAAGGAACACGAAACCGGCAATAAGCAAGGCGCCCGAACTGAGCATCAGCCAGCCGTCCGGACGGGCGGGAGCCTGAGCGGGGGTGGGGGCTGGGCGATCAGGCATCAGTGAATTGCCCGGACCGCGCGCTCAAAGGCCAGCCCTCGCTCCCGGTAGTTGTCGAACATATCGAAGCTGGCGCATGCCGGCGCCAGAAGAACGGTGCCCCCGGGGCGCGCCAGATCGCGCGCGGCGGCCACGGCCTCGCCCAGAGTCAGGCAACGCGAAACGCTGCATTGCGGCCCTATGGAGGTGGCGATTCGGGCGGCTTCTTCCCCAATTGCGATTACCGATGCGTCCCGTCCATGCAGCGCGTCGCGCAAAATCCCGTAGCTCAAGCCCTTGCCGGCGCCGCCAGCGATGAGGATCAGGGGATCGGACACGCTGCTTACAGCGGCGGCCGCGGCGGCCGCGTTGGTCGCCTTGGAATCATTGATCCACTGAACGCCGCGCCATGTGCCCAGGGACTGCATCCTGTGAGGCAGGCCCTTGAAGGCGGCGGCCGCGCGCCGCATGGCCGCAGGGCTCAGGCCCAGGACCCGGCCCATGGCCAGAGCGGCAAGCAGATTGCTCAACTGGAAACCGCGCCGCATGCCGCTGTCCGCCACTTGCATCAGAGGGGTTCCCGCGTGGCGGATCTCCGCGCGGCGGCCGCTTCCGGCGATGCCCAGGCGGGCGCGTCCGGGGCTGCCCGCTCCGTACTCCAGCCGGGCGCAGGCCTCAGGCGCGGGCGCCAGCGACTGCACGGCGGAATCATTCGCAGGCAGCACGCAATGGGAGCAGGCCAGATAGATGCGGGCCTTGGAGGCCGCATAGGACTCGAAGCTGCTGTGGGCATCCAGATGATCGGGGGTGATATTGAGGATTACCGCAGCTTCGAGTTGAATCGGCGCGGCGCGCTCCAGTTGAAAGCTGGACAGCTCCAGCACGCGAATTTCGCTGTTGTCGGTCAGCATATCCAGCGCCGGGGCGCCGAGGTTGGCGCCGGCGCTGGCATAAAGCCCCGACTCCCTAAGCATGTTGAGCAGCAGCGTGGCGACGGTAGTCTTGCCGTTGGAGCCGGTAATGCCGGCCAGGCGGGCGCGGTTTTCGCCAGCGAAGAGATCCAGATCGCTAACCACGGGCAACTGCTGTTCGCGGGCGCGCTTCACCAGCGGATGCCGCAGCGGCGCCCCGGGCGACAGCAGGACCTGGTGGACAGAATCAGGTATTTCGTCCAGGCTGCCGTTAACAAAGCAGCGCGCCCCGGGCATGGCCCGGAGTATCTCTTCCATGCCCGGAGGCTGGGCGCGAGTGTCGCAGAAGACCGCGGAACGCCCCGCGCGCGCAAAATAGCGCGCGCAGGATGCGCCGGTTGCGCCCATTCCGAATACCAGAGTTTCGCCCAAGCGCCGCCCCCTACCGGATCTTAAGACTGGCCACGGCGACCAGCGCGAAAATGACCGAGATGATCCAGAAGCGCACGATGATTTTCGGCTCCGGCCATCCCTTCAGTTCAAAGTGGTGATGCATGGGCGCCATGCGGAAGATGCGCTTGCCGGTGAGCCGGAAAGAAGCCACCTGCGCCATCACGGATGCAGCTTCCATCACGAATACGCCGCCTACGATCGCCCAGGCGATTTCCTGGCGCGCGACAACGGCCACCGTGCCCAGCGCGGCGCCCAGCGCCAAAGCGCCCACATCGCCCATAAACATTTGCGCGGGATAGCTGTTGAACCACAAAAAGCCCAGCCCCGCGCCCCCGATCGCCGCGCAGATGACCATCAGCTCGCCCGCGCCGGCCACATAGGGCACGCCCAGGTAATCGGCGAAAATCGCGTTGCCCGCCACCCACGAAAAAAGCCCCAGAGCCGCCGAGGCGATTGCAATGGGCATGATCGCCAAGCCATCCAGGCCGTCAGTCAGATTGACGCCGTTGCTGCTGCCCACGATCACGAACCAAGTGAAGACGGGGAACAAAACTCCCAACGGCAGGTGCAAATCCTTGAAGTAGGGAATCAGAACGCTGTCGCGCGGTTCCCCGATCTGGCTGAGCGCGGCAATCACCAGAGCTGCCGCCACCGTCTGCAGCAGAAACTTGAGCCACGAGGGAAGACCCGCCGAAGTGCGCAGGGCCAGCTTGCGGTAATCGTCGGCCAGTCCAATAACGCCGAAGCTCGCCGTGGCGCCCAAAACCACCCAAACGTAGCCGTTCGACAGCTCGGCCCACAGCAGCGTTGACGCGAACACGGCCAGCAGAATCGGCACGCCGCCCAGCGTGGGGGTGCCGATCTTGGAAAAGTGCGACCTGGGTCCGTCATTGCGCACCGGCTGCGACAGGCTGCTCAGGCGCAGCCGGCGCATAATCATTGGGCCCAGCGCCAGGGAGAGCACCAGTCCGGTAAGCGCCGCCAGCACCGACCGCAACGTGATGTAGCTAAACACGCCGAATCCGGAATGCCATTGGGCCAATTGCTGCGCAAGATACTCAACCATGATTCAGGTTCTCCGTGGTCAACTCGGCGGCGGCCTCGCTCAGCGCCGCAACGGCGCGCTCCATCGCCATGAAGCGCGACCCCTTGACGAGCGCGGCTTTCCAGCGCCGCGCGTG
>RKRP01000023.1 GCA_007571315.1 Gammaproteobacteria bacterium
CGGGGGTATCTTTGATTACGCCGGAAAGCTTCGGCGCCTGACCGAGGTCGAATCCGAACTTGCCGGCTCTTCCGTCTGGTCCGATGCGCAGCGGGCGGGTGCTTTGGGGCGCGAACGCGCGTCGCTGAAGTCGATTGTCGAGGTCCTTGATCGCCTGGCGGCCGAAGCCGGCGACCTGAGCGAATTACTGGAGCTGGCGCTGGCCGAGCAGGACGAGGCAACCCTCGCCGATGTGGGGCAGGGCGCGCAGGCGCTAGCTGCGGAAGTTGTACAACTGGAGTTCCGGCGCATGTTCGGCGGCTCGATGGATGCGGCGAGCGCGTTTCTCGACGTAACGGCCGGATCAGGGGGGCACGATGCCCAGGATTTCGCGGAGATGTTGCTTCGCATGTATCTCAGGTTTTGCGAGCAGAACCGGTTCGAGGCTGAATTGATCGAGGTTTCCGCAGGCGAAGTGGCCGGCGTAAAGAGCGCCACCGTCCATGCGCGGGGCGAATACGCTTATGGTTGGCTGCGCACCGAAACCGGCGTGCATCGCCTGGTGCGCAAGTCGCCCTTCGATTCGGGCGCTCGCCGCCACACGTCGTTCGCCAGCGTGTTCGTTTCCCCGGAGGTCGATCAGGACACGGAAGTGGAGATCAACCCGGGCGATCTCAGGATCGACGTTTACCGCGCCAGCGGCGCCGGCGGACAGCACGTGAACCGCACCGAGTCGGCGGTGCGCATTACGCACCTGCCGACCAGCATTGTGGTGCAGTGCCAGAACGAGCGCTCCCAGCACAAGAACCGCGCTACCGCCATGAAGCAATTGCGCGCCAGGTTGTTCGAGCTGGCCGAACGCGAGCGGCGGGCCGAGCAGCAGGCGCTGGAAGACAGCAAGGCGGACATCGGCTGGGGCAACCAGATCCGCTCCTACGTGCTCGATCAGTCGCGGGTAAAGGACCTGCGAACCGGCGTTGAATCCAGCAATCCTGCCGCCGTTCTCAACGGCGCCCTGGGGCCCTTCATCGAAGCGGGACTAAAGCAGGGCGTATAACCCGCCTCTTCTGCGCACTAACCCATCTACTGCGCCAGCCCTGTCGGTTTGCCCCCTCCCCGCGGGAGCGTCCGGGACAGGATGTCCCAGCCGAGCGCCGGGATGACTTCATGCGTCTCCCGCGCGGAGAGGCAAGCCAAAGGGCGAGGAAGCACATCCCCATTCAATAGCCGCGCTTCTGAATTCTTGTTGATGATTGAAGCGTGAGGCGTCTTGCTAGGTTTTGCGGCGGGTAAGCCAGACCAGGGCGCCGAGGGCGCTCCAGCCCAGCACGATGCCCCACTCCTGCGGCCAGGCCAGCGCCGAGGGGCTGAACGGCATGTAGAGGGACAATAGCGCCAGCGCCAGCGCGATGGCGCTAATGCCAACGAACCGCGGATGGCGCAGCTTATAAGGGCGCGCAAGGTCTGGGCGCTTTTTGCGCAGGGCCAGAAAGGCGACCGGAACGAATGCGTAAGCTGCGACCACGGCAAAGCTGCCGCAGTTGATTAGCCACACCAGGATTCTGCTGCCGAACAGCGGCGATATGAAGCACAGCGCGCCGATGGCCAGCACCGCCAGGTGCGGGGTCTTGTGCCGGGGATGCAGGCGGGCGAAGGCGGGCGGCAGCGAGCCGGATTCCGCCAGAGCGAAAATCACGCGGCTGCCGCCAATCATAAAGGCGTTCCAGCTCGTGAGTATCCCGCCGATGCCGCCCAGGGTAAGCGCCACGCCTGCCCAGGTGCCTCCTGACACGCCCGCCCACAGCCGGCTTGCCGCGTCCGCGGTAATCAGTCCGCCGCCGCTGAGTTCCTCAGGCGTTAGCGCCACAGCCACCGAGAAGCCAACGGCGCCGTACCACAGGATGGCCAGGAACAGCGAGAAGATCAGCAGCCTGCCGATGCGCCGCGGAGGCAGGTCGATTTCCTCCGCGGATTGAGGCACCACGTCGAAACCCACCAGCAGCCCCGGAACCATGATCAGCACGGCTAGCACTCCGGTGGCGGGCGTTGCGACCCAGGGCCGGGCCAGTTCCACGTCGCCGAAGCCGGCGGCGCCGGTAAAGAGCACTGCGCCGGAGAGAAAGATCACCGCGGTCACCACGCCCTGCACGATCGCCGCGGTTCGGATTCCGAGGATGTTGATCCAGGTCATTGCCGCGGCCCCGATCAGTCCCACCGCAACGAAACCCCAATCCACGGACGCTCCTGCAACCTGCCACAGCTCCCCCATGCGGATTTGCGGAATCAGGTGCTCCACCGCGGTGGCCAGCGCCACCGATTCGAAGGCGCACACGGTAACGTAGGCCATCAGCAGCGCCCAGGCGCACAGGAAGGACCAGCCGTGCCCAAGACCGGCGCGCGTGTACACGTGTTCGCCTCCGGCCCGCGGCATGGCGGATGCCAGTTCGGCGTAGGTCAGCGCGATGAACCCGATCACCAGGCCGCCCGCCGCAAATGCCGCCAGCGTGCCCAGGCTGCCGGCATTGCTCACCCAGTAGCCGGTCATCAGCACCCAGCTCCAGCCGATCATCGCGCCGAACGCCAGGGTCAGCACATCGCGCGTCTTGAGCACGCGCGCGAAGCGGCCGCCAGTCGTTTGCATGGGGGAAGAGGCTTAAGATCCGGGCGGGTTGCGCTTTGCCGCGGGGTCCAGGGCGCGCGCAAGGATCGATTGTATGAAGTGGTCGCGATCGCCGAGTATTTCGGCCTGCTGGCTTTCGTTGGGCCGCCAGCGGTCCAGTTCGCCGCGGCGCAATGCGCCGCGTTCTTCCAATACCCGCTCCATGACCTGAAGGCGGTCGCGGGTCACATACAATTCCTCGGCCAGTCCCATAATCACGTTCATCATGCGGTCGAGCATGGGATCGCCCAGCCAGTCGTTTCTTCTCGCCATGGATTGTTCGCCGTTCAGCAGCGCAGGCGAATCAGTTCGCGCGGCATATCGCAGAGATATTCGGGCCCGCTGCGCCGGACAAGCAGCGTGTTCTCGTAGTAGATGCCGCCGAAGCCGATCTCGCACACTTCAATGTCCATGTTAACCACCATGCCTTCTTCCAGTTCGAAGCCGCTCAGTCCCGGCGCGGCGCCCGGGAGTTCCAGGTGCTCCAGGCCCAGCCCGTGGATAAAGGCGTGCCGGAAGCCCTTGATTCCGCCACGTTTGCCCACATCCAGCGCCAGTTTGCGCAAGCTTATGGTGCTTGCTCCCGGCCGCATGGCCTCGAAAACCGCCTCCGCGGCGGCATGCGCGGCATTCCAGTAACGCTGAAGCTTGGCGCCGGGGCTGCCCATTACGCAGGTGCGCTGCATGTCGCCGAAATAGCGGCTCCAGGTGAGCATGGAATCGAAGCACAACTGATCGCCTTCGCGGATGGGATAATTGTGGTCGTGCCACAGGCCCATGCTTTTGCGGCCGGCGCCTACGTAGATGCACCAGGGCAGGCAGTCCTGTTCGGCGACGGAATGGTGCCAGGCGCGGCGGATTTCCGACCACTTTACGCCCACGCCGGCCGCGCCGATGGCCGTTTGCAGGGCGCGCTGGTTGCGGCGCCCCGCTTCGCGCATGAGATCCAGCTCGGCAGGCGTCTTCACCGCCCGAATCTGCGTCATGAGATCGGGCCGGTCGAAGCACGCCGCCTCGCTCAGGCGTTCGGCGCAAAGGGCGCGCAGGCGCGCGTCGTCGAAGCCGATGCGCTGGTAGCCGTCCTCGGTTAGCGCCTTGAGAATCGCCTCGACCACGCCCGCGGAGGCCGTTGCCCGGGTGGCTTCCATCAAGGCCAGCGTCTTGCGGTCGGATTCCTCCAGTTCGGCATCCTCATCGACGGTGTAGTGGCCGAAGATGTCGTCGCCCACCTGCGTTTCATAGACCCGCAGTTCGGGCATCCAGCTCGGGTGTTCGGCCAGATTGGTGAGTTCGACATCGTGAACGATGAGCGTGGCGGGCCGGCTTTCAGAAAAAGGCAGAATGGCGCAGCCCGCCCACGGGTAGTCGAACAGCCAGTCGGATTCATAGCCGCTGGCGTAATAGACGTTGACGGGCTGAACGCAGACCATGGCTTCAAGGCCGGCTTCGGCCATCTTGGCGCGGGCCCTGTCGAGGTTGACCAGCATGGACGGAGGAGTCGGGATCAGGCCCAGGGGTATTCGCGGAGGTGCCGGTGGATGATGCGCATGGCGCGCGGGTTATGCGTGTAGTTGATGCCCAGAAGGCCGTGAGTGAAGCACAGGTTGACATTGCCGTTCTTGCTCGCCAGGGGGCCGTGCCGTATTCCGGGGGGGCGGCACAAATAGCTGCCCGCCACCATGGTGTAGCCGGTTTCCCCGCCCACCTCGCCAATGTGAACATCGCCCTGCAGGCAATAGTTCTCCTCATAGACGGGATGCTCCTCGATGCCTTCCGCGTGCCAGCCGGGCATCAGTCCGGCCAGGTGCGTGCTGGCCTGCGTTTCCGGGTCCACATGCAGAACCTTGACGAAAATGCCGGGCCGGAAACTCTCGCTGGGAGCGGAAGCATCGAGCGGGTTGCGCCAATCCATGGTCCAGGAATCCAGCGCCGGAACCGCTTCTGGCGCCGGGTTGCCCGAATCGCCGTTCCGGGCGTGAAATTCGGGCGTTTCCAAAAAGATGGCGAAAACGCGGGCGCCTTCGGGTGAGCGCCAGCGGCCCTGCGCGGAGCTTGCTGGATGAAAGCAGAAACCGCCGGGTCCCAGGCGATGCCCGCCCATCCGCAATTCACCGTCGATGACGAACAGGCGCATTTCGCCGGCGCAACTCAAGGCTGAACGGCTGTCAAAGCCGGCCGGCAGGTCTATGAGGCCGGTAAAACCGCCGGTGCCGGGATCTCCTGCAAGCGGCCGGAGTTGCGCGCCGGCCGCGAGACCCCTGGGATTCCATGGCATGGGCGCGACCTCGGGGGCCGACAGGTTTTCCACGTGTTCTTTCGGCATACGCTGCCTGCGCCCGGACTACACCTCGAACCGGAGCCGAACGCCGTGCTGCTTGAGCAGGTCCTGCTTCTGGATGTCGGGGCCGCGAACCTCGCCGGTAGCCGGATCGGTGTCCAGCAGGCTTTGGGTGGCCTCGCGCCTCAGGATTACTACGATATCGGCCTCATCCTCCACCGCGAACGGAAACTCGTGCCAGGTGCCCAGCTTCATGGTGAAGCCCGCCGAGCCGTCAAAGCGATAGGCGCGGACCTGATCCAGGTCCGGCAGGTCTCCGCTGCCTGGAGGCGCCAGCGCCGCGATGAACGGCGCGCCGCCCAAAGGGATGAAGGTTTGCGTGTGCTTGAAGTGGCGTTCGATCCAGCGAACCTCAAAGGGCCGGCGGCGAACGTGCGCCAGGCTGAGTTCGGTTTGCTCGTCCGAGCGGAAGTTCACCGTGCGGTAGGTTTGCACCGAGCCCTCGTAGAACTGGATCGGCAAAGGCCTGGCGCCGGGATGGCGGCCCAGCAGTTCGCCACAGGGAGCAAGAGCCTCGGGCGTGGCTTCCACCAGGGGCAGAAGGCGAGTTTCCATCAGCAACTCACAGGGAATTAGAACTGGTAGGCCGCGCGGAGGCCGAAGGTCCGCTTGTCCTGCGGCACCAGCGTGAGTCCGAGCCTGTTGAAGTTGAAACCCACACTGAGCACGCGGGAGAAGTCCGTGTATTCCTGGCCGGAGCGCCAGTAATCCTCGTCCAGGGCGTTTTTGACGTAGGCCTCCAATCGGAGGTTTTCGTGTTCGACAGCGAACCGGAGGTTCAATAGCGAATAGCTCTGCAGCGTCGCCAGATTGGTCAAGCCGGCGAAGGCCTCGCCCATGTAGGCGAGGTCGCCGCGAAGCGACCAGTCCCAGCCATTCCGGAAGGCGCCGCCATAGGTGGAGGAGACATTGCCCGACCACTTGGGAAAGCGGCTGGAGCGGTGCCCCTTGACGTTGCGGGTGCCCAGCGCGTATTCGGCGGACGCCAGGGGGATGAGGAAGTTGGTGAATTCATTGTCATTAAAGGACCAGTTGAAGCTCAGGTCCCAGTCCTCAGTGACTAGCAAGTCCACTTCCACCTCCACGCCGGAGTACTCCGAACTGCCGGGCGTGTTAACCGGGAAGAAGTTGGGGTTGGTATTGGGGACCCCGTCCTTGTCGTCGTCGCGGTAGATAGTCAGGAAGGTGGAGAAAGGCGCATTGGCCCATTCCTGCCAGTAGGCCGCCACGTTGGCGACCAGCCGTCCGTCCATCCAGGTGGACTTGACGCCGATCTCATAGGCGTCCAGCTCCTGCACCGGCGTCACGTCCACGGCATCGGCGCCCAGCGCCTGGACGTACTGCTCGCACATTGAGGCGGTGCTGGGCTGGCCGGTGCGCGGATCGATGAATGGCGATGTGTAGGGCGTGGGGTCGCAGTTGATGATATTGGAATTGATGACGCCGGGCAGAATGCCGCGCGACGCGGTTACATACGCCGTGATGTCTTCGGCGAAGCGGTACCGGAGAGAAATGCGGGGCAGGAAATCCTTGAAGGTGATCTCGAAATCGGCAATGCCGTCGCTGCGCCTGTCGTCCTGCCAGCGCGCTTCCAGGTCCACGGTGAACTGCCCGGTGATGTCGTAGGACAGCGAACCGTAGAAGGATCGCACGTCCACGAAATCGCCGCCGTCCACGCCTACCGGTATGCGGGCCGGACTGGCGCACTGCGCGGGGGTGCCGAATGCGGCCAGATTGCCGCAAGCCACCACGAACACGCCGCCATTGGAGCTGGTCAGGAACTCCTGGGTGTAGTAGTTGAACCCGCCCAGCCAGCGCCATTTGGCATCCGGCGCCGAGGAAAGGCGTATATCGATGCTTTCATCTTCGCCGGCCTGGGGATTGGACACGTACCAGGCCTCGTCCGGCGTCATGTCCCAGTCCCGCAGGTTGGCGGCGGCGTTTTCGTTGTAGGCGCCGGTGGCGGCCAGCGCCATGCCGTTGGCGAATTCGTAGTCCAGCACCAGGCTGATGCGGGTGACCTCGCGCTCGATGCCGAAGCGGTCGATGTAGGGCACGCCTTCAACCTGCGACGGAGCGTCGATCAGCGAATCCCGGATGAAGTTGTTAAAGCCGCTGGGAAAACTGGAAGGATTCAGGGAGACGCTGGGGTTGGGGAAACCGATCTGTCCGCCCGGTCCCGGAATCGTGCCGCAAAGGTACTCTTTCGGCATCAGCGTGGTGGGCTGGCCGTCGGTGGTCAGGCCCGGAAATGTCTTGCCTGCGCAGCTGTCATCCAGCCGCGCCTTGTAGAAGGTTACGCCGGCCGGGCCGTCGCTGTCGTCCTGCCGGTAGTAGCGCAGTTTGATGCTGGCGTTGCCGGTGGCCTGAACGAACAGCGTGGCGAAAAAGGACTCGGAGCGTTGCTTGCCTAGGCCGTCGCCGGCGTCGTTGCGGTACATGGCGCCCTTGCTGAAGTAGCGCGCGCCGGCGCGCAGGGCCAGCACCCCCGGCGCAATGGGAATGTCGGCGCTCACGTCGAGTTCATGCTGATCGTATTGTCCGGCGTCGGCCTTGATCCGGGCCGAGAACTCCTCCATGTCCGGCGCCCGCGTGATGTAGTTGATGGCCCCGGCGAAAGAGTTTCTTCCGAACGCGGCGGATTGCGGCCCCTTGATGACTTCCACTCGCTCGAGGTCGCTCAGCGCGAGGGTCTGGGCGCCTTGCAGGGCGAAAACGCCGTCCACGAACAGCGAGGCGGTTTGCAGCGTGGAATATTCGCTGCCCTCGACACCGCGGAAACGGATGTTGCTGAACAGCCGCCCCGGCCGCGTGCCGGCCAGCTCGTTGTTGAACTGCATGCCGGCCGTCCGGAAGGAGATGTCCTCCAGATCGGCATAGCCTCCGCGCTCCAGTTCCTCGCCGGTGAACGCGGTAATCGAAAGCGGCACGTCCTGGATGCTTTCCTCGCGCTTTCGGGCGGTCACCACGATTTCCTCTAACGCCGCCGTCTGGGCCTCGGCGGAAGCCGCAAGCAGCAGCGCCGGCGGAGCAATCAATACCGGCGCAAGCGCGCCGCAGATGCAGGAACGAGACAGTTTCATGGTTTCTCCCAATGCGGCGAAGCGGTCCGCAAAAGCGCTCAGGCGCTCTTCCGCCGCTTCGCAACGCGCCGAAGACGCGTTCCTATAATATAGACCAGACTCGGGAGGTTCTCCATGATCGGCAGTCTCGAAATACCGCGCAGCCGCGCGGCGCAGGCGCGTCTGGACTTCGTGGGCGGCCTGATGGCGTTCAATTCCACGGGGTTCGGCCCCGCCATGGGCCGCTATTACCGGGATAACGAAGATCAGGTGGCGGACCCCGCCGATATCCGCGCCCTGGGCGATCTGATGGAGCGTGCGCCGTCCTATCGCTTCGGAGCATTTTTCGAGCGCCACAACCATGCGCGGATGTTCCGCGCCATCCTTGATATCCTTGAGCCGCAGGGCGACAAGGCGCGCTCCTGGCTTGACGACTGCAATGCGCCGGGCTCGCTGGGGAGCCTCGAACTGGCCCCGGAACTCGAAACGCCGCGCTACTACCGCAATATCGAGATCCATACCCAGCCCGGCAACTACCATGCCGAGTTTGCCGGATTTTTGTATCACTGGATGATCAGCCCGTTTCTGGTGGGGCGCGACGACGGCGATGAGATGGGCTGGAACCTGGCGCGCGCCGTGCCTAAGGGCGATTACCGGCGCATACTCGACCTGGGTTGCGGCATTGGCAAGAGCGCTTTCCCGTACTGCGAGTTGTACCCCGAAGCCGAGGTGGTGGGGCTGGACTACGCGGCCCCCATGCTCAAGTACGGCCACAAGCTGGCGGAGTCGCGCGGCCTGAAGGTTCATTTCACCCAGCGCCTGGCCGAGGACACCGGCTATCCTGGCGGCAGCTTCGACGTGGTCAGCGCCGTGTGGCTGTTTCACGAACTGCCCGGCAAGGCGCGGGCGCAGGTGGTGCGCGAGGCCCATCGGCTGCTTCGCCCCGGCGGCGTTTTCGCGATCATGGAATCGCCGCCGTTCAAGGTGCTGCAGGAGCGCTACAGCCCGCTCTCGGCGTTCCTGCTGGATTCGACCGGGCGGCGCATGGAAGACCCTTTTCTCCCGGGATTCCTGGCCGAAGACCGCGTGCGCCTGTTCGAGCAAGGCGGGTTCAGCGAAGTTCGCGACCTGGCCTTGCCCAACGAACTGACCGGCTGGGGTTTTGGCGGCGAATATTTCTTCGGCGCCTATCCCTGGTGGGCCACGCTCGGGGTGCGGACGTGAGCGGCGACCTGGAACGCCGGTTCCAGGCAATATGCCTGAAGCTGTGGGGCGACGAGCAGGGCGGCGAGATCTACGACTGGATCGTGTCCTCCCGCCCGCCATCCTTTCACGCCAGCTTGCGCCAGGTGATGGTGCCTATCTGGGAGATGGACCGCGTGGACCTCCGCACCAGAATCCTTTGCAGCATCGCCATGTTCACTGCGCAGCACAGGCAGGAAGTCGAGTTCTTCATGAAGATGGCCGCGCACCACCGCATTCCTCGCGAGGAAGTGGAGGAGATCCTGCTGCTTGCGGGCCTGGAGTTTGGCTTTCCCGCCGCCGAAATGGCTATTGATATCCTCACTCGCGTTTATGCGGAGCACCAAGCCCGTTCCGGCGCGGGTTGACCGGGGCGGCCTGTCCCTCAAGGCGCAAATGTCGCGGCCGCGGGTTGAGTTCTTGCGCCTGGACGGCGTGGCGCTCGCGCCGTCGGCGGCGCCTGCATTGGGGGCCGGGTTGCGGGCGGCCCTCCTCAGCGCCCAGCCGGGCGAATCGGGAGCTTGCAGCCTGCTGGTGCGGGCTGAGCCGTATTGGTGCTCTCACGACCGCGGCATGCTTGAATGCGATCTCGAAATTCTGCTTCTGCGAGGCGATTTGCGGCTGGGCGAATGCGAGTTCGCGCGCGGAAGCTATGCGTTCCTGCCCCGGGGGCTTGCTTTTTCCGGCGCCGAAACCCGCGGCGGGTTCGCTGCGCTGTGGATGAGCGAATGCCGCTCCGGCTTGTCATCCGGCTTGAGTCCCGCGGCAGCTTGCGAGGAGGAAAGAAAAATCGGACCGCTGGATGTCAACGCGCGGGCTTGGCAGCCGGTGCCGGATTTTCCCGGGCGAACGCGCGAGGAGGCGGGAGACGGACTGAAGGTGCGCATGCTGCGCCGCGACCCGGATACTGGCGCCTACACGTTGATGACCTGTCAGGCGCCGGGATGGTTCGACCCGAGGCTGGAGGCGCATGAAACCTGGGAGGAACTGCTGCTGCTGCAGGGCGATTACCTGATGGGGGAGACCGGAATGATTGCTTCGGGGGCCTATATCTTCCGTCCCGGCGAGAAACCGCACGGGCCGCAGGCCACGCGCGGCGGCTGCGTATGGTTCTGCCGCGGCGAGAAGGAAATCGATTTCCGCTTCACCCAGCCGCAATGGAGCGCCCCGCGCTGCCGCGAGTACCTGGCGCAACCCGCCCCGCAACCGCAGCCGCAGCTCTGGGGCGACTGGAGTTAGCGGCCCGTGCCTGAAGTTCTGCGCAACTAGCCGTGGCCGGATACACGCGCCCCTTCACCCCCAACGGCGAGGCATCCATGCTGGAGCCGCTGCCGTGGCGCTTTGCCGGCAACCTTCTGCTGTTTCACTTTCGGACCGACCCGGATGCGATCGCCGCCTACCTGCCGGAACCCCTTGCTCATTCCGACCCGCCTGGCGAGGCCTATGTGTGGAGCCCGCATCTGCAGTGCTATCCCGCTGGCGTGGCGCCCGAGGATTGGCCGGCGGCGCGCAGTCATTACGACGTTGCGGTGATTGGCCTGCCTTGCAGGCTGCGCGGCGAACGCACCATGTTTTCCGCTTTCCAGTGGTGCAACCGCGACTGGCTGGTGCTGTTGAGCTGGTTTCTGGGCGCCTGCTCCAAGCTGGCGGACATCGAAACCAGCGGGCTGCATCCCCTGCTTCCCGGCATGCGTCAGGACGGCGGCGCGGGCACGCGGCTGAAGCGCGTCGTCAGCCGCAATGGCGAGGCCGTGATGCGCATGGAGTTCTCGCCGAAGCGCGTGATCGAGGTGGCGGAACTGCAGTTCTATACGCGCAACCTGCCTCTCACCTGCATGCGCCACGTTCCCGATTGCCACGTGCCGCCCCTGGGCAAGCCCCTGGTGCACGACCTCACGCAAATGGTGATGAGCGGCCTTCAGCAGGGCGAGACCCTGGCCGGCGAGGGCGCGCTCGAATTCTGTCCGGCCGACAACGAGGAACTGATGCCGCTGGCGCCGAAGGAAGTGCTGGGCGCGTACTGGATGCCGATGGGGTTCATGCTGGACGGAGTGCGGATTGTGCATCAGTACGACGCAGCGGTTTCATAACGCCGGGACAGGAGGACGGAATGCCGAAGGTGCGCGTGGACGGCGCAAATCTGTGGTACGAAGTGCGTGGCGAGGGGGAGCCGCCGCTCACTTTGATCGGAGGTTTTGCGCTGGTGGACAAGCAGTTCGAGTTCTGCGAGCCGCACCTCGCGCCGCATCACCGCATTGTTCAGTGGCACTACCGCGGGGTGGGGAAATCGGACTGGACGCAGACCGCGCCGTATTCGGTGGAACGCTGGGTGGACGACTTGGCCGCCATTCTGGATGATGCCGGGATTGAACGCACGTCGCTGTGGTGCACGTCCACGGGTTCGTCCATCGGCCTGCGCTTCGCGGCCAAGCACCCCGAACGCATGCACTCGCTGATTGCCTATCCCTTCATCCGCGTGGACGAGACTTGGCGCAACATCTACCATGCCTCCTGGTGGGTGGGCCGGGTGTTCGGCATCGAACAGCTTTCCCGGCTGTATGCCGGCGTGGTGCTGCCGCCGGATGTGCTGTATTCGGAGGAAGGCATACAGTACGAGCGCTGGGCCAAAAAGCACTACGCAGCCAACGTGAACATGGCTACCCTCAAGGCTGTTCTGGATGCCTACGCCAATGTGGACCTGACCGCCGACATACGCAATATCGAGTGCCCCACGCTGTTGCTGATGGGCGAGGACAGCGCGCTTAACGAGAACGAGCGCATGGATTCGGCCAGCCACGACACCCTGATGCGCGAGTTTCTGGCCATCAAGCCGGACGTGGATACGGCGGAGATTGCCGGCGCCGGATCAACCTATTGCATGATTACCAAGCCCGAAGAGTGCTGCCAGGCCGTGGTGGACTGGCTGTCCACGCTGGGCGGGGGCAGGGCCTGTTCGCTCTGACAGGCTCTGGATTGCCGAGGAGAAAAGCCATGCCGATGCGAAGAGAGGATTGCTTGGACGTTAGCGCCGTGGAGCCGCGGCCGGTCAATTCCGGGTACCCGCCGGGCGCCATGGCGCGCCCGCTGAGCGCCGACAGCAGGACCGGCGGCGAACACCTGGTCATGGAGTTGCCTGCGGGCTGGTCGCTGCCGCGCGGCCGGAATCAGGCCGATATCGACCTCTACGTTCTGGAAGGATCCCTGGCTATCGGCGGCGAGAACTGGATGCAGGGCTGTTACGGCTATTTCCCGGCCGGCATGGCCTGCGGTCCGCTGGAAACCTCCGGCGGCTGCAGGCTCCTGCTGTTCACAAGCCGGCCGCTGTCCTTCGAGGAAGCCGGGGACTCACTGGCCGATGCGCGCGCCGGGCGGCATATCGGCCGCACCAACACCTGGCATTTGCCGTGGGTTGATCCGATGGCGGACATCGTCAAGCGCTCCACCTGGAAGGACCCGAACACCGGCCAGGAGGCCCGGCCTCCCGGCGTTTTGACCAAGGGGCTGCGCAAGGATGACGGCACCAGGGAGGTGATTGCCCTGACCGCGCTGGCGCCCGGTTTCATTGATCCCGGCACCGAGCATCATCCGCACAACGAATGCCTGTACCTGATCGCCGGCGATTGCTACATTGGCTACACCTTCGATCACAAGCGCGAGGACGTGAAGGAAGACCTCGTGCTCACCAAGGACCATTACATCGGGCGCCCGCCCGGCGTGCGTCACGGGCCGGTGTGCAGCATCAGCGGCGCGTTCTTCCTGATTTATCTCGCGGACTACTACACCGGCATATTCGGCAAGGTGGACGACTGGGAAGAGCGCGTCAACAACTACTTCGCCCATGCCTCCTTCCGCTAGCGCCCGCCCCGATATGGAATTTTCGCAATGAAATTGATACAGGGCAGCCGCTGCGGCGCGCTCCGCAGCAGTTTCAGGGAAGCCATATGCTGTTGAACCGCGAGAGGGCGATGGAGTTGATGGAGCGCGAGGGATTGGATGCGCTGATTGCGGTTACGCCCAACAACGTGCTGTACTTGAGCGATTTCGACACGGATTTTCTGTACGACGTGCCCTGGGTGGCTTGCGCCATCCTGCCGCGCGACCCGGACATTCCACCCTGCCTGGTGGCGACCGAGATCGAGGCGGCGGTGCTGACGCAGCGCCCCACCTGGATGCCGGACAAGCGCCTGTATTACTTCGGCGTGTACGGCGGCGTGCTGAAAGTGCACACCTTTGCCGAGGATGCGGAACTCAAGGGCGAGGACCTCGCGATTCGGCGGATGGTGGCGGAGCTGGAGGACAAGCCGCACGCCGGGATTGCCGGCGCGGTTTGCGCCATGCTCAGCGAAACCGGGCTGGACAAAAGCCGGCTTGGGTTCGACGACACGCGCTTTGCGGGTGTGCTTGGCGAAACGATCGAGGGAGCCAGAATCGTGGATGCCGCCAATCTGCTGATCGAGGTCCGCATGGTCAAGACGACCGGCGAGATCGCGATTCTTAAGGAGGCCGCGGTCAAGAACGAGGCGGCGATGCGCGCCGCGCTGGCCGCGATTAGGGATGGCGCCACATGGAACGAGGTGTACACCGCCTACGAGGTGCGGGTGGTGGAGCAGGGCGCCCGCCCGTTCGCCACCTTCAACGGCGCGGGTCCCATGAGCGCCGGAGCGGGGCGCCCCGAGCGCGGCTACGTGATCCGCCCCGGCGACCAGGTTTGCTTCGACAGCATGATGAAGTGGCGCCGCTACATGGGCGATGCGCAGCGCACCGCGGTGCTGGGCGAGCCTTCGGAGAAACTTCAGCGCTACTGGAGGGCCTACATGGCGGGCATCGCCGAAGCCTATTCCAACTTGCGTCCCGGCATGCAGACTGGCGAACTGCGCAATCGGGTCATACAGGCGGTGCGCGCCGCGGGTTTGCCGAGTTTTGAGCTGGCCTTCACTCACGGAATCGGCCTCGACCACATCGAGGTGCCGTTCATCGCCGGCGGCAACCTGGGCGATTTCCGGATTGAGGAGAACATGGTGCTGAACATCGACATGGAGCTGCACGAGATCGGCTGGGGCGGAATGTTCTTCGAGGAATCCATGCGCATCACCGCCAGCGGCGCCGAGCGCCTCTACACGCTCGAACGCGACCTCATCCGCATCCCGTGACTCCCACGCGCGAGCCCGCATATTTTCCGAGGGGCCGCGCCGTCGCTGGTCTTTTGTCCCTGTGAGCATCCATGCTCGCTTTGCCGTGGGCGCGGCTATGCGTTCGCCGGCGCGCTCTCTCGTTCCCTCTCTGCGGGGACACGCAACAAGCACATCCCTGTGTGCTCTGCTCGGGCATCCTGCCCTCGCAAGGTCCCCACAGAGAGGGAACGAGAGAGCGCGCAAACCCGCGCACCGGGTAAGCGCAGCGTATCAAGGACGATCAACGGGAAGTGGTCCAGTCGGCTGGGTCGGTCGCGGGTTCGAACGGCGCTTCGTAGAACAGGACCGAACCTTGCATTGCGCCTATGATCGAACGAGGCTTGCCAGCATCGGGCAGTGGTGACAGCACCGCGACAGGGTGGCTGCGCCGGGTAATGGTTACCGGCTCACGTTTCCTGACTACCTGCCGGATCAACCGCAGGCACTCGGCTTTGAAAGCGGTCGCAATTTTTTTCATGGTTTTCGTCCAATTACGGAAGATGGCCATTTATCTGTACATTACACTCCTGCTCTGGCCGTTCATAACAGGCCAGACAGTCCACGAGGTCCCAGTGTGATGCTATACAAACCGTTTACCGAAGCGGAGATTGAGCGCGGTCGCGCCATGTTCCTGCGGATTTTCGGGCCGGACTACGGGGCCGAGTTGTGCGAACAGCTTGAGCAGAACGACTTCAATCGACACTTGATGACCCGTATCGCCCCGGAGGTGTGGGAGCAGGAGGTGGTGGATATCAAGACCATGATCCTGTGCGCTATCGCCGTTACCGCCGCCGTCCGCCACGATGTGGGCTATTTCGTGCGCGCCGGCATTCACCATGGCATCCGCCGCGAGGAAATGGAAGCCGTGATTCTCCTGGCCGGACTCGAAGCGGGCTTCCCTTCAGCCGGCGAAGCCCGCCGCCGC
>RKRP01000058.1 GCA_007571315.1 Gammaproteobacteria bacterium
ATCGCTCCGATCGCGATGGAGGACGGCTTGCGCTTCGCGATCCGCGAAGGCGGCCGAACCGTCGGCGCCGGCGTCGTCGCCAAAGTGGTGGAGTAGAGCCTGCCAGGGGCTTGAAAGGCAGAGCTTGCCACCAGGGGCTTATACAAGCAGGGCATACAGCCCCCGCTAACTCGCTACGGGGAGAACAAACAAAATGGCAGAACCGCAAAACATCCGCATTCGGCTCAAGGCTTTCGATCATCGTTTGATCGATTCCTCGGCCCGCGAAATCGTAGAAACCGCCCGCCGCACCGGCGCCAGGGTGCAGGGGCCGGTGCCGCTGCCCACCCGCAAGGAGCGCTTCACCGTGCTGATTTCGCCGCACGTCAACAAGGACGCGCGCGACCAGTACGAACTGCGCACCCACAAGCGGCTGCTGGACATCATCGAGCCCAGCGATAAAACCGTGGACGCGCTGATGAAGCTGGAACTCCCCGCCGGCGTGGACGCTCAAATCCGCTTGAATTAGCGCGCTTGGGTGGGTAAAATTGGCCGTTTTCGCCCTCGCACCCTTCTTCAGGCGGGGGAGAGTTTTCCGGAATCACCGGCATGAGCATTGGTTTGATAGGCCAAAAGCGGGGAATGACGCGCCTGTTTACGGAGGAAGGGGCCAGTGTGCCCATCACCGTGATTGAGGCCGGCCCCAACCGCGTAACCCGCCGCCGCACTCCGGAGAAGGATGGCTATGCCGCCATCCAGGTTGCGGCGGGCGAGGCCCGCAAGGCGCCCGGCAAAGCGCTGGCCGGTCAATACGCGCAGCAGGCTCCCGGCAGGGGTCTGCACGAGTTTCGCCTCGATGATCCCGCCCAGCTTGAGGAATACCAGCCCGGCGCCGAACTCACCGTGTCCCTGTTTGCGCCCGGACAGCGGGTGGATGTAACCGGCACCACCATCGGCAAGGGTTTTGCCGGCACCATCAAACGCCACAATTTCCGCAGCCAGGATGCCACTCACGGCAATTCCAAGGCCCACCGCGTGCCGGGCTCCATCGGCCAGAATCAAACGCCGGGCCGGGTGTTCAAGGGCAAGAAGATGTCCGGGCATATGGGCGCGGCGCGGCGCACGGTCCAGAATCTCGAAGTAATGCGCATCGACGAGGAGCGTCATCTCATTCTCGTCAAGGGCGCCATTCCGGGGCACGCGACAGGCCAGGTGCTGGTGCGCCCCGCAGTCAAGATGCCGGCCCCGAAAGCCCAATAAGGCCTAGTCCATGAGCGCAGCGGCTAAAGAGAATAAAGGGCAGGAACAATCTTCAGCCGTTGCCAGGCCCGCAAGCAGGCCCTCAAGGCAGGTGCGCAAGCCCTTCGCCAGCGATGTTCCGTTTAACGAGTCGCTGGTCCACCAGGCCGTGGTGGCCTGGCTGGCGGGCGCCCGCAAGGGCACCAGGGCGCAGAAGAACCGCGCCGCGGTTCGCGGCGGCGGCGCCAAGCCCTGGCGCCAGAAAGGCACCGGCCGCGCCCGCGCAGGCACGCGCTCAAGCCCCATTTGGACCGGCGGCGGGCGCGCATTTGCGGCTTCGCCGCGTTCCCATGCCAAAAAGATCAACCGCAAGATGTACCGCGGCGCAATGCGCTGCCTGCTGGCGGAAGTGGCGCGCGCTCGGCGGCTCACGGTAGCCCGCAAGCTGGCGCCTCCCGATCATCGCACGGCATCGGCCGTGGCGCTGCTCAAGGAACTCGATTTTCCGGGCGGGCTGATCGTGGTGGAGTCCTACGAGCAGCATGCGGAACTCTGCCTGGGCATTCGCAACCTGCCGGGCGTGGACGTTATCGACTTGCGCGAGCTCAACCCGGTGGCGCTGGCCGGCGCCGGCCAGCTGCTGTTCACCGAAGGCGCGTTCGAGCAGTTGAAGGAGCGTTTGCAATGAGCGCCGCGGAACTCTCGGAACGCCTGCTCAACGCCATCCGTGCGCCGCACCTGTCGGAAAAGGCGCTGAACCTCGCCGAGGGCGAGGGGCGCAAGCAGTTGGCCTTCCGGGTGGCCACCAACGCCACCAAGCCCGAAATCGCCCAGGCGGTGCGGAAGATTTTCGACGTGGAAGTGGATTCGGTCACGGTCATCAACTACAAGGGCAAGGCCAAGCGCGGCGGGCGCGCCAACGCCGGGCGTCGGCCGGCGTGGAAAAAGGCCTACGTAACCCTGGCGGCGGGCCAGGACCTGGACTTCGTGGTCGGCGAGTAGCGGTTCATGGCGCTCAAACCCCTCAACCCCACCTCTCCCGGACAGCGATTCGCTGTGCGCGTGGTTACGCCCGGGTTGCACAAGGGCGCGCCCTACGGGCCGCTCACCCGCCCGCTGCCTGGCCGCGGCGGGCGCAACAACGCCGGGCGCATCACCACGCGGCATCGCGGCGGCGGCCACAAGCGCCGCTATCGCGTTATCGACTTTCGCCGCAACAAGGACGGCATTCCGGCCCGTGTGGAGCGGCTGGAGCACGACCCCAATCGCAGCGCCCACCTGGCGCTGCTGGCGTACGCCGACGGCGAGCGCCGCTACATCCTGGCGCCTAAAGGCGTAAAGCCGGGCCAGCAACTGATGTCCGGGCTGGATGCTCCCATCCGCGCGGGCAACTGCCTGCCGCTCAACCGCATTCCGCTGGGCACGCAAATTCACAACATCGAAATGAAGCCGGGCAAGGGCGGCCAGCTGGCCCGCGCCGCCGGCGCTTCGGCGCAACTGGTGGCCCGCGAGCAGTCGCACGCCACGCTGCGCATGCGCTCGGGCGAAATGCGCAAGGTGCTGGCCACGTGCCGGGCCACCATCGGCGAAGTGGGCAACGATCAGCATGGTTTGCGCAAGGACGGCAAGGCCGGCGTCAAGCGCTGGCGGGGCATTCGTCCCACCGTGCGCGGCGTGGCCATGAACCCTATCGATCATCCGCATGGCGGCGGCGAGGGCCGCTCCTCGGGCGGCCGCCATCCGGTTAGTCCCTGGGGCGTGCCCACTAAAGGCTACCGCACCCGCCGCCGCAAGGGCATCGAGCGCATGATCGTGCGCCGCCGCAAGAGCCGTTAGGAGAGCCGGTCATGCCCCGTTCCCTGCGCAAAGGACCGTTTGTGGATCTGCACCTGATGAAAAAGGTGCAGGCGGCCGCGGCCAACCGCAGCCCGCGGCCCATCCGCACCTGGTCGCGGCGCTCCATGATCGTTCCCGATATGGTGGGCCTCACAATCGCGGTGCATAACGGCCGCGACCACATCCCCATCCTGATTTCCGAAAACATGGTGGGCCACAAGCTCGGCGAGTTTTCGCCCACGCGCACCTTCCGCGGTCATTCCGGCGACCGCAAGGCCAAGGGCAAGTAGGGCGCCGGAGGCTGCAATGGAAGTATCCGCTCAACTGCGCTTCGCCCGCATATCCACGCGCAAAACGCGCCTGGCCGCTGGCCTCATACGGGGCCGCAACGTGGAGGAGGCCGCCAACGCTTTGGCCTTTACGCCGCGGCGCTCGGCGCGCCTTCTCGCCAAGGTGCTGGATTCCGCCATCGCCAACGCCCAGAGCAACTTCGGCGCTGATATCGACGAGCTTCGCGTAAGCGAGGTGCTGGTGGACGAGGCCAGGCCCTTCAGGCGCTTCCGCGCCCGCGCCCGCGGCCGCGGCGCCCGCATCCTCAAGCCGCAAACGCATATCCGCGTTACCGTGTCGGACCAGCAAGTTCAGGCGCAAGACTGATGGGCCAAAAAGTCAATCCCATCGGCATCCGGCTGGGCATTTCGCGGCCCTGGTCGTCGGTGTGGTACGCCGACTCAAAAACCTTCCCGTCGCTGGTGGAGTCGGACTACCGGATCCGCGAAATGTTGCGCAAGCGCCTCAAGGATGCCGCGGTCAGCCATATCGACATCGAGCGCCACCGCGAGAGCACCCAAATTCAGATTCACACCGCGCGCCCCGGCACCGTAATCGGCAAGAAGGGCGAGGACATTGATAAGCTGCGCCGCGACCTCGCCAGGCTGGTGGGCGCCCAGCTTCACCAGGTGCGCGTGAACATCAACGAAATCAAAAAGCCCGAGCTCTACGCCCGCCTGGTGGCCGAAAATATCGCTTCGCAGCTTGAGCGCCGCGTCATGTTCCGCCGCGCCATGCGGCGGGCGGTGAGCACTACCATGCGGCTGGGCGCCCAGGGCATCAAGGTAAAGGTTTCCGGTCGCCTCAACGGCGCCGAAATCGCCCGTTCGGAATGGTACCGCGAGGGCCGCGTGCCGCTGCACACCTTCCGCGCCGACATTGATTACGGCGTGGCCGAAGCGTTCACCACCTATGGCGTGGTGGGCGTGAAAGTGTGGATTTTCCGCGGCGAGAAGAGCGCCCCGCATGAAGCCGCGACCGCAACCGAGGCGCCGCCGCCCGCTCCGCCCGCCGCC
>RKRP01000132.1 GCA_007571315.1 Gammaproteobacteria bacterium
CCATCTGGCGAATCCCGTGAAGTTCCACCCGGTTCTTGTTCATCCATATATGATCCGTGCGCGACACCGCAATCATAATGTTTCCAAGCTCCTTGGTGGCCGCCGTCTGAGCGAAGGGGCGCGACGGATTAATGCCAGGCTCCTTCACGAACGATGTCGTGACGATGAAGAAGATCAGCATGATGAACACGATGTCCAGCATCGGCGTGATGTTGATCTCGCCTTCTTCTTCCTGTTTGCGTCTTCGTATCTGGGGCATGGGCCGAACCTTCGGTTAGCGCCGGCTTGACACGGCGCTAGCGCGCCGCGGCGGCGAGCGACACCTTCTCGGCGCCCGCCACTCGCGCCTGGTCAACCACGGTCACAATGTATCCGGAGTCGGCGTTGCGGTCCGCAATCACCACCACGGTGGCATCCGGCTTGCGGGCCAGGCCGGACACGATATTGGCCCGGATGGCGCCCACATGCACCAGCCGGTCTTCAACGAAAACCTGCCCGCTGGCGTCAATCCGAACCGGGATCACTTCCGAACGCTTCTGCTCCTTCACCGGCGCGTTGGAGGGCCGGTCCAGGTCCACGCCCAGTTCCTTCACGAAGGATGTCGTGACGATGAAGAAGATCAGCATGATGAACACGATGTCCAACATCGGCGTGATGTTGATCTCGGCTTCTTCCGCCGACCGTTTGCGGAGTTTGCGTTCGATCATTCGACGCTCCCCGCGCCCGCCTCAAACCGCATTTCCAGCGCGTCCTCCAGCTCCTCCATCTTCACCTTGGCGCGCTGCCTGAGCCAGGCCGACAGGTACAGGCCGGAAAGCGCGGCCACCAGTCCCGACATCGTGGGTATCGTCGCCTGCGAAACGCCGCCGGCCATCAGGCGGGCGTTGCCAGTGCCGAACACCGTCATGATTTCGAATACCTGCACCATGCCCCACACGGTTCCAAGCAGGCCCAGAAGGGGCAGGATCTGCATGAGGGTCTGTATCAGCGCCAGATTGCGGCGGGCGCTCAATCCCACTTCCGACAGGATGAGGCGGCGCAGATGGGTTGCGAACCAGGAGCCGTCGCGCCGGCCGTTCTCCCAAAGCCCGCGGGCCTCGCGCATCTCCGCGGGCAGCACTCCGAAGAAATACCACAGCCGCTCCACGATAAGCGTCCACATCAGCATGGTCACGGCGAGGATGCCGTACAGAACCGGGCCTCCCAGTTCGAAAAAGCTGCGGATTGAAACCCAGGCTTCGGACAGAAAAGTCATGTTGCGGCGCCGTCAGGCGCTTTCGGCAGCCTCTCCTTCGGCCCTGCGGGCAATCAGGCCGGCGCTCTGCTCTTCCAGTATCTCTACCAGCCCCTGGCTGGAACTGGACACCACGCTGTGCAGCAGCACCAGGGGAATGGCCACAATCAGGCCCAGCACCGTGGTGATCAGAGCCTGCGAAATGCCGCCGGCCATGAGTTTGGGGTCGCCGGTGCCAAACAGGGTCAGCTGCTGGAAGGTGATAATCATGCCCACCACCGTGCCAAGCAGCCCCAGCAGCGGCGCTACCGCGGCGAACACCTTCAGGATGCCCTGGTAGCGTTCCAGTATTGGCGCCTCGCGCATGATCGCTTCATCCAGCTTGAGCGCCAGCGCGTCCAGGTTGCCGGATTGATGCCGTTCGTACACCGCGAGAATGCGGCCCAGGGCGTTGTCTTCGCTGGCTTGCGAGGTCTTCAGCTGCAACCGGATCCGGCGGCCCGCGCCCTGCAGCACCACCAAGCGCCACAACGCGATCAGCAGGCCGATAAAACCCATGCCGATAATCGTGTAGCCCACGTAGCCGCCCTGCTGGATGCGCTCGCCAAGGCCCGGCGCCTGGATCAGCAATCCCAGCAGTTGCCCGCGCGAGGGGTCCACCGCCATATCGACAACGCCGGATGTGGCCTTGCCCAGGTCTTCCGCCATACTCAGATAGCGTCCCGCGGGCTGGCGGGGAAGAATCCGCAAGGCCCCGGTGAAGCTGTCCCGGGTCAAAAACCGGCCGTCGTGGACCAGATTGAAGGCGCCCACCCGAATGACCTCTCCGACCGTAGTCTGCCCGGAAGGATCGGTGATTTCCGCATTGAAACGGACAACCTGCCCGGACTGGGCCATCTCCTCGAGCAGCATCAACTGCAAGCCGCGCAAGTCCTGCAGACTCGGCAACTCCTTGGCCTGAGCCATGGCGCGGGCCAGTTCGGCGCGGCCCGGATACTGGGCCGATGACAGTGAACTCAGCACCTCGCCCACCGTATTCCCGGCCACATCGCGCACTACGCCAAACAACTCGCCGAAATTGCCGATGCGAATCTGCAGCCGCTCCTCCAGCTCCGCCAGATTCGCTTCGTTCTGCTCGTAGCGCCGGTTGAGGGTGTTGCTGCGGCGGTTTTCCGCCGCCAGCTGGCGCGAGACCTCCTCCAGCATGCGCTGCCGCTCATCCCGCGCGCTGCGGAATCGTTCCACGCGCTCCCGGTTCATGCGCGAACCTTCGCGCGCTTCCACGCGCACAAGCTCCAGCAGCTCAAGAACCGTGTCGGCCTGCTCCGCGGGCGCGGGCGCTTGCGTGTCCTCCTGGGCTGGCGCCGGGCCGGCCAGAAGCGCCGCGGCCGCAGCCAGGGCCACCGCGCGGCTCATGTCCGGCCTCCTTCCGGCGCCGCGACCGGAAGGGTCAGAATGTCCGGAGGCGCAAGCCTGCGCGCCATCCGCAACCCCAGCGTCAGCGGACCGCGGTAGCGGTTGCCCAGCTCGCGCCATGCGCCGGTCCGCGCGTCCCAATAGCCCATTTCCTCCCGGTCCGGGGTTTGATAGGCCAGCAGCACGCGCCCCACGCGCAAGAAATCGACCTGCCGGGCAACGCCGTTGATTTCCAACTCGCCAGTGTAGGCTTCCATGTTGCGGCCGATTGAGGCTTCGGTTTGGTAGGCCCCCATAACGTTGCGGTATTTCTCCGCAATGCTGATGTCGGCACGGTCCATCAAATCGCGCAAGCGGGTAACGAACTCGCGGCGCTGTTCAATCTGGAAGGGAACATCCAGCTCGATGAACCGCTCAAGATCGTTGATCATGTCCATCAACAGCGGCACGATCCCCTGCTCCAGGCCGCCGAATTCGTCGATCTGGCGCGTCAGCGAAGCCTTCTCGCGCTCCTGATCGTCGACGGTGCGCTGGAGGTTGTCGTTGTAGCGCCGAATCCGGTCGAGTTCCTGCAAGCGAACGCGGTATTCGCTTATGGCCTCCTGCGTCTCGTCGGCAAGGCCGTCGATTTCCGCCTGCGCCTGACGATCGGCGCTTGTTGCGTTCCGCTGCAAGGCCAGCATCTCGTTGACGCGCTGATCCGCCGCCGCGGTTCCCGCGCATAGCAGAAGCCCTGCGGCCAGCGGCGCGATTGAATATGCCCTGATTTTCCTCGAAGCGAGTTGATTCATGGTGCGAATGCCTACCCTTTTCCCCGGCGCCAAAATAACATAAATGCAATTTCGTTGCGCGGCATTTGCCGCCCGGACTCCATGACCCGCACACAGATCATCGTCGCCGCGGCCCGCCGAACCCCGATCGGTTCCATGCTGGGCTCCCTGAGCGCGGTTCAGGCCACTGGCCTGGGCGCCGCCGCCATTCAGGCTTGCCTGGAAGATTCCGGATGCAAACCCGAACACATCAGCGAGGCGCTGATAGGCTGCGTTCTGCCGGCAGGGCTGGGGCAGGCCCCGGCCCGCCAGGCGGCGCTGTCCGCCGGCCTGGACGCCGGCACGCCCTGCGCCACCATCAGCAAGGTATGCGGTTCGGGCCTTTTCGCCGTAATGCTGGCGCATGACCGGATTCTTGCGGAGCCGGACATGATGATCGTGGCCGGCGGCATGGAGTCGATGTCCAATGCGCCGTATCTGGTTGAGAAGGCCCGCAGCGGTTTGCGGATGGGGCACAAGGAACTGCGCGACCACATGTTTCTGGACGGTTTGCAAAACCCTTATGACGGCAAAATGATGGGTTATTTTGCCGAGCAGACCGCTCGCCGCTACGGGTTCACCCGGCAGGAGCAGGATGATTTCGCAACCGAGTCGGTGCAACGGGCGCGGCGGGCGGCGGCGGCGTTTTCCGCAGAAATCACGCCGGTGCGGCACACCCGCCGAGGCAAAACCATTGAAGCGCGCGAGGACGAGGAGCCGGGGCGTTGCGACCTGAGCCGGATTCCTTCAATGCGCCCGGCGTTCGCGCCCGACGGAACGGTAACCGCCGCCTCCAGTTCCTCGATCTCCGACGGCGCCGCCGCAGTGCTTATGCTGAGCGCGGGACGGGCTGATGATCTCGGGATCAAGCCGCTGGCGCGCCTGGTTGCTCACGCCAGCCACGCGCAGGCGCCGGAATGGTTCACCAC
>RKRP01000135.1 GCA_007571315.1 Gammaproteobacteria bacterium
ACCCATCCCTGGGGCTCGGCAACGGCTATCCTGCCGTTGACGCCCCGCCGAGAGGAGGGATGAGGAAATCGCCCACAGGCAAGAAGCGGATTAGTTCATGGTCTGCGGGCGTGGCGGAAGCGTGTTGATTTCCAGCGCGGTGGTTACGGCGCGGGTTGACATGGCGGGCACGCCGTAAGCGCGGACCGTGTCCTCAAGCGTGGCCTGCTCCACGCTCAGCGTGTAGCGGCTCGCGGGCGCCAGCGCCGAGGCGGGAATCATCCGCTCCGTGTCGGAATAAAGCATGAAGCGCTGGCCCTGGAATGGCCGGCCGCTGTGATCGACCTTGTAATCGTCCTGATCACGCAAGATCACGAAGATCATGTCGTCGCAAATCTCCCGAGGGTCGGCATGACCGGACGAGAAGGGCGAGTACTTCACCACCAGGTCCTGCGTGGAATCCACGCTGTCTGGAGCGGCTTCCGCGCCGCGCTGCTCCAGCCACACGGCGGGTCCGGCGGGATAATCGCCCGCGCCAAGCCGCACGCTGATCGAAATGGGCTCATCCGCGCCCGGCGCGCGGTAGCGGAAAACATATTCGCCGTTGGGCCATTCCGCATCCAGTTCGGCCTCGCTGGCGTAACGGCGCTCGCCCCGCACCAGCAGGATCTGATCCCGCGCGGGCCCTATTGCGCCGCGCTGGTCGTTGAAAACCACTTCGCGGCCATCCGGCCGGATCAGCGTGGCGTTGCCCAGCGGGGTGCCCTCGGCCAGAAAAATCTCCGAGAAGAATGAGTAGTACTGGAGTTGCGGCGCTCGCTCGCCGCGCTGCTCAAAGCCGGCGTGCTTCCCCACCACAGCGAAATTCACGTCGCGCGTCTGCCCGGTGGCTAACGGGGGCGCAACCAGAGCCGAGCCGGCCAGGCACAAGGCCAGGGCCGCAATAAAGCGGCCCTGGCCTTGCCGAAGAACGGGTTCCCGGCCTGGGCGCAGCGTCCTCGCAGGCAGGCCCTGCGAGGACAGTTCCCCCAACTCCGGCTTAGCGGCCAAACCGATAGTTGACCTTGGCGCCCCAGATGCGGGGATGCGGACGCAGCCTGAACCCGCTGAAGCCGAAGTTCTCGCCGGTGCCCGTGAAGTACGCCTCGTCGGTTACGTTCTCCACGTAGCCCAGAAGCTCCCAGGACTCGCTCAAATGCAGGCCGGCGCGCAGATTGACGACGGTTGCTTCCGGGGTGCGGAACGGAAAGCCGTCGCTGCGGTTGGGCACCTGCGCTATGGGATTCATCTGCGTCAGAGGATCGCTGTAGATGGTTGCGCCGCTGGTCTGCAAATAGGTCACGTCCTCGATCGTCGAGAACTGCGCATCCCTGTAGATGCCTTCCAGCCGCGCCCAGCCATCCATTCCGGCCAGCGTGAACCTGTAATCGGCAGCCATGCTGAAGGTCAGTTCCGGCGCCCGCGGCAGCGGCAGACCCTTGAGGTTAACGAACAAGTTGCCGCTCAGGCGCGCCACATCGTCGCTCTGGATTTCCGTGTCGATGATTCCGATGCCGGCGGTGAGGGTCAGGTTGTCAGCCAGCAGCGCCGCCAGTTCGGCCTCCAGCCCCGTGGCGCGCGCTTCCTGGACGTTGATCGTGAGTTCCACGTTGCTGGTGGCATCGCCTGGCACCAGGAAGAAGAAGGTTTCAAGCTGCAGGTCCTGCCAGTCCAGCAGGAAGGCGGCGGCGTTGAAGCGCACCCGGCCATCGAACAGTTCGGACTTCACGCCCACTTCGTAGTTGGTGAGCACTTCGGGCTCGAAAGTTTCGTTGACCGCCGAGTTGTCGGCGCCGTTGCGGCCCAGCGAGAAACCGCCGGCCTTGTAACCGCGCGAGATGGTGGCGTAAACCGTAGCCTCGTCGGACAGGTCGTAGGACAGCGCAAGCCGGGGCGACAAATCGGTGAACGTTTCTTCGCCGCTGATCTCGGCGGTCGGCACCAGGTCGTTGGGCCAACGCGGCAATTTGGGGCCTCGCGGCGATGATCCAAACGGAAGATAGGTATTGGTGACTTCATCGGATGTGTAGCGGCCGCCCAGCGTCAAATTGAAGCGTTCGCTCAGGTGCCAGGTCACGTCCGTAAACAAGGCGATGCTGGTCAACTCAAACCCGTCTATGGCGCAGGCCAGACAGAAAGAGCCTTCCCCCCAACCCCAAATGTCGCCGAGGAAGGTTGGAGGCAGCGAGCCGATGGCCGCGTGGTCCACGCCGTTCACCACTGCAGTCGTTCCCAACTGCACGGCGCCGTCTATTTCCTTGTCGTCGCGGGCGTACAGCGCCCCCGCGGTCCAGTCGTAAACATCGGACGTGATGTCCAGGCGCAGCTCAGTGCTGAACGACGTGCCCTCGCGGATTTGCTCACGGAACACGACATTCTCAGGAATCAGGTCGTTGTCGAACACCCGGTCGGTTTCCGTGTCGATCCAGCCGCTGATCCAGTTGAGCGTTGCAGTGTCCGACATCTCGCGACTGACCTTCAGAATGGCGATGCTGGTGGTGTTGTCGGTTTTCTCGCCGATCGCCGACCGCCCGGTCTGGTTGCGGTTTTCGGGCCAGAAACCGGTGCCGGGATCGACCGGGGCCAGCAGGCCGCCGCTGGCGGGATAACCAAGAAAGAAGGTGGCCACCGAGTCCGTGTCCCAAACGCCGGAAGGCACGTTCTCATCATGGCCCTGCTGCTCGTCGCTGTTCATCAGCATCAGGTCCACGGTGGTGGCGTCATCCAGAAGCCAGCGCGCGGACACCCGGCCCATGATGTATTCATGGCCGGAATCGCCGCCGCCGGGAACGATGTTCTCCACCAGGCCGCCGGAATCCTCGTAGTAGAGCACGCCGCGCAGCATGAAAGCCTCGGAAACCGGCAGATTGATCATGCCGCTTAGGTCGTACTGCTCGCTGGCGTCCTCGAACGAGCGGGCGCCCAAAGACAGCGCCGCGTCGAACTCGGGCTGCGGCTTGCGCGTGGTCAGGTTGAGCGCGCCGCCCACCGCGTTGCGTCCGAAGTAGGTGCCCTGCGGCCCGCGCAGCACTTCGATGCGCTCCAGGTCCTGCAACTGCGGATTGACGGTGCCCTGCCCCACCGATGCCACGCTGAACTCGTCCAGGTACACGCCGATGGACTGAATGAAGGAACTCTCGTCGGTGTTGATGTTGCTTACGCCGCGCATCGCTATGCTGATGCCGCGGGCGCCCACCTGTCCGTCTTCGGTGTAGCTCACGTTAGGCGTAAGGTTGAGGTACTGGGCCGCTTCGGTGATATTGGCCACCTCAAGCGCCTCGCCGGTGAAGGCCGTTACCGCCACAGGCACTTCCTGCAGGCTTTGCTCGCGCCGCTGAGCAGTCACGATGATTTCCTCCAGCGCCACTTCGTCCTGCGCCGGCGCCGCTGGCGCCGCCAGCAGGGCGGCCAGAAACGTCATCGCAATAATGGGTTTTTTCATCTGCTTCCACTCCCGGGAGCTTCCCCCCGAATAACTGAGAAATTCATGCCGAATCCTAACACTTATGGCCCCGCAGAGAAAACGCGCGCCGTCGGCCTCAAGCGCCCGCGACGCTCAGGGAATCGATCAGGATGGAGCCCGTTTGGATTCCGCCGCGCCGGTCGATGTCGGCGCCGATGGCGCGGATATTGCGGAACATGTCCTTGAGATTGCCGGCGATGGTTATTTCGTTCACGGCATGCGCAGGCGCGCCGCCCCGCACCCAGTATCCGGCCGCGCCGCGGGAATAGTCGCCGGTCACGATATTGGCGCCCTGCCCCATCAGTTCGGTCACCACCAGGCCGTCGCCCATCCCGCCCAGCAGCTCCTCCAGCGTTTCTCCGGTGCTCTCAAGCTGCAGGTTGTGGGCGCCGCCCGCGTTGCCGGTGGTGTCCATGCCGAGCTTGCGCGCCGAGTAGCTGCCCAGGAAGTAGCCGTTGATGATGCCGCCGCCAACCACCTCCCGGTTGGCGGTGGCTACGCCTTCCGCATCGTAGGCGCGGCTCGCCGGCCCGCGCGGAACATGAGGACGTTCCGACAGGTTCACGCAATCGGCGAACACGGGTTTGCCCAGGCTGTCGAGCAGAAAGCTGGCGCGGTTGTACAGGGCGCGCCCGCTCACCGCCGCGCAAAAATGCCCAATCAGGCTGCGGGCCACCCGCGGCGCGAACACCACCGGCGCGCGGGTGCTCTTGATCTTGCGCGCGCCAAGCCGCCGCAGGGTGTATTTGGCGGCGTTTCCTCCCACTTCCTTCACCGGCGCCAGTTCCTCGGGCGCCCTGGCCACGGAAAATTCGTAATCGCGCTCCATGCGGCCGTCCTGCTCGCTCAGCACCGCGCAGTAAACGCTGTGACTGCTGGAGCGGCCGGCCTTGAGAAAACCGTGCGAGTTGCCATAGGCGTAGCTGGATTCGCCGCTGTCCACTCCTGCGCCTTCGGAGTTGCTGATCCTGGGATCAGCGTCCAGCGCCGCCGCTTCGCATTCCAGCGCCAGCTCCATGGCTTGCCCGGCATCAAGCCCCCAGGGGTGATAAAGATCCAGTTGGGGAAATTCCGTGGCCATGCGGCCGGCTTCGGCCAGGCCGGCGAACTCGTCCTCGGCGGCGAAACGGGCCAGACTGAGGGCCTTGCGAACCGTTTCGCGCACCGCTTGCGGAGACAGGTTGGAGGTGCTGGCCGAGCCCTGCCGCTGGCCGCGGTACACGGTTACGC
This sequence comes from Gammaproteobacteria bacterium, assembly GCA_007571315.1. GTDB lineage: Bacteria > Pseudomonadota > Gammaproteobacteria > Steroidobacterales > Foliamicaceae > Foliamicus. The sequence continues at coordinate 4,712 of RKRP01000135.1, forward strand.
CCAGGGAATGACCCTGGTGGCTTTCCAGAGTTTCCACGGAACGCATCCGCACGCGCAGCGTGAGGCCCGAATCGTTGGTCGCGGATGCCGCGGCCTGGCTGGCGCCGCCCTTGCGGGCATGCGCCAGGGCATCGGCTACACGCTGGCGCAGATCATCCGGCGACATCGCTGTTGCGCACGGCCTCGGCGGTCTGAGCCTCGCGGTAGGCTACCAAGCTGGAGCGCGCCTCGGCATCGCCTATGGCGAGAATCGCCGCTGCCAGCAGCGCGGCGTTGACCGCGCCGTGGCGGCCCACTCCAAGCGTGCCAACCGGCACCCCGGCAGGCATTTGCGCAATCGACAGCATCGCGTCCGCGCCGCCGAAGGCCGCGCTGGCCAAAGGAACACCCAGAACTGGCAGCGGGGTAAGCGCTGCAACCGTGCCCGGCAGGGCAGCGGCCAGGCCCGCGCCAGCGATAACGACTGCAAAGCCGTTTTCCTCTGCTTTCTCGACGTACTCGGCCAGCAGCCTGGGGGCGCGGTGCGCGGAAAGCGCCCGGGCCTCCCACTCCACGCCCAGCGAATCCAGCGTAGCGGCCGAGTGCTCCATGATTTTCCAATCGGAATGCGAGCCCATGAGAATGGCTACCTTTTTGGTCATCTGATGCTCCTTGTGCGCGGTTGATTGCTTGCCGAAAGCCCTCGCGGCGAGCGCTCAGGCCGTGCCTCCCACAGTGATGCCATCCACGCGAACAGTAGGCATGCCCACCCCTACCGGCACGCTCTGTCCCTCCTTGCCGCAAACGCCGATGCCCGGATCCAGCGCCAGATCGCTGCCGATCATGGACACCCGGGTCAGCACCGTAGGGCCGTCGCCGATCAGAGTGGCGTCGCGCAGCGGCGCGCCCAGCTTGCCATCCTCAATGCGGTAGGCCTCGCTAGCCGAGAACACGAACTTGCCGGAGGTGATATCGACCTGGCCGCCGCCGAAATTCCGGGCGTAAACGCCCCGTGGCACCGAACGGATGATTTCTTCGGGATCATGCGGCCCGGGCATCATGAAGGTATTGGTCATGCGCGGCATGGGCAGGCAGGCGTACGACTCGCGGCGGCCATTGCCGGTGGGCTGAACCCCCATCAGCCTAGCGTTCAACCGATCCTGCATATAGCCGGTCAGGATGCCGTTTTCGATCAAAACAGTCCGTCCGGTGGGCGTGCCCTCGTCGTCCACCTGCAGCGAGCCGCGGCGCCCCGGAAGGCTGCCATCGTCCACCACCGTGCATTGTTCGCTGGCCACCGCCTCGCCGATACGCCCGGCGAAGGCGGACACGCCCTTGCGATTGAAGTCGCCTTCCAGGCCGTGGCCCACGGCTTCATGCAGCAGAATGCCGGGCCATCCCGGACCCAGCACCACCACCTCCTCGCCGGCCGGCGCCGGCTGCGCATCCAGGTTCACCACCGCCTGACGCACAGCCTCCCGCGCATGTTCGCGCGCCTGCGTTTCATTGAAGAGTTCCACCAGCGGCAGCCGCCCGCCCCAGCCGGAAACGCCGTGGCGCACCTCGCCCTTGCGCTCCAGCAAGACCGTCAAACCCAGGCGCGCCAGCGGCCGGTCATCCGCCGCCAGCCGTCCGTCCGAGGAACAAATCAACACCAGTTTCCGGGCGATCGAAAGGCTGGCGATAACCTGGCGGACGCGGGGGTCCGCGGCGCGCGCCTCGCGGTCCAGGGCGTGCAGCAATTCCACCTTGGCCGGGTCGGAGAATCCCGCGCCCGGATCTCCCGGCGCATACAACACGCGGCTGGCGCCTGCGCGGCGCGCCATTACCTGGCCCCGGCCGCCGTCCCGAGCAATCGCCCCCGCGGTTTTTGCGGCCTGAAGCAGAGTGGAGGGGTCCAGTTCGTCGGAATATGCAAAGCCTGATTTGTCGCCGCTGACCGCGCGCGCGCTCATGCCCCGCCCCTGGTCGTGGCTTGCGGTCTTGACGATGCCGTCTTCCAGCACCCAGGATTCGCTGGAGTGCTCCGAAAAGTACAGATCGCCCCAGTCCACGCCCGGCCGCAATAAAGCGCCCAGCGCCCGGTCGAGCTGCGGATCGCCCAGGCCGGAGGATTCCAGCAGGCTGGCGCGCGCCAGCGCAACCGCGCCGGGGCGGGCGGCGCAGGTTGAGGGATCGGGAAGCGCGCTCATGCAAGATTGGGAATTTCAGAGGAATTGCCGCCCAAGGTCAAGCCCCCCCATCTCAGCTTGCGCCTGCTTCTGATTCCACCGGTATGTTTTCTGCCGATCCTTCGCCCTCTTTCCAGCCCCCCTCTGGTGGGAGACGCATGAATACATCCCTGTAGCTCATTCGGGCATCCTGCCCTCAACGCTCCCACCAGAGGGGGCTGGAAAGAGGGCTTTAGCCGACGAAAAAAGCCAGCAAAGGGCGAGGAAGCACGGCGCAATCTCACAGAATTCACACTGAGGATTGCGCAACGCGGATACGGCGGTGATTCAGCGCCGGAAAACCTGCCCGCAACCGCTCAAGTTCGGCCAGAGCCACTTCATGGCGCAACACTCCGTCGCCTTCGTCCCGCTCCGCGGCCACCCGCCCCCAAGGCTCCACCAGCATCGAGTGCCCGTAGGTTTCACGTCCGCCCGGATGGCTGCCGTGCTGAGCCGAGGCCAGCACATAGCAGAGGTTCTCAACCGCTCGAGCCCGCAGCAGCGTGCGCCAGTGCGCTTCCCCGGTGGCCCGGGTAAAGGCAGCCGGCAAGGCAATCAGTTCGGCGCCCCGCTCGCTCATGGCGCGAAACAGTTCCGGAAAGCGGAGGTCGTAGCACACGGCGAGCCCCAGACGCCCAAACGGCGTGTCCGCCACCACCGGCTCGCGCCCGGGCGTGGTGTTGGCGGATTCGCGGTACGACTCCGCGCGGCCCGGCACGGACACGTCGAAGAGATGCATCTTGTCGTAGCGCGCCACCATGGCGCCGGAGCCGTCAAACAGGCAGCAAGCCGAGTACGGCCGCTTCGGATCGTCCGAGTGTATGGGAATGGCGCCGGCCACAATCCACATGCCCAGGCGCCGGGCCTGTTCCGCCGCGAAGTCCTGCCAGGGGCCGGAGCCCGGCTCTTCGGCATGCTCGGCGCGGGCGCGCTCCGCATCCCTGGACATGAGGGCGAAATTCTCCGGCAACACGGCCAGGGCCGCGCCCTGGTCCGCGGCGTTGCGCAAGAGCGCTGCCGCCCGTTCGAGATTGGCGGCGGGATTGTCTCCCGAACACATCTGAATGACCGCCACGGCGCTCAAGGCGTATTCGCAGCAGGCTGCGCCTCCCCGGAAACCGCCGTCGGCCCGGGCGCCGCTTGCGGCTCCAGGTCCAACGGCGTTGCGTCCACTTCCGCCTCGCCGGCTTCAGCGGGCGGTGTCTCTGCCTCCGCCTGGCTCAACAGGGCATCCCAATCGATATCCGGCATTTCGGTCAGGTTTTCCTCCAGGTAGCGGGCGCAATCCCCAAACGCCTCAAGATCGATTTCTTCGCGCAGAACCCTTCGCACGGACGGGTCGTCCCAGCTGCCGTTCACGCGGTAATAGTTTGCTGAAATGGCCTGCAGGGGTTCCCGGAACGCCTGCGACAGCAGCAGCATGGTGGCCCCCACTCCGGTGCCGCCCACGATCACGCCGCCCAGCGAGAGCAGGTCGGGCAAATTCGGAGACACTACGGCAACCTGGTCGTAACTGCGGTCGCGCAGCCCCGTGCGGCCAAACAGCGCCAGGCCAGCCACGGCGCCCTGCAGGCCCATATTGCAGGTATAGGCCTGACCGGCGCGAAGGCTGAAGTCGCCAGCCAGCCGGTCAAAAGGCAGCCCCTCTTCGGTGATCTCCCGGAAATCCAGCGCCAGCCTGCGCGGCAACCGGGCAAGGCTGAGCACGCCCAGCATCCGGCCGCCACCCGGTTCCAGCGCCGGCACGTCCCCCGCCCGCACTTCAACGCTAAGCGTTCCATTGGCCCGGGCAAGAAAATCCCCGGAAGGCGGCCCTTCCCAGCTGGTTGACAGCGCCATGCTGCCTTGCTTTCCGGAAATCCCGCGAGGGTAGCCGAGTTGCTCCAGCGAAGAGGCCACATCCGAACTCTCCATCGCCAGGTCCAGCCGGCCGAGATGCTGCGTGCCCGCCTCGTCCGCTACCAGCCAGGCCGCGCTGCCTTCCGAGGAGAAAGCCGGCGAGCGGGTGCGAAACCAGTCCATGCGCAGTCCGCCGGCCGTTTTCTGGTAGCGGGCCCGCACTTCGCCCAGGCGCATCTTGCCAATTTCAAGGTCGCGCACAAACAACGTGCCAGGCGGCAGGCGGCGCGGGTTGGAGGGCGGCGGCGGTTGCGGGTCCGGCCGCGCCAGCCGCAGCCAGTTCAGGTCGGCCAGCAACTGCGCGCCGTCCGCTCCGGCGCGCGGCAAAAACACCCGGCCATCGGCGAACTCCCCCTCAAGCTCCACATGCCAGCCGTCGCCCCGCGGGCGAACCCGCAGTTTCTGGTCGCCCAATTCGCTCGACAGCGCGTACAGCTCGGTCACCTTCAGCTCCATCCGCCACGGCAGCTCAAGCGCGCTTCCCTGGCCGGCAAACAGTTCCGCCCATTCCCCCGGCCTCAGCCAATCCAGTTCGCCATCCACCACAAGGCCCGCATCCGTTGGCAATCGCGGCGCAGTTTCTCCAAAATGCAAACGCCCCCTATGGACGCGCCATGCCCCGTCATCGCCTCCGAACTCCACAGCCACGCCGAGCCCCGGGCCCAGGCGGCCGGCAAGCCTGGGCGGTCCACCGCCACCCCACCGCAACTCCAGGGCCGCCGGCGCAAGCGCTTGCGCCGGCTTGCCGATCGGGTGCGGAAACGCGCTGGCAAGGCCAAGCTGGTCTGTCTCCAGACGGGCGAGGGCGGGCGGAACCGGCTCCGCTTCCGGTGAAGGCACAAGGATTTCGCCGGTCCAGGCGAATTCTCCCGACAGGCGATCCAGAGCGCAGCAATCGAATAACTCGCGCAGGGCGCGCGCCGAGGCGGCGCCGTCCAGTTCCAGACGATAGCTGTAGCCCCGCGCCTCCGGCGGCGCCCTGGTTGCGTTAATGGTCAAGGGCTGATCAAGAAACCGGCCCCGCAAGCCGTCGGCGAGCACGCCGCCCCGCGTAAAGCGGATCGTCCCGCGCAAGTTGCTCACAGGAGGCATCTGTTTGTTCAGCCGGAGAGCGGCGCCGTCCAGGACGGTTTCCGAACGCATCCACCAGGCGCTGCGGTCCGCGATGGGCAACCGGAAATCGAAACGGGTGCTCGCCGCGCCGGAAGTTTCCGATTCCAGCAGCGCGCCGTAAATCTGATCCGCCAGCGGACTTCGCCCCAGGCCCTCTATCAGGCGCGGCACCGGATCGTTGCTGAGGGCGCTTACTGCAACCACAGGATTGGTCAGGTCGGCAACCTCAACATCCACATCGCGCCAGCGCACGCCCGCGAGGTCGCCCTGGCCGTCAAGAAGAACCAGCGCAGGCCCGTTCAGCACCATCCTTCCGGCCAGGTTTTGCGCATCCGGCCAGTCCTGGTGCAGCGTCATCACGGCATCGCGGAAATCCATCTCCATGCGCAGCACGCCGCCGCCGAAAGGAAACGAGCGAAGCGGGCCGCTCAACAGCAGGTTCCAGCCTTGGGCGCGGCCCGAATGCAGCGCCGCGCCCAGCCAGCCGAAAGGCAGCCCGGGCACATTCTTCCAGGGCAGGCGCTCAAGCACCGCCGGGATGTCATCAATGCGCGCGCCGCCAACACTCAAATCGAGCACCGGCGAGCCGCCATCCGAAGGCAGCGCGAGCGAAAACCGGCCCGCCGAGTCCATGCCCTCCGCGCTGAAGCGCAGATTGCTTCCCTCCAGCAGCCACGAGTCCCCGTTCTTCCGCCAACTCAGCTCCGCCTGAAACTGCTCCACATTCGCCGGCTGTTCCAGCCACGGTGCCTGAAAGCTCCCGGCATCGGCGATCGCAAGGCTCGCGTTTCCCGCCTCCGCCTGATGATGAAGCCGCCCATCCACGCTCGTTACGGCCAGCCCGCCTTCCGTCCAGTCCAGGCTTAATCCGCTGAAGTCCGCCTGGATGTCCGGCAGCGAAACGCCCGCCTCAGGCCAATCCAGCGCCAGGCTGGCAAGGTCGCCGCGGCGCGGCAGCAAAGGCGCGGCAAGGCCGGCGCGCAACGCCATTCCCTCAAGCAGCGGGGCCACATCTTCAATGCGCATAAAGCCCGCTTCCAGCTGAATGCCGGTGAGTTTTCCGTCCTCTTCAACCCGCCAGCGGGCGCTGAGTCCGGTTTCAGGCCAAACCTTTCCGTCCCGGGCCACACGGACGCGCCCGGCGTTGAAGATCTGCTCCTGCCCCCGGCGTTGCCATTCGAACTGCCCGCTCAGGCTGTCGAAAACGTGGCCGGTCAAATCCTGGGCAATATGGAGATTGGTGAAATCAAGTTCTCCAAACAGTTGCTGTATGTCCGCGCCGAAAAGATCCACAAACACGCTGAAGTCGCCGGCTCCGGTTACGGGCATGGAAGCCGTCTCGGCCAGCAGTTCCCGCATTCGCTCGAGGTGGATCGCCCGACCCTCCAGATGGAGGCGCCAGGCGCCGGAGGGCGCCAGCGCGCGGGTCCACTGCCCAAGGTCAATATCAGCGCCCAGCCCCAGCCATTCGCCGTATTCCTCCGGCAAGACGAGGCGGCCGTCCAGCACAATCCGCCCGTCGGCGATCTGAATGGAAAGCCGTTCCAGCCACAGGTCCTCGCGCACCTTGCGGGCCGGCTCCGCATACTCAATCCAGATGTCCCGCACCCGGATGTCCGCGGGAACAAAGGCCAGCAGGCGGGCCGGTCCCCCCGGATAGTAGGCGGGGTCGCGCCCCTGCACGGAAAAGGCCGACGGTCCCTGGCGCCGCAGCAACAGGCGGGCTCCGGAAATGGACATGCGCTCCAGAGCAAGGCCGCGTCCGGGCAGCAAAGCCCACAAATTCAATCCCACCAGGATTTCGTCGGCCAGCAACAGCGGCCCGCCGCCGCGCTCCGACATCACGCGCACGCCGCGCAGCCGGAACTCGGGCCCGGCGAAGCCCCAGGACGGTTCGATGCGGGCAAACTCCACCGGATAGCCGAGCCCTTCGCTGGTCCACTGCGCAATCTCCTCCTGAAACGCCGGAGTCAAGGGGAGCAGCACGCGCAGGGCGCCCAGCAGCAGGGCGATGAGCAGCAGGCACGCGCCGGCAAAGCCAAACAGCCAGCGCAGCGCTCTTTTCAATGCGGAAGGCATCTTCGGCGGCCGGGCAGGCTAGCCCTCAAGCGCGCTGTCAAACTCCCACAAGTCCTCCAGCTTGTAAAAGTCGCGCGTTTCGCGGCGCATCAGATGAACCACCAGGCGGCCAAAGTCAATCAGCACCCAGTCGCCCCATTGCAGCCCTTCCACGCCCAGCGCCGGGCATCCCGACTTCTTGCCGCGTTCGATCAGGCGGTCCGCAAGCGCCTTGATGTGGCGCGCGTTGCGGCCCGTGGCGATCACCATGCGGTCGGTAACCTCTGTTTGGGCGCGCACATCGAGCCAGCGGGCATCGGCGGCTTGCAACTCGTCGAGAACGCTTTCCGCCAGGGCCAGCAGCGGGTCAGCGCTCATGGGTCGCCTCCCGCGTAGGCGCCGCACTGGTTGATGATCCGGGCCACAGGAGCAGGAATCAGATCGTTTACCGGATCGCCGGCGCTGGCCGCCTCACGCACGCGGCTGGCGGAAATCGCCGCGACAGGCTGCGCGCACATCATGATCCGCCCGGACCGGGTGGCCCGCAGTTCGCTAGCGCGGGCCGCGGAACGGGCCCCAAGCTCGCTTTGCAGCGCTGCGGGCAGTTGGGCCGAAGAGCCTGCCCGCGCCCCCACTGCAAAATGAGCGAGATTGAACAAAGTTCGCCATTGGCGCCATTTGGGCAGGGTAGCAAAGGAATCAAACCCCATCATCCAGCAAAGCGCACGCCCCGGGTTGCGGCGTTCAATAAGCGACAGGGTGTCCACAGTGTAGCGCGGACCCGATGCCTCAAGCTCGCAGTCCTCAACCGCGAATCCCGGAATGTCACTGATCGCCGCCTCCAGCATCCTGCGGCGCAGCCAAGCGGGCGCCGCCAGGGGGGAGCGGTGAGGCGGACAACCGGCAATCACGAAGCGGACCTCGCTGATTCGCGCGGCCGAGGCCAGCTTGCCCGCCAACTCGATGTGCCCCTTGTGAACGGGATCGAAGCAGCCTCCCATGAGGCCAAGAATGTCGAAATTCATCGTGCGCCGCCCATGCGATGCGGAGCCGCCAGGGCGAAAGCGAGCCGCTCCAGTTCCGCCCAGGGCTCGCCAGCGCTGGCGCCCTTGATCACTTGGTCCGCCCGAGCCGATCCATTAAGGAGGCCAGCAATGGAACGGGCGCCATGCCGCTTCAGCGCGGCCCGGAACTCCGCCTTGCGGCTGGACCACACGGCAGCCGCGCCCATGGCGGAAGGCAGACTGTCGCCGCGCGCGGTGCGCCAGTGCAAATCGGCCAGCGTGGTGATGTCGCGCGCCAGGACCCACAGGATCAAAGTCAGCGGCGCCCCTTCCCGCTTCAGTCCGGCGAGAATGCGGGCCGTGCGGCGCAGGTCCTGGCTCAAGGCGGCCGAGCCGAGCTGAAACACGTCGAAGCGGCTGGCATCGGCGATCGCCCGCATGACCGCTTCCGGGCGAAGCGGTCCCGGCTCGTGGGTGAGCGCCAGCTTGTCGATTTGCTGGCGGGCCGACAGCAGATTCCCTTCCGTGCGCTCCGCCAGCAGCGCCAGCGCCTCTTCGCTGGGCTGGAATTGCTCCTGGACAAGACGTTCCCGTATCCAGGCCCGGTGTTCGGCCGGCGACAGGGGCGGCGCATCGATCCAGGCGCCGGCCGCTTCCAAAGCGCGCGCCCACGCGCTCTTACGGGCGCTGCGCTCCAGGGCTCCGGCGATAATCATGATGATAGTGTCCTCCGGCGGCGAAGCGGCCAGTTCCTTGAGCGCCCTGGCGCCCGCGGCGCCAGGCTTGCCGCTTGCCAGACGCACTTCCACCAGGCGCCGGCTTGCGAACAGCGAGCGGCTGCATGCATCGGCCTGCAATGCGCTCCAGTTGCAGCGGGCGTCGGCCACGTGCAGGGCGCGCTCCGAAAATCCCGCCTTTAAGGCCGCGGCCCTGATCCGCCCGGCCGCTTCGTCGAGCAGCAGAGGCTCCGCGCCCGACAGGAGGTACAGCGGCGCCATGCCCCGTTCCAGGGCGCCGGCAAGCTCCTTGCACGTCAATCGCACGTTGAATCCTTAACCCGCATACTTCACCAGTCCTCTACTCCGGCGCCAGGGCTTCCTCGGCAAGCAGCAGCGGAATGCCCTCGCGAACGGGATACAGCCAGCGGCCGCAAGCGGATGCCAAAGCCGCCTCCAGCGGCTCCGCCACTCGCTGGCCCGAGGCGTTGGCCAGTTCGCCTTTGCGCGCCAACTCGTTGAGAGCCGCCAGGGTGCCCGCGGCGGCAGGCGCGAGCTCGGCGCCAGTCCTGGGGCAGCGCAGCAGGGACAGGAAAGCGTCTTCCACAGCAACTACCGCGGCGGGGGCTGCTCCGCGCCGGGCGGAGGGACCGGGTCCCATCCCGACGGACCGAGCGGATGGCAGCGCAGCAGCCGCCGCGCCGAAAGGCCTATGCCGCGAAGCAGGCCGTGAGCTTCAATGGCTTCCGCCGCGTAGCGCGAACAACTGGGCTGGAAACGGCAATGAGCGCCCAAATACGGGGAAATGCAAAGCTGATACGCGCGTATCAGCCGGATTGCGGCGGTTTTTAGCACTAGAGGCATTTTACGGCCAGCGCGCGAATCTGGTTCACCATGGAATGCAGGCCGTTGCTGCGTGTTGGGCTGAGATGACGGTCCAGGCCGGCGCCGGCGATGAAGCCGGGAGGCGTTTCGGCGATCTCCCGGGGCGGGCGGCCACTGTACGCGCGCATCAGGAGGGCCGCAAGCCCGGACACGATGGCCGAGTCGCTAACGGCCCTGAAGAACAGCAGCCCGTCCTCCTGCCAGGACTTGAGCCACACCTGCGACTGGCAGCCGCGCAAGCGATTGTCCTCAATGCGCCACTCCTGGGGAAATTCCGGCGCGTTGCGGCCCATATCGATAATGTGCTGATAGCGCTCCATCCAACTGTCGAAAAAAACCAGTTCTTCGAGCAACTCTTCCTGGGCATCCCGCAGGCTGCCGCGGGACGGCTGTTTGGCGCTCACAATCGGGTTGGGTTTTCCTGGCCTGCGTAGATCCGCTCCGGATCGAACACCTTGCCGCTTTCGGTGAACTGAAGTTCCATAGGCCCCTCGCCCGCGCTCAGCGGCACGCGGCGATAGAAGCAGGAACGGTAGCCAACATGGCAACTGGCGCCGCCCGCCACCTCCACGCGCAGCCACACGCAGTCCTGAT
>RKRP01000056.1 GCA_007571315.1 Gammaproteobacteria bacterium
GTGATTCAATTCAGCCTGGGGCATCCATCGCGGCGGAGCGCAGCAGTTCGACGTTGCCGCCTTTGGCCGTGGTGTTGATGGTGATGGTTTTTTCGACGGCGTAGCGATGAAGGTAGTGGGGCCCGCCCGCCTTGGGGCCGGTGCCGGAAAGGCCCATGCCGCCAAACGGTTGAACGCCCACCACGGCGCCCACCATGTCCCGGTTCACGTAGATGTTTCCAACGCGCGCCCGCGCGGTTACTTCTTCGATGCGCGCTTCGATGCGACTCTGGATGCCCAGCGTGAGGCCGAACTCAAGGCGGTTGATCGAATCGACCAGGCTGGAAAGGCCGGAGGCCTTAAAGCGCAGCACATGCATCACCGGGCCGAAACACTCGCCCTTAAGTTGCGCCAGGCTTTCGAGTTCGATGATGTGCGGGCGGATGTACGGGCCTTTCAGCGATTTGTCGAGGCGCCCTCCGGCCCACACTTCGCAATCGAGCGAGCGCATGCGTTCGATGTGCGCCTGGATCCGGTCCAGGGAAGGCGGGTCGATGATGGGGCCGATGTCCGTTGACGGATAGCGCGGGTCGCCAATGGCGAGCTCGGCCGCGGCGCCGCGAATCGACTTCAGCAGCGTGTCCGCCACTTCATCCTGCGCGCATAGCACCCGCAAAGCGGAGCAGCGCTGGCCCGCGCTCAGGAACGCCGAGCGGATGACATCGTCGGTGGTTTGTTCGATCAGCGCCGAGGAGTCCGCGATCATTACGTTCTGCCCGCCGGTCTCGGCAATGAAGGGCACGATGGGTCGATTGGACTTGCCGGCCAAGCCGAACTGAATTCGCGCTGCCGTGTCCGTGCCGCCGGTAAACGCCACGCCGGCGATGCCCGGGTGATTCACCAGCGCCGCGCCCACATCCCCTGCGCCTGCCACCAGCCTCAGCGCATCCTCGGGAACGCCGGCGGCATGCAGCAGTTCCACCGCCATCTTCGCAATACGCGGGGTTTGCTCGGCGGGCTTGGCCAGCACCGTGTTGCCGGCCAGCAGGGCAGCGGAAACCTGGCCCGAAAAGATGGCTAGCGGAAAGTTCCATGGGCTGATGCACACAAACACGCCGCGGCCGTGCAGGCTCAGGTCGTTCGATTCTCCGGTGGGCCCATCCTGGCGCATAGGTGTTTCGAATTCCTGTTCCGCCCGCCAGGCGTAGTAGCGCATGAAGTCCACCGCCTCGCGCACTTCCGCCACCGCGTCGTCCACCGTCTTGCCCGCCTCCCCTGCCAGCACTCGGAAGAACGCCTCGCGCTCTTCTTCCAATGCATCCGCCGCCGAGCGCAGTATGTTGGCGCGCCGTCTTCCGCCAAGCGCGTCCCAGGCCGGCTGGGCCCTGGCCGCGCTCTCAACCCAGGCATCGATTTCTCCGGAATCCGGATTCACGGCCTCCGGCGCCGGAATGGCCGCGCGTTCGGAGAGCAGCGCGTCCAGGCGCCCCAGGACAGTTCGCGAGGCCAGGTCGCAGCCGGCCGAATTGGGGCGGCGCGCTCCGTACAGCAGGCCGGGTGTCGGCAGGGTTGATGCTGTTCGGGCCAGCGAGATTGCGACCGGATCGGACACAATGGCCTGCGGCGCCAGCTCTTCGTCGTAAAGCCGGTTAACGAAACTGGAGTTGGCGCCGTTCTCCAGCAGGCGCCGCACCAGATAGGCGAGCAGGTCCTTGTGCTGTCCGGCCGGCGCATATACGCGAACAGGCGGGAAGTTCTCGAACATCCCGCGCGCGGCCTCGTGCAGGCGCTCGCCCATGCCGTGGATGCGCTGCAGTTCCATGTTCGAGCGGTCCTCGGCCAGCGTCAGTATGGTGGTGAGCGTGTGGGCGTTGTGGGTGGCGAAGGCGCAGAACAGATGCGGGCGCTCAGCCAGCATGGCCTGGACGCAGGAGAGGTAGGAGGTGTCGGTGTTGTCCTTGGCCGTGAACACCGGGTAATCGGGCATGCCTTCAACCTGGGCGCGCTTGATCTCGGCATCCCAGTAGGCGCCCTTCACCAGCCGCACGGAAATTTGCCTCCGGGCGCCTTGCGCCAGTTCACTCAGCCACTTGATTACTCGCCCGGCGCGCTTGCCATAGCCCTGCACCGCCAATCCCAGGCCGTTCCAGCCGCGCAGCGAGGGCTCCCGGCAGAGGCGCTCGGTGAGTTCCAGCGACAGGATCAGCCGGTCGGCCTCCTCGGCGTCTAGGCACAGGGGTATGTTGTGCTGGCGGGCAAGCTCGCACAGCTTGAGCAGCCGCGGGTACAGCTCTTCGTGGACACGGACGGACTGCCGGGCTTCGTAGCGCGGGTGCAGCGCGGTGAGCTTGATGGACATGCCGCACCGCCGGCCGGCCTTGGCGGGTTGCTGTTCGCCCACCATGGGAATGGCCTCGCAATAGGCCTGGAAATACTCCGCGGCAACCTCGGCCGTGCGCGCCCCCTCGCCCAATATGTCGAATGAATACTCCACGCTGTCGTCGATCCTGTAGGCGCGTTTGATGGCCTCCTCCATCGTTTCGCCCATCACGAATTCCTGGCCCAGGATTTTCATGGCCTGGCGAACGGCTGCGCGGATGACGGGTTCGCCAAGGCGTCCAACCAGCGATTGCAGCACCGCGCCGCCGGACTGGTCCTTGAAGCGCCCCATGGACACGGCGCGGCCGGTGAGCATCAGCGCCCAGGTGGAGGCGTTCACCAGCAACGAGCTCGAATGACCGAGGTGCTCGTCCCAGCGCGCGGTTCCCAGCTTGTCGGCGATCAACTCGCCGGCAGTTTGCGGGTCGGGCACGCGAAGCAGGGATTCAGCCAAACACATTAGCGCTACGCCCTCGTCGTTGTGCAGCCCGAATTCGTTGAGAAAGGCGTCCAGCATGGTGGGGCCCTTCGGCGATGCGCGCACCCGGCGCACCAGTTCCGCGGCCTGCTCCACGATGGACCGGCGGATTGCTTCGTCCAGCGTGAATTCTTCGGCCAGACGGCGTATCAGGGGTATTTCGCTCGCAAACTTGTGCTTGTCGATACTATTTAGCGCACTGCTCATTTCGCACCTGTTGCCTTTGGTTGCCGACTGCCTATTTCACCATCTTTTAGCCTGCCGTTCATGCGCGCGCCACTGCCCAAACGTGCAGGTATTCGGCGCCCGCGCCCGCCAGCGCGCCCGCCACGGCATCCACTGTGGCCCCGGTGGTAATCACGTCATCGATGATGGCCGGGCGCAGGGGCGCATCCGAGCAGGCGAAGGCTCCGGCCACGTTGGCGCGACGATCCTCATCGCTCAGCTGGCTCTGCATTTTTGTATGCCGCACCCGGCGGCAAATTCCCGCTCGCACCGGCACTCCGATAGCCTTGCCCACAAAGCGCGCGATTTCTTCGGACTGGTTGAAGCCGCGCCTGGCCAGCCGTTTGGGGTGCAGCGGAACGGGAACAAGCGCATCGGGCGCATCCAGCCGTCCGCGTTCGATCTCCTCCCGCGCTCTGACGGCGATTTGCCGCGCCAGGGCCCGGGCCAGGTAGGCGCGGCGGCCGAACTTCAAGCCCAGCAGCAGGCGGTCCACCGGGTAGTCGTAGGCGAGAGGCGCCAGCGCGCGGTGAAACCGCGGCGGCTGCGCGGCGCAGCGCACGCACAGGCCGGAAACATCGGCAACGGCCGATGCCAGGGCGCAGCGGGGGCAGGCCTGTTCCACTCGCGGCAGGTCGGCCTCGCAGCCTTCGCACAGCTCCCGCCCCGCGGGCGCAGGGCCTGCGCAAAGAGCGCAGCGCCAGGGAAGCAGAAGATTCGCCAGCGCGCCTTGGCCGGGACGGGAAACAAACATTACGGTTATGCTAACGCTCCCACGCCATCGGGGAATTTCGTATGCCACGAGTTTTGATTACCGGCGCCTCGCGCGGCCTGGGCCTGGAGCATGCTAGGCAATACTTGGCCAAAGGATGGAAAGTGACCGCTACGGCTCGCCGCCCGGAGTCGTCCCCCGGCCTTGCGGAACTCGCGGCGAATGATGAGGGCTTGCTGCGCTTGCTGCCGATGGACGTTACCGATCATGCCAGAGTGGAGGCGGTTGCCGAGGAATTGCGCGGCGAATCGCTGGACGTGGTTCTGAACAACGCTGGCAGCTACGGCCCTAAATCCGCCTTCCAGGGCATGCACTATCAGTCGCTGGAAAGCATGGACTACGACCTGTGGCGCGAGATGATGGAAATTAACCTAATCGGCGCATTCAAGGTGGCGGTATGTTTTAAGCCTCATCTTGAGGCCGCCGTCAATCCATTGCTGGTGAACATGTCCAGCGACCTGGGCTCCATTGGCGACAACTCCATCGGCCAGGCCTATTCCTACCGCAGCAGCAAGGCGGCGCTGAACATGCTGACCAAGGGCATGTCGATCGAGTGGAAGGAAATTACCGTAATCGCCATGGCGCCGGGCTGGTGCCGAACCGACCTGGGCGGACCGGAGGCGCCAGTCGATCCGGTGGAAAGTGTCCGCATGCAGCAGGCGCTTTTCGAACGCCTGGAATCCTCGCGCTCCGGAGAATTCATCGACCGCTTTGGCGAGTCTGTCAATTGGTGATTGTGAGCGCACCGTAATCGGCGCTGCCGGCCGGTTGTGCAGGACTTCATAAGCCATCCTCTTTCTGGCACGCCGTACGGGACGGCGCTGGAATTGTGCGTGGCGCTCGCCTTTCTCGCGTGGCTGGCCTCCGTGATTACGCGCGAGTACTCCTGGGTGGACCGGCTGTGGTCGCTGTGTCCGCCTGCGTACTGCCTGATGGTGGCGGCAGAAGCGGGTTTCGCCTCGCCGCGCCTGAATCTCATGGCGGCGCTGGTAACGGTGTGGGGCGCCCGGCTCACCTTCAATTACGCGCGCAAGGGCGGCTTCTCCCGGGGGGGCGAGGATTACCGCTGGATGGTCCTGCGGGAAAAGCTCGGCCCCGCGGGGTTTCAGGCGTTGAACATCGTGTTTATTGCTCCGGCGCAGATGCTCATTGTGTGGCTGTTCGTCTCGCCCATGCATCAGGCCTGGCTATGGAGCGACACGCCTCTCACCTTTCTTGATGGTGTTGCGGCCTCCGTGTTTGTGGCGCTGTTCATTGGTGAATGGATCGCCGACGAGCAAATGTGGACCTTCCAGCGGGACAAAAAGCGCAGAGCCGCTGCTGGCGAGGCGGTGGCGCGCCCTTTCCTCGCGAGCGGACTTTTCGCTTTTTCGCGCCACCCGAATTATTTCTGCGAACTGGGCATGTGGTGGGCGTTCTACGGCTTTGCGGTTGGCGCTTCCGGCCAATGGCTGCACTGGACCGGCTTCGGCTTTGTGGCGCTTACACTGCTTTTCCAAGCCTCCACGCAGTTGACCGAATCGATCTCGCTTTCCAGATACCCCAGCTACAGCCAGTACCAAGCCAGCACACCGCGCATCATCCCCCTGCCGTTCCTGAAGGGCTAGTCCCCGCCTTTTTCCTGTCCGCGGGTTCCTTATCCCCCCTCTCGGCGGGGACGCATAAACTCATCCATGGGGCTCGGCAACGGCTGTCCTGCCGTTGACGCCCCGGCGAGAGGGGGATAAGGAACCCGCGGACAGGAAAAGACGAAAGACGGCACCTCTTTTTATGCGCTGCCCCATCTATTGCGCCAGCCCTTCGATTGCCCTCCCGATTTTGCCAGCTAAAGCCCTGTTGGTTTGCCCCCTCCCTGTGGGAGCGTCTGGGGCAGGAGGCCCCAGCCGAGCGTCAGGATGACTTCATGCGTCTTCCACAGGGAGGGGGCAAACCAACAGGGCGAGGAAGCGTACCCTTGTGCAATGTGCGGGTTAAGCACGCTCGCCGCGCAGCTTTGCAACTTCGTCGAATAGCCGCCTGGTGGTCAGGCCCGCCGCCGGCATCGGCTTGCCGATGGCCAGTTTCACCGGCGCCCGCAACCACTTCAGTCCACCGCGAAAGATGCCGCGGCCCTCATGCGAGAACAGGCTTCCCCACAATCCCTGCAATGCCATTGGAATTACCGGCGCTGCGCAGGCGCCATCCGGCGCGCCCGCCTGCTTCAGCAGCTTGAGCACGCCGGGACGGAATTCGTGCATCTTCCCGTCGCGGGTCATATGCCCCTCGGGAAAAATGCAAACCAGTTCCTGGTTGCGCAGTGCTTCGGCGAGCGTGTCGAAGGCGCGCTGGTAGGTATGAGGGTCGTCATCGCGGCGCGTGACCGGCACGGCGCCCACGCTGCGGAAAATGAAGTTGAGCACGGGAAGGTCGTAGATGCGCCGAATCATCACGAAGCGCACCGGCCGGCGCAGCACACTCAGGATTAGCAGTGCATCGACGTAACTGACATGGTTGCACACCAGCACCGCAGCGCCCCGTTCGGGCACGCGGTCCAGGTTCGCGAAGCGCAACCGGTAGAGGCTGCGCATCAGGCACCAAACCATGAACCGCGCCACAAACTCGGGGACTTCCCAGAAGATGAAGGCCGCAACCGCGAAATTGATTGCGGCCAGCAACAGGAACAGGTCGGGAATGCCCAGTTCCCATACCACCAGCGTAAGGATGCTCAATGCCGCGCCAATCACCATGAACAGCGAGTTGATGATGTTGTTGAAAGCAATGACCCGCGCGCGCGTTTCCGTCCGGGTGCGTTGCTGAATCAGCGAATACATCGGCACCACGTACAGGCCGCCGAAAAAGCCGATCAGAAACAGGTCCGCTGCCGGCCCCCAGCCGCCCGCAGCCAGAAACTGCGCGAATCCGGCTGCCGGCGTTACCGGACTCATGGTGGAGAGCGCGAAGTGCGCGGCAAACACGCTTAAGCCCAGGCTGCCGATAGGCGTTAGCCCAATTTCCACGCGCCGGCCCGACAGCCATTCGCACACCATGGAGCCGGCGCCAATGCCAATGGCCAGTGTTGCCATCAGCGCGGTCGTTACGGTTTCGTTGGCGTTGAGAATCTCGTTGCCATAATTGGGCATCTGCGTAAGCACTACCGAGCCCAGCAGCCAGAACCAGGAAATTCCCATTACCGACAGCAGCACCGAGCGTTTGGAGGACGCGGCCTGTCCCATGCGCGCCACCACCTTCACCGGGTTCCAGCAGATCCGGCCGGCATCCGGGGCCGCCGGAGCCGCCGGGATGGAACGGCTGGCCAGATATCCGGCAGCGGCCAGGCCCACTACGGTCGCCGCGATGAGCCAGGGCCGCGCGGCGGCGGGCTCGGAGGCGGCCAGCAGCCCGCCCAGCATCAATCCGGCCGGAATCGCCACGAAAGTGCCCATCTGCACCAGCCCGTTGCCGCCCACCAGTTCCGCCTGACGGAGATGCTGGGGGATGATGGCGTACTTGATTGGTCCGAAGAAGGTGGACTGCGTGCCCATCAGAAACAGCACGGCCATGACCGCCCACACGGCGCCGGAGGCGATTGCGAGGCTGCCGAGGAACATGATCCCGATTTCGGCAATCTTGATCCGCCGCGCCAGCGCGGCCTTGTCGCCGTGGTCGGCAATTTCGCCGGCCCAGGCGGAGAACAGGAAAAACGGCAGCGCGAACAAGCCCGCGCCCAGGTTCGCCAGAGTGTCGGCTTCCGCCGCCGGAGCGCCAAACACGATCAGCACGATCACCGCGTTGCGGTACACATTGTCGTTGAAGGCGCCCAGCGCCTGGGTGATGAAAAACGGAGAAAAGCGCCGAGTGAGCAACAGCGAGAACTGGCCGCGGCTTGCGCCAGCTTCCGCAGCGCTCGGCTTGTTGGCATCCATCCAGCGCCTCGCAGTGTTGAAGATATGCGCATGTTAACCGCTGCATCGGCTTTATCTGAGCAGGGAGTTTTGCGATAACTCGCCCTCGCCCCTATCGCGTGCGCCGCGCCTTTGATAGCGCGGCCGAGGATTTTGCGCTCGGCGATTTCCTGCACGCCGAAATCCGCCGGCGCATGCTGGAGCAGTTGCAGTGGGTGCGGCTGGACCCGGGCCTCATCATTGATGCCGGCTGCGGCCGCGGCGATGCGCGCGCGGAGTTGAAACGCTGTTTCCCTGGCGCGCGGGTTCTGGGGCTGGACTCGTCCAGCGCCATGCTGCGGCCCGGAGAGGGCTGGCGCGTTTGCGGGGACCTCCAGCAGATGCCGCTGGCGGACGGTTGCGCGCAACTGGTGTTTTCCAATCTCGCTTTACACTGGTGCCCGGCCATGGGCGCGGCGCTGGCGGAGTTTTTGCGCGTGCTCCGCTCGCCTGGTTTGCTGTTCTTCTCCCTGTTTGGGCCGGACACCTTAAAGGAGTTGCGCGCCGCTCGCCGTAGCGCCGGGTTTGACGATCAGCCGGAAACCCTGCTGGACATGCACCATCTGGGCGATGCCCTGCTCAGGGCCGGGTTCGCCGACCCGGTAATGAGCGCCGAGCGGTTTACCGTTCGTTACCCTGATTTTCCTTCTCTGGAGAAAGACTTGCGTTGCATGGGCGCCAGCCGGGCCATGATGCCGGAGGGCGCCGGCCTGGCGCGCCGCGACCGCCGCCTCCTGGCCGCAGAGGCTTTCGAGGCGGGGCGTGATGCCAAGGGCGCGATACCGGTCAGCGTCGAAGTCGTGTACGGCCAGGCATGGACAGCGCCAAAGAGGGACGCGAGGGCATCGGCGGAAGCGCCGCTGGAGTTTGGCGGGCCTGGCGTTAGGAAAACAGGGACGCCGCCTTGATGGTGGCGTAAACCGGCCGGCCGGGCGCCAGCTTCAGTTCGCGCATCGAACGCCGCGTTACGCGCGCCCACAGGGCCTGCTGTCCCACATCCACCACAACATTGCTGAAGGTTTCGTCTTCCTCCAGCACGCGCTCCACCACCCCGCGCATCACGTTCAGCGCGCTGCTCCGCTGCGGAGGCTCCAGCGCCAGCGTCACGTCGTCAGCGCCCACCTGCAGCACCACGTTGTCGCCGTTAGCCGCGTCCAGCCGCGGAAGCAGGAGGCTGTGGCCTGCGCCGCAACTCAGCCGGCTCAAGCCGTCGCCATCGTTGGCGCGCTCCATGCGGCACAGCAGGAGCGCGCCGGCGCTGCGCCGGCCGGTTAGCGACTGAAGTTCCGGCTTTCCGAGCAATTCCTGGGGAGTGCCCACCGCCTTGATGGCGCCCCGCTCGATCAGGGCCAGGCAGTCGGCCAGCCGCAACACTTCTTCCATCCGGTGGGTTACGTAAAGAAGCGCTTGGCGACCGTCCCGGCCCAAGCCCGCGAGCATTTTCAGGACCTCGTCGCGTCGGGCGCGGTCCAGCCCCGCCAGGGGTTCGTCCAGCAGCAGCGCCTCCGGGCCGGTCAGCAGCGCCCGGCCGATCGCTACGCGCTGCTGTTCGCCTCCCGATAGCGTCCTCGGACGGCGCTCAAGCAGCGGGCCCAGTTCCAGCCGCTCCACCACTTCGTTCAGGCCCGGCGGCGCCAGCGCGCCACGCCGCCGCCCGTAAGTCAAATTGCCGCGCGCGCTCAAATGCGGAAACAGCCGCCCGTCCTGGAATACCACGCCCACCGAGCGGCGTTCCGGGGGCAGGTTAACGCCGCGCGCGCTGCTGAAAACGCAGGTTTCCCCGATTGTGATTTCGCCTTCGTCGGGCGCCATAAGGCCGGCAATCATGTTCACCAGGCTGGTCTTGCCCGCGCCTGATGGCCCAAACAGGGCGGTTACGCCGAAGTTCAACTCAAGTTCCCCGCGCCACTGGAACGCAGCGAGCTTTTTGCGGGCGTTAACTGTGAGCATGACGGCCTGGCGCCTTAGCCCAGGCGCTTGCGCGCCGCGCGCGCCGCCAGTTCCGAAGCTCCCAAGGCCAGAACCGCCAGGGCCAGCGACAATCCTGCCAGCCAGGCGGCGGCGGTTTCGCCCTCGGGGGTTTGAAGCAGCGTGTAGATGGCCAGCGGCAGCGTGCGGGTTTGCCCCGGAACGTTGGAAACAAAGGTGATGGTGGCGCCGAACTCCCCCAGGCAGCGCGCGAACGCGAGCAATGCGCCGGTGATCAGGCCGGGTGCCGCCAGCGGCAGGGTTACGGTGAACAACGATCGGACCGGTGTCGCGCCCAGTGTTCGCGCTGCGGTCTCCAGCCGGCGGTCCACCGACTCGATGCCCAAACGGATGGCCCGCACCATCAGCGGGAAGGCCATCACCGCGGCGGCCACGGCCGCGCCTTTCCAGTTAAAGGTGAGGCTTACGCCAAACGTCTCGTACAGCCATCCTCCCAACGCGCCGTTGCGGCCGAGCACCGTCAGCAGCAAATAGCCCACCACCACCGGCGGCGTGACCAGCGGCAGGTGCACCAGCCCGTCCAGCAGGATTTTCCCCGGAAAGCGGCAGCGCGCCAGGACCCAGGCGCAAGCGATGCCGGGCGGCAGGGAGCAGGCTACGGCCCACAGCGAGACCTTGAGCGAGAGCGCCGCGATTTCCGCAACGGGCGTCATTTTCCAAGCGTGGCGAATCCGTGCGCCCGGAATACAGTCCGGGCCGCCTCCCCAAGCAGGTAGTTGGAGAAGGCCGTCGCCGCCGAACTTTGTTGGGGGGCAATCAACGCTATCTCGTAGCGTATGGGAGTATGCGTGTCCGGCGGGATGGCGGCGCCCGCCTCCACGCGGGAATCCTGCTTCAGTTCGCTTGCATAGGTGATTCCAAGCGGCGCCTCGCCGCGGGCCACGCGCGCCGTAACCGCCCGGGCGTTGGCGGCGAACGCCAGACGGCCCTGCAGCCGCTCCCAGATTCCCAGCCGCTGCAGCGCTTCGCGGGCATACAGGCCGGCCGGCACATGCGCCGGGTCTCCGAGTAGCAAAGGCCTGTCGCCAAGCGTGTCAAGCAGCGTTTCCGGGTCCGCAAGGCTCACGCTTCGCTTCGCTCCCTTGCGCCGAATCAGCATCAGCCGGTTGCCCAGCAACTCCCGCCGGCTGCCGGCTATCAGCAAGCCGGCTTTGTCCAGCGCATCCATCCATTTGCGGTTCGCCGAAAGGAACAGAGCCGGCTGCGCGCCATTGAGAATTTGCCGGGCCAGCGTGGCGGACGATGCGAACGACAGCCTCAGCGGGCGGCCCCCGCGGCGCTCATGGGCAGCCGCCAGTTCGCTCAGCGCGGCGGTGACGCTGGCCGCTGCGAATATCACCGGCAGCTCCCTTTGCGCGCCAGCCGCAGGCGGCGCCAGAGCCAGCAAAAGCGCGGCAAGGGCTGCCGCCGCGCCGGCCAAAAGCGCTCGCCGGAGTGCGCAGTTAGCCTGCCCGGAAAACATGCGCGCCAGCATACCAATTGCGGAACCCGCCACCAATGCGCCAGCGCCTGGATGCCGGCTTCGAGGAGGCTGGAGAGCCTGCGGAGAGTCGGCTTGACTTGCTGCTTTCCCGGCGTAGCATGATGCGGGCGATTGCTGCGGAGGCACCATGGCAAGAAGGTTTGTTGTAACGATAAGCGGCATGGCGTTTGCGGTTATGGCTTCGGCGGCCCCGCTTGGCTTGCCCGAGTTGCCGGCGCCCGCCAACAACCCCATGACGCCGGCCAAGATCGCTCTGGGCGACAAGCTGTTTCACGACGACCGCTTCAGCAGCACCGGCGAAGTGAGCTGTTCCACCTGCCATGACATCGACAAGGGATTTACCGACAGCCCTCTCAGCACTTCCGAAGGCATCCTGGGGCTTACGGGCACCCGCAACTCGCCCACCACCACCAACGCCGCCTATTTCAAGACCTTCTTCTGGGACGGGCGTTCGCCCAGCCTGGAGGACCAGGCCCAGCATCCGTTTCTGAACCCGGTGGAAATGGGGCTTCTTACTCACGATCCCATCCTTGAGATTGTGGCCAGCGACCCGGACTACGTGGCCGCTTTCCGCGAGGTGTTTGGAAAAGAGCCGGGCCAGGTAACGATGGACGAGGTCACCAGGGCCATAGCCGCCTTTGAGCGCACCCTGCTGTTTGGCAATTCGCGCTTCGACCGTTATTGGTTTGGCGGCGAGAAAGACGCATTGAGCGAGGCTGAAGTACGCGGCCTGGATCTGTTTCTCAATGAGGGCCGCTGCGTGTCCTGCCACACCATCGAGCACGATCACGCGCTGTTTACCGACCACCGCTTCCACAACATCGGCGTGGGCATCAACGACATTCAGGACCGGATTCCTGAGGCTGTGGGCAGTTACCTGGCGGCGCGGGCGCGCGGGGCGGAGGTTGATGAAACCGTGCTTTCCGAAAAGCTGTCCTCGGAGCTGGGCCGCTTCGCGGTGTCGGAAATGTTCGACGACCTGGGCGCGTTCAAAACGCCCACCTTGCGCAATGTGGCCGCCACCGCGCCCTACATGCACGACGGCAGCCTGGCGACGCTCAAGGAAGTGATGGACCACTACAACAACGGCGGCGTAACCGAGGCCGACGATCCAGTCAACGACTTCCTGTCCAGCGGCATTCGGCCTCTGGACCTGACCGACGAGCAGGTCGCGGATCTGGTGCTGTTCATGGAAGCGCTGACCAGTCCCGAATACGAAGCCCTGGCCGAGGCCGCCGGCGCGTCGGGCCTGGGCGCTGCGGAGTAAACCCCTATGACTCAGAGCAACAGACGCAAATTCATCCAGCGCGCGGCCAGCCTGGCGGCGGTGGGCACCCTGCCGCTAACCTATGTGCGCCTGGGCCGCAGCGAGCAATCCGCGGAGTTCAGCTTCGCCTTCCTTTCCGACTCGCATATTCAGCACATTCGCGGCAACGAGTTTGTGCGCAACTGGGACCGCGGCCTGGTCCGCGCCGTGGCGGAAACCAACCTTCTTGACCCCAGGCCGGATTTCGTGATCTATGGCGGCGACCTGGCGCAACTGGGAACCCGGCCGGAGCTGGACCACGGGGCGGAACTGCTTTCGGCGCTGAAGTGCGACATCTATCCCATCCTGGGCGAGCACGATTACTACCTGGACCTGGGCGAGTACTGGTCGGACCTTTTCAAGCGGCCGCACTACTACAGCTTCGATCACAAGGGCGTGCATTTCGTTCTTCTCAATTCCATCCTCACCTACGATGAATGGACTTTCGGGCGCTGGCCCACCGCCGAGCAGCGGATGAACGAAATGGCCGGGCTGGACAATCCCAACGGTTCTCCTTTCATGGTGGGCGATGCGCAACGCGAGTGGCTGAAAAAGGACCTGGCCGGCGTGGACAAGAGCACGCCGATCGTGGTGATTTCCCATTCGCCGCTGCAGAAGATCTACAAGGGCTGGAATTTCTGGACCGACGATGCCGAGCAGATGCAGGCCATCCTGGCGCCGTTCGACAAGGTAACGGTGCTCTACGGGCATGTTCACCAAATCCAGTACAACCAGATCGGCAACATCAGCTTCACTTCGGCCATGGCCACCGCCTGGCCGTGGCCCTATCCTGGCAGCTACGCGCACGCCGAGCATTACCTGCCGGTGCTTACAGTGCCGATGAACCGCGCCGACCCCTTCTTCGAGCGCGACGCCACCGGCTGGCAGTTCGTGGATGTGCATACCGGCCGCGCCGCCGTGCACTACAACCTCTACGACAACGCCGTCCGCACGGTGGCCTGGAATGAAAGCACGGGGCAGCCGGAGGACACGGTTTTCCAGGCCCCCGCGGCCCGCATTCCGCCGCAGCAGCACTACTGAGGGAGAACTCCAGCCCATGCTCAAGAAACTGATTCTTACCGCCCTTGCCCCGGCGCTCTTCCTACTCGGCGCCAGCCAGCTCGGCGGCGACGAATTCGACCAGGCGGACCTGGACCGCTGGCAGGAGCAATTCATGCAGGTGGTCCAGGAAGGCCGCGATTTGTGGACCGACGGCACGCTGGGGAGCAACGGCGTGTCCTGCGCGCAATGCCATCCGAACGCGGCCAACACGCATCCGGAAACCTATCCCAAATTTCAAAAGCAGCTGGGCCGGGTGGTCGATTTGTGGGAGATGTTCAACTGGTGCCTGCGCAACCCTCTGGAGGGCGAGGAACTGGCCGCCGACGATGACAAGATGATTGCGCTGCTGGCCTACGCGCATTACGAGCGCCGCGGCGTGGAACTCGAGCCCGGCAAGCACTGATCCGCCGCCGGGACCGGATGCTCCGGCGAGAGGGAATCTGGCCCCTCAATGCCCGGCCAGATTCATGGCCTTCGCGGAGAACCTAAGAAGCCCGCGGCGTATAAACGCCTGTTCCGGCATAATCCCGCTGAGCGGCAACCGCCAGTGCGCCCGTAGCTCAGCTGGATAGAGCGTCGGTCTCCGGAACCGAAGGTCAGGGGTTCGAATCCCTTCGGGCGCGCCACCCTCCCGAATCGCGCCAGTCAATCCCAGCTCCAGTCGTCGCTTGGCGCATTTTCCGGCACTGGCTGCGCGCGCCGCCTCTCCCTGCCTTCGCGATGATCGACGCGCTCGATGGGGCGGATCACGCGGTCGGGAACGGAGGACAATCAATCGGACTCATCGGCCCGTGCGAGGCTGCTATTACGGATTGGGGACCGTGTCGGGTTTGCCGGCTGCCAAGGCATTGAGGTAGGCAAGGCAGAGATCGCGGGAAAGGTAGCGGTCGAAGCGCTTTTTCTCTTCTTCTTCAACGATGGGGAAGGTCGAGTAGATGTGGCGGATGTCGTTGCGGTCGGTCACGCCGTACAGATGGAAATAAAGCGCGTCGAGCTTGGAGCGGAGGCGCAGTCGGCGACCCTCGTTCCATAGGAACGGTGGAAGGACTTCACCGGCCTTGTCCACATGCCCCATGTCGCGTGCGAGTGGCGCCATGTCATGCGCCGTGTAGGTGAGTTCCAGCACGGTCTCGCGCACGATTTCCGCAGCGGTTTTCGGCCCGAAGCACGCGGTGTCGTAGCGCCTCAGCGGCACGACGGGGAGTTGTTCGAGGATGTACAGGTTCAAGGTTTGTCCCTGAACCTTCTGGCGCGTAGCGAAGTCGAATATTGTCGCATTGAGATTGGCTGCGAGCAGCCAGTCGCTGCGATTTGATGTTTTGCGGTT
>RKRP01000061.1 GCA_007571315.1 Gammaproteobacteria bacterium
CGAGCAAGCATGCTCGGACAATCGTTCCAGTAACAAAGCCAACACGCTGAGGGTAGCGCACTTGCCAACCGATGGACCGGGGGCAAGTGGTCCAAGCGTGTGGGCCCGAATGCGGCGCTCCGCCCGATGGAAAACCGGGCGCCACCGAAGTTCGCTCTTCAACTGCCGCCAGTATCGCTCCACGCGGTAGAGTTGCTTGTATTCCAGCGCCAGGTCCTCGGCCTGAAGCGTGTCATCGTTGCTATGCACAACGAACTTGCCGTCGCGCCGTTCCGCGGCTCGAACCTTGGCGCGGTCAATGCGCAGATGCCCCCCGCGAGTCACGCGCAGATAGCGTCCGAAACGTCTGCTGGCGCGCAGTTTACAAACGCGCTTGTGGTGCAGCTCGTCGTCATCGACCGTCGCCAATGTCGCCAACTCGGCCTTGAGTTCCGCCAATACGTCGGCGCGATGCGCTCGCTGACGTTCGGCCTCGCGGGGATTGAAGCACAACGCATAGCGACGACGACGCTCGCCGTCGCCAATCGTCACTTCCTTGACCTTGAGGTTCTCCGCCACCTCACGGTAGCGTCCGCGGCAGCCGAGCACTTTCCGGTCCACTTCCCCGCCCCGGTGCGCCGGAACGCACACGATGTAACGACCGCCGCCCTTGGCGAGTTCGCGCAAGTTGGCTGCCGAGACCATCCCGGCGTCGCCCACGAACACGCAGCGGTTCAAACGCCAGTCCTTCAGGTCCGCCTTCACCTGCGCCACCGTGCTCACATCCACCGTGTTGCCCGGAAAGACCCAGTGACGCACCGGAAAGCCTTGCCGAGTCACCGCCAAGTCCACCAGCACCTGGGGCGCATCGCCCCGGTCGTTCTTCGAATGTCCGCGCTTGCGCAAACCCGACTTGTCGTCTTCCTCCGACACCTCAAAGTGCAGTGAAGTCGTGTCGTAGAACAGGATTTCCACATCCAGGTTGAGCAAATCCGCCAGCCGGTAAAACAACTGTTCCTGCAACTCGTCCTGGTGCGCCTCCAGCACATCCATGGCGCGATACAGGTGTTGCAGTTGCAGTCCTTCGCAGCCTTCAATGCGCACCTCCTCGCTCAGCCACCGTTGGTGACAAGACAACTTGGACGCGGGCGCGCACACCCGATGCGCGACCAGAGCGAACAAGGCCCGTTCCACGGGAAAGCTCCACTTGCGCTCCTTGACGATCTCTTCGATCAGTTCCGGCAGCCCGACTCGTCGCCACAAGGCCTCCAGCACATACTGGAGCGTCGCAGGTACATGTATCCAGTGATACTTATTAAAGGGAAAGAAATCAATATCAAGCTGATGGAGCATTTATCTATCTATCCGGTGCATTTATGCAAGTCCACCCGTCGTAAACCCTTGATTTTCCTTGCCCCAGGCGCGACACAGCGCCAAATATGTATGAGGAACTGTCAAAGACGAGTGTAAGGCTCTTCCCTGTATCGCTCATTTCCGGGGCCATCCAGCCCCGGCCTCATTGAAGGGGCCGGTACTGCGGTTGCTGCGGAATCCCGTATTTCTCGCGGTAGCGTTTCGTGTCCAGTTCCATGCGCTTCAGCAGGACTTCAGCCATTTCGGGATTATCAATTTCATCAATCCATTCCTGAACGTAATCTATTCGGTTTCCGAAATTGTCCCTAAAATGCTTATCCCGACTGGCGGGCGCAACAACTATGGTGTCGATGAACATAATTCAGTAAACCCTCCAATTGGCTTTGCAGGCAATTATCGCGCGTCCCCGAAGGCCCCAAATGGGACACGTGTCCCATTTGGGGCGCTCATGCCGCAATCCCTAGTGGGCAGGTCAGGCCGCTACCGCAAGAACCGGGAAACCCTTGCGGCGGTTGGCCTTCCGTGGTCTGGCTTTGCATAACGTTAGAAGCGCCTAAATGCCCGCCGGGCGCTCGGTCTCCCGGTCCTCTTCCTCTGCAACTTCCAAGCTCTGCAAAACATAACCAATATAGCAAGAGTCCCCCGTCTCGCCGCTGCCGCCGTGTGGAAGGGTATACGGAAAAGTAAAATGAACATTAAACGTAATACCCGGATTGGGCATGCTAGCGGTGTAGTGATGCGTGCCGCTCAAACCGAGAACAGTATCGTTATAGGTTGCCCCGGTGCTGCTCTGAATCCGAATTTGCACTGGCCCCGGCCACCCATCATTAGGCGTTATCGTGTATGATGCCTCAATATCCGCGTCGCCATTATCTTGCTGTTCTGCAAAGCAGCTTGAAGTGATGTTGGGCGGAACGAATACCGGTGGTGGTGGCGGTGGTGGCAAACCCGCCGCTTTTAAAGCGTCCTCGACCTCGTTTTCTATCTCCAAGATCTTGCCAACCTTCATCATTGCTTCTGCAAGCTTGTCAATGTTTATCGGCGTTTCCAGATCAACGCCCAAAACAAACTTAAACGCCTTATTCTTGCCGACCTTCTGGAAAACGCGATAGGTCGCATTAGCCGTCACTTCCCCAACGAGGCTATAACTGGCATCGTTATCCGTAACGGGAGTACCTTTGTAATGCCAGTCGTCGCTACTTTCCGTCCATATGGCAGTCATGGCGTACACCAGCCCATGCTCTACATTGTGTTGCTCCGGGCTTTGCGAGGCAGCGTGGAATGCTTCGTGGGCGGCAGTATATTCCAGTTCGTCGCACTTCAGTTCGCCGCTCTCCAGTTCGTCGCACTCTAGATCGCGGTCTAGCCGGATTGCGCTGTGGTCCTCACGCCAATCCCCGTCCGCGTTGGCAAAAGGGTACCCCACAACAATGTGGATCGTGCTTTTAATGGACCTGGCGCTGTTTGCCTGAACATCCGTCAGGACATCCCCACGGTCTCAAGTGAAACTGTGTACTTCAATGCATCGCATTCGGATTTGGGCGTTAGTTTGCAATCGCCCTCCACCATCACGAGCTTCGGTGACTTCTTGCTCCCGGAGAGGTCGCACTTCCTTGCCGTTCTTTTTATTTTGGAAGCATCACACAAAATGAATTTGGTTTGACTGCTCGATTGAACCACCGCGCTTCTAACGCTGATGACATTGCCGGTTACCGGCGATACGGATACTCGTATGCCGGTGGCCGCCGGCCCGTCCAGGGAGACCGGAACCCGCCATAGGCGGACCAGTTCATAGTCAGAGTCCAGCTCGTGTCGCATAACCGCGGAGCCGACGGTGATTTCCCACGGTCGATCGCGCCATTCGGGGTGCTCGTTAGGCTCAAGGGTTGCAGAGTAACGAACCGCCGCCTCGTACGCGCGGGCTTCAGCTTCCGCCGACAGTATCAAAACGCTGTCACCGGCCAGCGCCTGCGGATTGATAATGTCCCCATATACCCATGTCACAGCGCCGCTTGAGGTAAAGAAAACCCTTCCCCCCTCGTTTGTGGGCTGTCCCTCGATCAGTTGAGTAAACAGCACTTCGTGTCCCCATTTTCGACTTTTATTCTCGGAGATTCGGTCAATTCTGATTTCCAGCGAATCATCGGCGCCGGTCAGATCGCTATGGGCCTGCAACAGATGCACCACACTGTAGGGATCGCGGTCTTGCAGAATCGAATTCACGTCCACATAGCCAATGTCTCCGTAGCTCATGGAGAAAACCGTCAGGTCCCCCTGTCTTTTGCTCTCCCTTTCCGGCGAGTGCTCTTTTGTCGTCAGTGTTGCACTGGCGCTGCTCTTTTGCGCGGCGCGCGCCGGTTCGGTATCCGGCAAGCCGCCGGAACTCGCTGGTTTGGGCACGGGCGCTGATTCGGCAGGAGCCTGCCGCCCTGCCAGTTGGTCTGTCAGAAAAACATAGGCCGCAACAGCCAGCACTGCGGCCAGTGAAATAGCAGCCAAAACAAACTTCTTGTTCATCGTCTTTCCTATTTCAATCGTGGTCACAGCCACCGGCACAAGTGCGCCGGGCAATGCACATCAATTGTAACCGTTCCGGCGCCGGGCGATAGTGTGGCAGCCCGCTGCCGATGCCCGCGGGCCAGGGCGTGCAGGTGGGGGCTGTGTAGCGGGTCGGGTCCGGCGGGTCAGCGGTTCAAGGTTCGCTTCCTTGCGCAAGAGCCGCAACCAGATGGTCTTAATGGGTTTGTCGTACTTCTTCTTCTATGGAACATCTCCAGCTTATGGGTAGTAACGTCAAGGGTTGCATGTTGAGGGATCAAGCGGCCTGAGCGGCGTCCGGCGGAGCGGCCTCCACCA
>RKRP01000130.1 GCA_007571315.1 Gammaproteobacteria bacterium
ACCAAGGCGGATTTGGCGAAGCTCGCAACGGAAATGCGATCCGAGCTTCGAACAAACATAGCCGAAATACGATCCGAAATGGCCGCGCTTGAAACGCGCCTGACCCATCGCATGTACGCGATCGCAATCGGCCTGGGCAGCCTCATCGCCGCCTTCGGCCTGTTCACCTAGCCCCGCCCCTCCGCTCAAGCCGCAGCCTGCTCGATACTCTCCGAGGAAATCCCGTTTGTGAGCCGCAGGGGCTGTGTCAGGGCAATAGGGAGAGTTGATTGCTTTGTTCGGCGGAGCGCTTGGCGACCTTGGACGCGATCGCGGGAGGGCGGAAGAGTGTGGTTTTGAGTGGCGGACGGCGGCTGCGGTTCAGGCCGTAGCGGCGGCAGGCGCGCTCGAAGCGTTGCCGGAGCAGGTCGGCGTAGAGGCCTTGGCCGCGATGGCGGCGGCCGAAGGCTGAGTCGTTTTCCTTGCCGCCGCGAATCTGGCGCACGCGGCTCATTACGTGCCTGGCGCGCAAGGGATACTGCTCGGCCAGCCAGTCCTTGAACAGGGGACGCACCTCGTTGGGCAGGCGCAGCACCGTGTAGCCGGCCCACAGCGCGCCCGCTTCGGCGGAAGCCTTGAGGACGGCTTCGAGCTCGTGGTCGTTGAGCGCGGGAATGACGGGCGCGAACATCACGCCGGCGGGAACGCCCGCTTCGGCCAGGCGCTGGACAGTTGTCAGCCGGCGGCGGGGCGACGCGGTGCGGGGCTCCATGCGGCGCTTGAGTTCCTCATCCAGCGTGGTGATGCTTAAGGCAACCTGGGTGAGGCCCAGCCGGGCCAGTTCGCTCAGCACGTCCAGGTCGCGCTCCACCAGCGCGGACTTGGTGACGATGGTTACCGGATGGCGGGTTTCGAGCATGATTTCAAGCAGAGCGCGGGTTGTGCCCAACCGCTTTTCGAACGGCTGGTAGGAATCGGTGTTGATGCCCAGGGCGATCGGCGAGCAGTCATATCCGGGCTTGGCCAACTCGCGCAGCAGCAGCTTAGCGGCGTTGGGCTTGTGCACGATCTTGGTCTCGAAGTCGAGCCCGGGCGAAAAATCCAGGTAAGCGTGCGCAGGGCGGGCGAAACAGTAGATGCAGCCGTGCTCGCAGCCCTTGTAGGGATTGATGGATTGACTGAAGCCCACATCCGGCGAATTATTGCGGCTGATGATGGTCCTGCTGCGTTCAGGAATCAGTTCGGTTTCCGGGCGCGGCGCCATTTCGGCCACGCCCGGGTCCGGCTGGCGGGTTTGCTTTTCGAACCGCCCGGGAAGATTGCCGCGCGCTCCGCGCCCTCGAATCGAGTAGCCTTCCGCCGGCAGGGCTCGTGAATCTCTATCGGTCATAAGCGAAGAATATTACGCCGGAATCCGCCGCCGCGGCCTCACTCCGCAACACACCCCGCTATACTCACGCAGCCATGCGCCCGATCATCAAATACGGCCTGCTGAGCGCCGCCGCCCTGGCCGCGCTCGCCGTCGGCAACTGGCTGCTGGGCGGAGACGACGCGCTGGAAGTGCGGGTAGCGGAAGTTTCACGCGGCGAAATCCGAAAGACGGTTCTGAATACCCGCGCCGGCACCGTGGACGCCTGCCGCCGCGCAAGGATGTCGCCTGCTTCCGCGGGACAAATCGCCAGCCTTCCGGTGGAGGAAGGGGATGCGGTAAGCGAGGGCCAGGTGCTGCTGGAAGTGTGGAACGAGGACCTGAAGTCCGAAATCGAACTGTCCGAGCGCAACCGGGTGGCCGAAAAATCCCGCGCGGCGGAAAGTTGCACCCGCGCGGACCTGGCGGCGCGCGAGGCGGTGCGGCTGGCCAAGCTGCACGAGGACAACCTGGTGTCGGAAGAGGAACGTGAACGCGCTCAGGCCGAGGCCGAAGCCCGCGCGGCTTCCTGCAAGGCGGCGAATGATTCGGCCAGCGCCGCTGATGCCCGCGTGGCGGTGAACCGCGCTCGGCTGGAGCGCACCTTTCTGCGCGCTCCGTTCGACGGCGTAATCGCCGAAATCAACGGCGAACTGGGCGAATTCGTAACGCCGTCTCCGGTCGGCGTGGCCACCTTGCCCACGGTGGACGTTATCGACAACACTTGCTTGTACATCACTGCTCCGATCGACGAAGTGGATGCGCCGCTGGTAAAAGCGGGGCAGGACGCGCGGATCGTGCTCGACGCGTTTGCCGGCCAGTTTTTTCCGGGCGTGGTGCGGCGGGTGGCGCCGTACGTGCTGGACCTCGAAAAACAGGCGCGCACCGTGGAAATTGAAGCCGAGATCAACGATCCGCAGCGGTACGGGTTGATGCCAGGCTACAGCGCCGATGTGGAGGTCATCGTGGACATGCGTCCCGACGCGCTGCGCGTGCCGACCGAAGCGGTAGTGGAGGATGAGCGCATCCTGGTGCTCAATACAGGCGAGGGCCTGATTGAGGAGCGCCGGGTTTCGGTGGGCCTGAGCAACTGGGAATTCACTGAAATCACCTCCGGGGCCGGGGCGGGCGAAAAAGTAATCCTGAGCCTCGACCGGGCGGGCGTGAAGCCGGGCGCACGGGCGGTGGCCGCGGCGAATTAGCCGTCCCGGCGCGCCTTAGGGGTTTTGGCGGATGTTGGCCCTAACCCGTGTTTTCCGCGAATACCCGGTGGGGGACCAGCTTGTCCGCGCGCTGCGCAACGTAACGCTGGAAATCAAGGCGGGCGAATATCTGTCGATCATGGGTCCGTCCGGTTCGGGGAAATCCACGCTGCTGAACATCATCGGGCTTTTGGACTCGCCGGACAGAGGCGCCTATCGGCTGCTGGGCGAGGACACCTCGGCGATGTCGGACGACGATTTGGCGCGCACCCGGCGCGAGGTGATCGGCTTCGTGTTCCAGTTCTTCCACCTGGTGCCGCGCCTGACTGCGTTCGAGAATGTGGAGTTGCCGCTCACGCTGGCCGGGTGGCGCCGTCGCAAACGCCGCGAGGCGGCAGAGCGCGCGCTGCGGCGCGTGGAGTTGGCCAACCGCATGGAACACCGCCCGAATCAACTCTCCGGGGGCCAGTTGCAGCGCGTTGCGATCGCCCGTTCGATCGTCTTGTCGCCCAAGCTGCTGCTAGCCGACGAGCCCACCGGCAACCTGGATTCGCGCTCCGGCGTTGAAATTATCCGGCTTTTGGAATCGCTCAACGAGGAAGGATTGACGCTGCTGATCGTAACCCACGATCCGGAGCTTGGCCGCCGGGCGCGGCGGCGGCTCACCATGCTGGACGGACGCATAGGCGGCGACGAGCGCAGTTGATCCGGTTGCAGGGGGAAAGACAAAGGGCGAAGCAAGCGCAACCCCATGGAATGCGCGCGCTAGCGCTGGTGGCCGCCGACCGCAGCGGGTTCTTTTCTCCCGCCCCAATTCTTCGCCCAGTAGATGAAGGGCGTGTCGATCACGGCGATGCAGAACTTGAAAACGTACTTGGCCGCGGCCAGTTGCAGCGCGGTCGCGAAATCGACGATCCCCCACCACACAACCAGCCCGTAGATCAGCGTATCGACCACCTGCGACAGCAACGTGGAAGCCGTATTGCGCAGCCACAAAAACCTGGCGCCGGTGGCCTTGCGGATCCGGTGAAACACCCACACGTCGAAACTCTGGCTCAGGAGATAGGCCAGAAGCGAGCCGAACACGAAGCGCGGCGTATAGTCGAACAAGGCCAGCATGGCCTCGTGAACACGCAGTGCATAGGCTGCGGTTTCCGGATTCGGAGTGGGCTTGTACAGCAGGCCCGCCTGGGTCAGCACCACCAGCATCACGCTCACGGCAAAACCCAGCAGGACTGCGCGCTGGGCCTCTCGGCGCCCGTATTTCTCGCTCAACAGGTCGGTGGCAAAGAAAATGCTGGAGTAGAGGATCACGCCCATGCTGGTCTGCAGGCCCAGGATCATGGTCAGCTTGGGGCCCTGAATGTTCGCCAGCAACAAGCTGAAGACAATAACGCCGTATAGCCCGTAGCGCCCAAACAGCCGGAACATCAGCACGGCAAAGCCGAGGTCCAGCATTACGGTAACGCACCACAGCAGGGCCTGCCGCTCCTGCAGGAATGGTTCGATTTCGGCAAACATGCGTGCGTATAGTGTTGCTCGACGAACCTCTACTGTAACAAGCGCAGCGCATGCTCAAACAACATAAGGCACAATTCAAGCGCCCGATGAAAACCCGCGCCGATGAAACCTGACCCTGCGTATTTCATCAGGCCGCGCGTTGACTGACTTTTCCGCCGAGTCCAATGCCGATGTTCGACTTAACCGCTGTTCGCTGGACGCGAAACGCGCCGGCGCCCTGGTGAAATATGCGGGTTAACGACCTGCTGTTGATGGCCGCTAGAGCCATGTTCCGCCATCGGCTGCGGGCGGGCATGATGATGCTGGCCACCTCCATCGGAATTGTGTCGGTGCTGCTGCTAACGGCGCTGGCTGAAGCGGGCCGCCTGTTCGTAACTGGCGAGTTCCGGGTGCTCGGAACGGAACTCATCATTGTGCAGCCCGGCAATCCCGGCGCCTCGGGTTCCAACCCTTTCGGGTTCATGGGCGAAACGCCCCGCGACCTCACCTTCAGGGACGTGAAGGCCGCGCGCCGCGTCCCGGGCGTGGCAAGCGCAGCGCCCATGATGGTTGGCCGGCTTCCGGTTTCCTATGGCGGGCGCGAGCGTGAAACGCTGGTTTTGGGCTCCAGCCACGAGTATGCCCAAATCCGCAAACTGGAAATGAAAACAGGCGCGTTTTTCCCGCGCATGGATATGGAGCGCATTTCGCCGGTGTGCGCGGTGGGCGAGAAAATCGTAAGCGAACTGTACCGCTCCAGGCCCGCCATGGGCACCTGGCTGCGCCTTGGGGAATCGCGCTGCAGGGTAGTGGGCATCATCGCCGACAGCGGGCAAAGCATCAGCATCAACACCGGCGAAATCGTGGTTGCGCCGGTGGGATTCATGGCCACGGTCTATAACACCGAGGCGCTAACCCACATCATGGTGGAGGCCCGCTCGCGGGAGGCGGTTCCCGCAGTGATTGATGAACTCACCCAAAGGCTCATCGAACAGCATTACGGCATGCATGACTTCGTGACCATTACCCAGGATGCCGTTCTGTCGGTGTTCGACGGCATCTTCAACGCCATCACGGCCGCGCTGGCCGGAATCGCCGGCATCAGCCTCATCGTGGCCGGCATCCTGATCATGAACGTCATGCTGGTGGCCGTGAGCCAGCGGACCTCGGAAATCGGCCTCTACATGGCTATCGGCGCCGCGCGCCGACAGATCGTGCGCCTGTTTGTGAGCGAGGCAGCCATTCTGGCAGTCATGGGTTCGGCGTGCGGGCTGATTGCCGGCTACCTCCTGATCTGGATGGCGCAACAAGCCTTCCCCAGCCTGATAATCCGTCCGCCGTGGTGGGCGGTAGCGGCGGCCCTGGCCACTGCCGCCGGAAGCGGGCTGATCTTTGGAGTCCTTCCGGCCCGAAAGGCGGCGCGGATGGACCCGGTACAGGCGCTAAGGGAACGGATGTAGCCGCAAGTGAGCGGGCTTGATCTCATCCGCCAGGCGCTGCGGGCGCTCGCCATGCATCGCCTGCGAACCCTGCTCACGGCTCTGGGGACCGGCGTGGGCGTAGCGGCTGTGGTTTTGCTGACCTCCATCGGCGAGGGCATGTACGATTTCATTGAGCAAGAGGCCACCCGCTTCGGCACTCATTTCCTGGTCATTACGCCCGGCAAGGACGAAACCTTCGGCGGCCCGCCGGGCATGAACACCAACACCGTGCGGCCGCTTACCCTTGATGACGCGCTGGCGATCGCGCAACTCGACTCGGTCGCGGCCGTAGCGCCGGCGGTAATGGGCATGGCCGAAGTCGAACAGGGAGGAGTAAAGCGCAATGTCACGGTGCTGGGCACTGGCCCGGAACTTCCCGAAATCTTTTCGTTCGAGGTGGCGGCCGGCCGCTTTCTGCCGAACGAGGATCTGCTGGCGGCCCGGCCGCTGGCGGTTCTGGGCAGCAAACTGAAAAACGAACTGTTCGGCGCAAACAATGCGCTGGGGGCGCACATACGGGTTTCCGGGCAGCGCTTCCGTGTAATCGGCGTGCTGGCGGACGCGGGCACAACGGTGGGTTTCGATCTGAACGACATCGTGTATGTGCCAGTAAAGCACACTATGGAAATCTACAACGTGCTGGGCGTTCACGAAATCGATGTGCGCTACCAGGAGGACCGGCCCGCCGCGGAAGTGGAGGGCGACATCACCCGGCTGCTGGCGGCCCGGCACGGTTCGGAAGACTTCGAGGTCACCACCCAGGACCAGATGCTCAACACCATGCGTGTCATACTGAGCACCATTACCGGCGCCGTTGCGGCTCTCGGCGGAATTTCGCTGGTGGTGGGCGGCGTGGGAATCTTCACGATCATGACCATTTCCATCCAGGAGCGCATCTTCGAGATCGGGCTGCTGCGCTCGCTGGGCGCCCGCCGCCGGGAAGTTCGGCGCCTGTTTCTGGCGGAGGCGCTGGCGCTGGGCGCGGCGGGGGGGTTGCTGGGGCTGGTTCTGGGACAATCGACCGCCTGGCTGCTGGCAGCGCTGGTGCCAGCCATTCCAGTGAGCGTGTCGGTGCCCTATTCCGCCGCCGCCCTGCTGATCGCGGTGCTCATTGGCGCGCTGGCGGGCGTGGCGCCGGCGGCGCGGGCGGCGCGCATGAACCCGGTGCTGGCGCTGCGCGCCGAATGATTCCGGCATCATGAGCCTGATGCCGCGTCAAGCAGATAACTTCGCATATTTGGAGAAGAAACGTGATTGACCTTTACTACTGGCCAACCCCCAACGGGTTCAAGATTTCGATCATGCTGGAGGAGTGCGGCCTGCCGTACAAGCTGATACCGGTAAACATCGGCAAGGGTGATCAGTTCACCCCGGAGTTCCTGGCGCTGAACCCCAACCACCGAATGCCGGTGATCGTGGACCACGACGCGCCAGGCGGGCCGCTTTCGGTGTTCGAGTCCGGGGCCATTCTGGTGTATCTGGCTGATAAAACCGGCCGTTTCCTGCCCAGCGACACGCGCAAGCGCTTCGACGTGCTGCAATGGCTGTTCTGGCAAATGGCGGGCCTGGGGCCGATGGCGGGTCAGGCGGGCCACTTCCTGATCTACCAGGAAGGCAAGCATGCCTACGCCACCGAGCGTTACACGACCGAATACGGCCGGCTGCTGGCGGTAATGGAGCGGCGCCTGCGCGACCGTGACTATCTGGCGGGTGAATACTCGATCGCAGACATCGCCTGCCTGCCCTGGACTTCGCCCCACGAGAAGCTGGGCCAAAGCCTCGGCGAATTGCCGGGCGTGGCGGCATGGACCGAAAGGCTCAGGGCGCGCCCCGCGGTGCAGCGCGGCATGGAGGTGGGCGCGGACCTGCGTTCGGACCAGCCGCTTACCGAGGAGCAGCGCAAGATGCTGTACGGACAAACCGCCAGCAAGACTCTCCAGTAAGGAATAGCCGCATGAAACTCTACGACTACGCTCACGCCCCCAATCCCAAGCGCGTGCACATGTTTTTGGCCGAAAAGGGCCTGGACATGGAACGGGTGGAAATCGACCTGACTAAGGCCGAGCAATTAAGCGCGGACTATCGGGAAATCAACCCGCTTTGCCAGGTTCCGGTGCTGGAAACCGACGACGGAACGCGGATCAGCGAGTGCCTTGCCATATGCCATTACCTGGAGGAACTCCAGCCGCAGCCGAACCTGTTTGGAGGAAATCCCGCCGAGCGGGCCCAGGTGCTGATGTGGAATCACATTGTGGAGCAGGAAGGCATGCCCGGGCTGGCCGAAGCGCTGCGCAACCGCATCAACATGTTCAAGGACCATGCCTTGCCGGGGCCGGTGAGCTACGCGCAAATTCCGGAATTGATCGAGCGCGGCCGCAAGCGGGCGAAAAACTTCATGGGCTTTATGGAGCAGCGGCTTTCCGGGCGTGAATACCTGGCGCTGGACCGGTTCACGTTCGCCGACATCACACTGCGGGCGGTCGTGGATATGGCGGCGCGCATGGCGGGCAAATTCGACATGACGGTGCTGGAGGATCGGCCCGCGCTGGCCGCCTGGCACGCGCGGGTGTCGGAACGGCCCAGCATGCGCAACGCGGCATGAACCCCACCGCCCGCAACGAGGAGCCTGGCGCAATATGCGGGCTAGCCGCGCCCGCCTCTGAAGGAGCGCCCCGCCATGCTTGAACTGGGACTTTCGCTGCTGTTCGCCTACCTGATCGGATCGATCAATTTCAGTCTGGCGCTGGGCCGGTTCCGCAACCTCGATGTGCGCGAAGTGGGCAGCGGCAACGCCGGGGCCACCAACGCTCTGCGCGCCGCGGGCTTCCGGTTCGCCTTCGCGGTAATGATCGGAGATGTTGGAAAAGCCTTGCTGGCGGTAGGCCCCCTGGCCACTCTGGCGCACACCATAGGCGGAGAGCACGGCTTTTCGCTAGCCTGGCTTCAGGTGGCGGCGGGAGCGTCCGTAACGGTGGCGCATTGTTATCCGCTCTGGCACGAATTCCGAGGCGGAAAGGGATTCGCCACGCTGCTGGGCTCCTACCTGATGCTGCACCCGCCGCTGGTGGGCGCGGTGCTGGGTGTTTGGGTGCTGGTGCTGATTTCCACCGGCTATGTGGGAGTGGCCACCATCGTTGCGGCGCTCTCGGCGCCCTTGGTCCTGGCGTTCCTGATGAGCGGGACAGGGCCGGAAATGCTCTGGCTGGGCATTGGCGGCGCCCTGTTCATCGCATGGACGCACCGCAGCAACATCCGCGATCTTCTGGACGGCAATGAATACCGGTTCGATCGGGTCCGCATTGGCCACTGGTTCAAGAGCGGCGGTTGAGCTCTGTACGATCGCGACGTATTGCTGGCGGCGGTTGACCCGGCTTTGCTTCGGCGGCTGGCGTGTCTTGAGGTGCATGATTCGCTTCCCTCCACCAACGAAAGGCTGCTCGGAATTTCCGCGCCGCGGTCGGACGGCGAACTGGCCGTCTGCCTTGCCAACCACCAGAGCGCAGGCAAGGGGCGGGACGGAAAGAAATGGCATTCGCCGCCGGGAGCGGGGCTGCTGCTCAGCATCAGCCGGAAGGGCGCCCAGTCGCCCAATAGTTCGCTGGCTCTGGCGCTGGGCGCGCAGATAGCGGAAACCCTGGAAACTTTCGTTAACGCAAGGGTGGAGTTGAAGTGGCCAAACGATCTGCTGGCTGGCGGACGAAAGCTGGGGGGCATCCTGGTGGAAAGCGCTTCGCGGCCCGGCGCGGAGACCCTGGTCGTGGCCGGACTGGGCGTGAACATTCGAGTTGCGAACCCGCAGCGCCGGCAAGTTGCTGAAGAAGGCGGCATGGCGCCCGCGGCGCTGGAAGAATGGCCCGCGAAAAGGCCGCTGGAGCGTCACGCGCTGGCGGCCGCCGTGATTGCGGCGACCGCCGAGGTGCTCGAAAGGCACCCGGAAGAGGGTTTCGGCCCTTGGGAGCAAAGCTGGCGCAAGCGGGACTGGCTTTCCGGGCGCAGCATCGAGGCGCGTTGCGGCAATGAAGCGTACCGCGGCGAGGCGGCAGGCGTGGATTCCGACGGCGCGCTCCTGCTTGAGGAGCCGGGTGGCGCACGGCGCATCCTCTCCGCTGAGATTCGCCTGTGAACTCCGCCTGCTCCCGCGCCCCTGGAACGAGGGCTTCCAAACCTCCACGAGAACAGAAAGATGCGAGCGCAAGCGCCGCCGCCTCCCGCACCCTCCTGATTGATGCGGGAAACACGCGGATCAAGTGGGCCTGGATGTCCGGCGCCAGCAAGCAACTCCAGGATGCCGGCGCGGCCCGCACCAGCGGCAGGCTGTCCGTTCTGCCGTTTCTTGACTGCGAGGAAGCGGCAGCCGGCGCTATGGCCTGCAACGTCGCGGGCATCGGACTCGGACGCAAGCTGGCCGGACTGGTCAAGGAAAAACTGGGTGTCGATCTCGTATTCGCGCAGGCGCAACGCTCCGCCTGCGGCGTAACTTCCGCTTACACGAACCCCCTGAACCTGGGCGCGGACCGCTGGGCGGCCCTTATCGGCGCGCACGCGCTGGGCCCCAACAACTATTGCATCGTTGACGCGGGAAGCACAATCACCGTGGACCTGCTGCTGGCCAACGGCCGCCATCTCGGCGGCTACATCGCGCCCGGCCTGGAGATGAGCCTGGCTGCCATGGCGAGAGGAACGGCCGAACTCGCCTCAAGGCTGAAGGGCCATTCCGGCGGGCCGCAGGATCTCGCGCCCGCCGCCGACAGCGCCGAGGCGATGGAGAAAGGCGCGCTGGCGGCGCAGTTGGGCATGGTCCGCATGGGCATGCGAAGGCTGGCGAACAAGGGAGAAGATTCCCCGGCGCTGTTGCTCACGGGCGGAGGCGCCCAGGCCCTTATCGCCACCGGCGAACTGCCGGAAGCGCAATTGGCCCCGAACCTGGTGCTGCGCGGGCTGGCCGCGCTCGCGTTAGAATTGCGCGTCAGGCCGGAATAGCTCAACTGGTAGAGCACCCGCCTTGTAAGCGGAAGGTTGCGGGTTCAAGTCCCTCTTCCGGCACCAGTGGTGATGTAGCTCAGCTGGTTAGAGCGGCGGACTCATAACCCGCAGGTCGGTGGTTCAAGTCCACCCATCACCACCACCTCATGTTGCGCTGAGGCCCCCAAGGCATGCTCGGGTTAATGCGGCATTATGATAGCTTTCAATGAACGGTCCGCTTAAGAACCCATTCCGGCCCGGCACTGGGAAAATGCCTCCTTTTCTCGCCGGCAGAGGCGCCGAGCAGGGAATCCTTCGGGAACATTTAGGCCGCGCCCGGCCGGGAGATTCTCCCGATTGCCCTTGTGTTTTGATCGGTCCTCGCGGGAACGGAAAGACGGTCCTGCTGTTATGGCTTCAACAACAATGCGATAGCCGGAAAATAGATTGCGTCTTAACCCACGCCTCTTCCGCGGGAAGTTTGGAGCACATTGCTCAAGAGGCAATGCCTCCCTCCAAATTCAGGGAAATGATTCCTGGCGAAGCAAGGGTGAGTTACGGAATCATAGGCGCCAAATGGAATTTCAAGGGCTATGAGGCCGCTTTCCAACGCGCTCTCATAAAGCGTTGCGAAAAAAGCCCTCTGGTTTTGCTGATTGATGAGGCGCATATGCTCAACCCGGAGGTTTTGAGGCATCTGGCGCATTCCACGCAGCATGTGATGGGTCAGAACCGTCCCTTTATGCTGGTTCTCGCAGGCACTCCGCAGCTCGACCGCCGTATTGCGGAAGCCGGGGCGACTTTTCTTGAACGGTCGGACTATGTAAGGGTGGGACGTCTGTCGCGCGAAGGCGCTCAAGATGCCTTGCTAAAGCCATTTGAACGCGCCGCGCGCCAGACTAAGCCGGTGCGCGATGCTGATGCTGTCGCCCAGGCGCTGGATGAGTGTCACGACTACTCATACTTTCTCCAACTAATGGGAAGCGCGTTGTGGAAGGCTTCTTCCGAAGGCATTTCAGCGGCATCGCTGGCTAAAGCCTTGCCTGCATTTCAAGAAAAAAAGAAAGCCTTTTACGCAGGCCGGTATAACGAGTTGGAAGATATGAATTTGCACAATCAGGCGGGGCGCCTTTCGGAGAAATTTCGCAAAAGCGCCAGCGCGGCGTTGCCTCTCTCCGAACTCATGGCGCATCCGAACGCAGTGAGCGCTGAAGATGTGCGAAAAATCCATGAAACCGGCTACATCTGGAAGCCCTCTGGGAGCACGCGCTATGAACCCGGCATCCCCTCGCTGATGGATTATGTGCTTGATGAGCTGGATTTTGAGCCGGACGCTGCCAGAGACGCTGAGGCGCCGTCTGCGGAAGGTGTCTCCCTAGGCTAATTCAGCGGGCCGCGCGGCGCGGCTCCACTCCGATGATCCCAAACGCACGGCTACAGGCTCACGTCTCGCGGGATTTACGTCTCCCGTTCAGGCTCAGGCCTCATTGGACAAGCGCGCTCATTGGCTGGTTTCCTGGGTGGCGGGAGGCGGGTCGAGAAATTGCCGGATGCGCTCGGCAATCCCGGTGTCCTTCTCAATCTCGCATTCCCAGAGCACGAGCACGTCCCAGCCCATCAATTGGAGCGTTGTGAGATGGTCCGCGTCTCGAACCATGTTGCGTTCCAGTTTTGGCAGCCAGTAGTCCTGGTTGGATTTGGGAAGGCGGGCTTTGGCGCATGCCGGGTCTTCATGCCGGTGCCAAAAACAGCCATGGACGAAGATCACTTTCCTTCGGCCAGGAAACACGAGGTCGGGCTTGCCGGGGAGGTCAGTTCGGTGAATACGGTAGCGGTAGCCCATCGCGTGGGTAAGCCGGCGAACAATCATCTCCGGTTTTGTGTCCTTGCCCCGGATGTTGGACATGATTTCGCTGCGGCGCTTGCGCGTAACAGTGTCAGCCATCTATCAGCCTAAATCGACGCCGCGCCAGCACACTAGATGCGATGCCTATATCGCCAAGTCAAGCGGAAGATCAGCAATATCGCGAAGCCTCTTTCCTTCGATCATGGTGCCCAGCGAATCTTTGGCATCTTCCAGCCCAAGGTCTCCAACCGATTCGACAAGTTCCTGCAAGGCGAAATGATAAACGCAATCAATGTCGCCGGTTCCAAGCGCAATGGAAGCGATTCTGCCAGGCATGGGTTCGCCGGTCACGACCACCACATGAGGGAGCCGTCCCTTGCGGTTCCTGACCAGGTTCAAAGCCTCGGACCGGGCGTTTTGCGCACGGTCGCTTCTCAGCGTCCACTTGCGCGAGACGCTGGCGTGGAGGATGGGTTTTTGGCTGTTGTTCCGCCTCAGGGGAGTAAGCAGCGCCTGTTTTTCGTCCACCAGCTTGGCGCGGGCGTTGATGGTGGCATCCTCCTCAGGATAGCGAACGATAATCACGTCGGGCTTGATCAGATAGTCGCTCCCCAAGGCGGCGGCCAGCTCGGGATTCGCCTTCGATGCCGCATCAAGGGCAGCCAGGTGCTCATATTGGGCGAATTGGGCGATCGCGGCGCGGCCACCCATGCCTTTGCTGACTTCCCATTGGCCCGGGCGCAGGTGCGAAAGTCTTGGAAAAATCTCTTCCAGGTATTCCTTGCAGATTTCCTCAAACTTGCTGCCCGCCTCCTGACCGGCCAA
Source organism: Gammaproteobacteria bacterium (assembly GCA_007571315.1). GTDB lineage: Bacteria > Pseudomonadota > Gammaproteobacteria > Steroidobacterales > Foliamicaceae > Foliamicus. Next base: position 13,204 of record RKRP01000130.1, read on the forward strand.
ACGCTCGCCGCCGTCATTGGCGCCGAGGCGCTTAAGAATGCCCGCGGCGATATTTTTGCTCGCGCTGCTGTGGCGGTCCGCATTGCTCGGAATGCCGTTTTCCGAGCGCAGCACGGAGGCTCGCAGCGCCGTATGGAAACGCCGCCGCGCCTGGGACAAGAACACCTGGCTGGTCATACGGCGCGGCGCGAAATGCCAATTGAATGACTTCTTACGGACAGGCAATCATGGAGTCGCTCGCCGACGGCCCGCGCTACGGGCGGAGGGAAGGCATTGCCTACTTGCCGGTAAGCGGGGGTTTTGCGCCCGGAGAACTGCCAATCGTCCGGAAAGCCCTGCAAGCGCGCCACCATGGGGACGGTAAGCCTTGGCACTCCTTCAAAATCACGCTCGGGGGGGGCATTGGCAATGCCCAAACCGTCAACGCCTAGCGTTGCCCAAGCTTTCCGCGCGCGCGTTGGTCCCAAGTCGGGGCCTCCATGCTTCAAGGAGCCGCCAACTATAGTGGGGGCGATATCGTTGGCGCGATTCCTCCATATGGAGGCCCGTTTCCATCCGTCCGCAGCGATAAGATCATAAAGCGCCTCGCCAACGGTTCGGGGTTTAACGCCATTTTTGACCGGCCAGGAGAAGCCTGAGGCCATGTCCTTTCGCAGCGCCACAATCACTACCCTGGGACGCAGCTGAGGCACGCCGAAGTCCGAGGCATTCAGCAAGCGCCAGTCCGCCCGGTAGCCCATTTTCTCGAAGCGGGCTTTGAGCTCAAGGCGGAATTCTCCGAATACGTTTGCAAGAAAGCCCCGAACGTTCTCGAGCATGACCGCGCGAGGCTGGATAATATCCACAAGGTCGAGCGCAACGGGAAACAGGTTGCGCTCGTCCTGATCCCCGAGTTGCTTTCCTGCCACCGAGAATGGAGGGCAGGGAAGCCCGCCAGCCAGCAGTTCGATGCCCTTGAATGCTGGCGCTCTGCGGGCTGCGAAGTCGCGAATGTCACATTCGAACACGCGCCATCCAGGCCGGTTGAGGCGAAGCGTGTTGCAACAGTGCCGATCAATCTCCACCAGCCCGGCGTGAGCAAAGCCGGCTTGCTCCAAGCCTAGCGCCTGCCCCCCGGCGCCCGCGCAAATTTCCAGCGAACTCATTGAACTCCTTGTCATGCTCGGTCCGCTCCTTTTATGGCGGTTTCAAGGCAAATTAAAAGCTGCGGATAACCTCAACTCTCCGCGAACTCTACCAGCCTTTTGGGCTGGCGCATGGAGTGCCGCAACGGGCATGTAAAATTATTGTGCCTTAGGTCATTCGCAGGAGTAACTGGCATGGCTCGCAGAACCCGCACCGCGCTGACGCTGGAGGAAGA
>RKRP01000072.1 GCA_007571315.1 Gammaproteobacteria bacterium
GGGCAAGGGGTAGGGGAAAAAAGGCAAGCGAATGGCGAGGAAGCACACCCTGGCGCAATATGCGGCGTTGTGATTCCTACAGGCATGTTCGCATAGGCCAGGGGCAGTTTGGTGGACGAGAAACTTGAGATTACCGCGTACCGCCTGATCGAGCGGCCGATGAAGCTTCGCCGCGCGGCGCGGGCGCGCGAGTGGATGGATCAAACCGTGGATCATTTCGCCAATCGCTGCCTGCCGCTGCTGATCGCCAACCAGACCGGCTGGGATGTTTTGTGCCCGGTCGATTTCAAGGCCCGCTGGAATGGGAAGATCGCCAAGGAAGGTGTGGAAATCCGCTTTCCAGGAGAGAAATCCGAGTTGATCAGCGCCCATTTTGGCAGCGGAGTGCTCACCTTCATACTGGGCTATCTGTTTCGCACCAGCAAGGGCCACAATCTGTGGTGCAAGGGATTGGCCAACACCGCTAAGGATGCCATCGCGCCGCTGGAAGGCATCATTGAGACCGACTGGGCGCCGTTTACCTTTACCATGAACTGGCGCTTCACGCGCAAACGCGCCTGGGTGACCTTCGAGAAGGACGAGCCGGTGTGCCGCCTGGTTCCGATTCCCCGCCACTACGCCGAGCAATTCGATGCGGTTATCCGCCCGCTCAGCGACGATTCCGAACTTTGCCGCGAACACGCCGAGTGGAGCCGGTCGCGCGGCAATTTCAACAAGGAACTGGAGCACGACCATGATCGGCCTTCTTCCGGGAAGTGGCAGGGGCATTACATGCGCGGCGCTCATCTGGATGGCCGCCGCTTCAGCGATCATCGCATCAAGGTGCTGATGCGCGACTTCCGCAAACCGGGAGAGGAAAAATAGCGAGCCGAACAGGCTGGATTGAGGAGCACAACATGAAACGCAGAGAATTGCTGGCCGGACTGGGCGCAGGCGCCGTGGCGCTGGCAGGATGCGCCCGGGAAACCCCCCGGGACGGGGCGGTTGCGACGGTCGCAGCCGCCAAATCCAGCGAGACCTTCAACTGGAAAATGGTCACCACCTGGCCGCCCAACTTTCCCGGCACGGGAACTTCGGCCACCGAACTTGCGGAAACCATCACTCGTGCCTCCAGCGGAAGGCTCACGGTGCGCGTGTTTGCCGCGGGCGAGCTGGTTCCGCCGTTCGAGGTGTTCAACACCGTGTCCGCGGGCGCCGCGGAAATGGGGCACGGCGTTTCGTATTACTGGAAGGCGCAGGTGGAGGCCGCCCAGTTTTTTGGCGCCATCCCCTTCGGCATGACCCCCGCCGAATCGTCCGCGTGGCTGCATTTCGGCGGCGGGATGGAGTTGTGGCGCGAGCTCTACGAGCCGTTCGGCGTAACCGTGTTTACCGGCGGCAACACTGGCACCCAGATGGGCGGGTGGTTCAACCGCGAGATCAATTCGCCTGAGGACCTCAAGGGCCTGAAGATGCGCATTCCCGGACTCGGTGGCGAAGTCCTGCAGCGGGCCGGCGGCACGCCGGTCATGCTGCCGGGGGGCGAAATCTATACCGCCATGCAAACCGGCAGCGTGGATGCCACCGAATGGGTGGGCCCCTACAACGATGTCGGCTTCGGCCTGCACGAAGTGGCCGACTACTACTATTATCCTGGCTGGCAGGAACCCGGCGCGATCCTGGAAATTTCGATCAACCGGCAAGCCTGGGATGCGCTGCCGGAGGATCTCCAGGACATCGTGAAGTCCGCCTGCGGCTACGTCGAAAGCCGTTTGGGCGCTGAATACAACGCGCGAAACGCCCAGTTCCTTGAGCAACTGCGCAACGAAGGCCGGATTGAAATTCGCCGCTTCCCCGACTCCGTGCTTGACGAGCTGCGCGCCCACTCCCGGGAGGTGATTGAAGAACTGGTTGCCCGCGACGAGAAAGCCGCCCGCATCTACGCCTCGTACACGGCTTTTCAGCAGCAGGTTGGCGAGTGGCTGGACATAGGCGAACGCGCCGCCATAGTTGCCCGCCGCTAGCCCGCCTGTGCCCAGGCAATATCTACCTGAGGGTGGCGGCCACGGTGTCCGCCGCCCGCAAGGCGAGCGCGGCGATGGTGAGCGTGGGATTGGCGGTTGAGCCGGTGGGGAAAGCCCCGCCACCCACGAGAAACAGGTTTGGATGGTCGTGGCAGCGCAGGTCGCGGTTCACCACGGAGCTCCGGGGGTCGGCTCCCATGCGGGTAGTGCCCAGGATGTGCCCCGCCCCCTGAAAGGTATCGCTGTGGTAAGTCTCCGAAGCATTGAGATGCGCGAAGATCCGGTTGTGGATTTCCCGCGCAGCCGCAAGTCCGGCGCGGGAATAGGCGCCCACGCGATAATGCATGCGCGGCAGCGGCACGCCGAAAGGGTCCCGGTCTTGCTCGTGCAGCATTACACGATTCTCCGGATCGGGCAGTTGTTCGGTTAGCGCCGCAATCCGCAGTTCCCGCGCCGCATGATCGGCGACGGTCTGCCGCAACGCCTGGCCCCGCAATCCTCGCTGGGCCAGCGCTCCGGCCAGCGTTTCGGCGCCGCCGGTCGGCCAGGTCCAGCCGTTGTTGCCGAGCTCGATTCGCAGGGCCGACCGCTCGCGGCGGAACGGCCCGTCGCGGGTGTTCTCGATCGCGGCGGTCGATAGCGGCCCCCGATAGGGCCACACGGGCTGCTCCGCCAGCGCCCAACTCAGCTGTATGGGATGATCCATCAGATTGCGCCCCACCTGGTCCGACCGATTGGCCACCCCGCCCGGCGCCCGCTCCGAGCGGGAGTGCAGCAGCAAACGCGGAGTTTCCACGGCATTGGCTGCGAGCACGTAAACCTGCCCGCGCGCCATGCCGGCGCTGCCGTCTTGTCGGCGAAAGTGGACAGACGACACCTCCCCGCTGTCTTCGGTCTGCACAAAAGTGGCGGCGGTTTGCTCATGCACCACGGCGCCGTTCGCCTCCGCCCGCCGCAAATGGACGGTGGCATCGTACTTGGCGCCCACGGGGCAGATGGGGATGCAGCTGGCGGCGCCGCAGCAGGCCGGACGGCCGTTGCGCGCCACGGAGTTGCGCGCCTGCGGCGTGGCCTCTACGCGCCAGGGGGTGTCTTCGAGCGCCTTTTCATGGACGCGATCAAGCCAGCTGGACGCGATTGGCGGCATGGGGAACGGCCCCGAACGCGGCGAGCCCAGGTCGCTGGCGGAATTTCCGGCCACTCCCAGCTCCTGCTCCGCGGCCAGGTAGAACGGTTCGATTTCGCCATAGCCGATAGGCCAGTCCAGCGCCCGGCCAAACCGGCTGCGCATTTGAAAGTCGCTGGGCAGGTAGCGCACGCAGGTGCCCAGCCAGTGCCATGAGGTGCCGCCAACCGCCTTGAGATAGGTGCTCTTGAACGGGTCCGGTCCGGACTGGCGATACCAGTGATCGGGATTTTCACTCTTCGGAAAATCAGCTTGCGGGGTGCGCGGATAGGGGCTCTCCGGCGTTTTGATGACTGCCGCGCGAAAAGTCTCGAAGGCTTTCGCCCGGCTTATCCGCGGGCCGGCTTCCAGAATAGCGGTGCGAACGCCCTTGCTGGCGAGCCGGTCGGCCAGCAGAGCGCCGGCAAACCCGGAGCCCACCACAATCGCGTCGGCATCGATCGCCGTCACGATGTGTTCCCCCGGTCCGCTGGCGGACTGCTCCAGTCCTCCGGCGCTGCGCTGCAATAACCCGGCGGCCTGGTGAATTCCAGCGCCCGCCAAACAAGCGCTCTCTCGTAGGCGCGAACCGCCGGCCCCGCAGCCGCGGGATGAATGCCCGAGTACCAGGCGGCAATGATTTGCGCCGCCAGCCCGTCCTGCTTATCAGAGGCCGAATCCCGCAGCAGCAGTTCGAGGCCCGTCCCTTCCCCCGCTGCCTCAAGCTCCGCCAGCAGATCATCCGCCAAAACCGGATCAAGCGCCTCGGGCGCGAACCCGGTGAGACGCGCCCGACGCGCTTGATCCGGTTTTGGCGGATGATCTGCTGGCGGAGCTTGAGGCAGCGGGGGAAGGGACGGGCCTCGAACTGCTGCTGCGGGCTTCGGCCTCTGAGAAGCAGGACGGGCTGGCGTCGCAACTCATTGCCGCCTG
>RKRP01000028.1 GCA_007571315.1 Gammaproteobacteria bacterium
TGGCGGGTCGTGAAAGAAGGTTCGCGAATCATTTTGAAGAACGGAAGTCCGGCGGAAGAGATGACAGTTCAGCCGACAGCTCAGCCTCGGGAGCGCTTGTGAGTCCGGCGCCTGCGCTGCGCCGTGTTTTGCTGAAGCTCAGCGGCGAGGCTCTTATGGGCCAGCAGCCGTACGGCATCGACATGTCCATGCTCCAGCGCATTGCCGGAGAGATCAGGGAACTGTCCGCCATGGGCGTGGAAACGGCGGTGGTGGTGGGCGGAGGCAACATCTTCCGCGGCGAAGGCCTGGCCCGGGCGGGGATGGACCGGGTAACAGCCGATCACATGGGAATGCTGGCCACGGTCATCAACGCCCTGGCGCTGCAGGACGCGCTGGAGCGTTTGGGAACCGGCGTGCGGGTGATGTCGTCGATGGCGGTGCGGGCGGTTTGCGAGGACTACATCCGCCGCCGCGCGCTGCGGCATCTGGAGAAAGGCCGCATATGCGTTTTCGCGGCCGGCACGGGCAATCCCTATCTCTCCACCGATACGGCCGCCAGCCTGCGCGCCATCGAAATCGGAGCGGAGCTTCTTATCAAGGGCACTCAGGTGGATGGCGTGTATTCAGCGGATCCGAACCTGGAGCCGGACGCGAAGCGCTACGAGCGCATTTCGCATGACGAACTGGTGGGCGGGCGCCTTGGAGTGATGGACTCGACCGCGGCGGTGATGTGCCGCGACAACGACCTGCCGATTCGCGTTTATGATGTGGCCTCGCCGGGCGGCCTGTTGCGGATCGCGCGCGGCGAGAATGTTGGAACGCTGGTCAGCAGTGAAACATAGTGAGATGAGGCTAAGCAGGGGGCGCGGATGATAGAGGAACTCAAGGGCAACGCAGTTGAACGCATGGACAAGAGCGTTGCCGCGGTGCGCTCGAGCCTTGCCCGCCTGCGCACCGGCCGCGCCCACGCCGGATTGATCGACCACCTCGCCGTGCCTTACTACGGCTCCAGCGCGCCTTTGCGCCAGGTGGCCAGCATTACCGTGGAGGATGCCCGAACCCTGGCGGTGTCGCCCTGGGAAGCCAGCATGGTTCAGCCCATCGAGAAAGCCATCCGCGAATCCGGCCTCGGCTTCAACCCGGTTACGGCGGGCGCTGTAATCCGCGTGCCAATCCCGGAGTTGACCGAAGAGCGCCGCCGCGAACTGGTGCGGGTGGCGCGCCACGAGGCGGAAATGGGGCGCGTGGCGGTGCGCAACATCCGGCGCGATGTGCTTGCCGACGTAAAACAACTGGTCAGGGAAAAAATGGCCACCGAGGATCAGGAAAGGCGCGCGGCCGACGAAGTCCAGAAGTTTACTGACGAACACATCGCCCGAATGGATGCCATGGCGCAGGACAAGGAACAGGAAATCATGTCCATATAGGCGAGCAGGCGCTATGGACATTCCGGTGGAGCCTGTGAAGCATCTGGCGATCATCATGGACGGGAACGGCCGCTGGGCCCTGCGGCGGGGCCTGCCGCGGCCGGACGGCCATCGCGCCGGCGTCCGGGCGGCCCGCGATGTTGTGGAAGCCTGCGCCCGGCGCGGGATACCGGCTCTGACCCTGTTCGGCTTAAGCAGCGAGAACTGGCGGCGCCCGCGCCGCGAAGTCAGCGAGTTGATGACGCTTCTGATCGACAGTCAGCGGCGGCATATGCACCTTCTTAACGACAATGGCATCCGCCTGCGTTGCATTGGCGACCGCGGCCGGTTCCCGGCAGGCGTGCGCAACGCGCTGGACAGGGCTGAGGACAGCACTCGCGGGAACAACCGGATGAACCTGATTGTGGCGCTTTCCTATGGCGGTCAGCAGGAAATCGCGCGGATTGCGCAGCGGTTGGCCAGGCGCGCCGCGCGCGGAGAACTGGACCCGCGGGAAGTGTCCGTGGAGATGTTCGCCCGCCATATGGAGCTGGCGGACCTGCCGCCGCCCGACCTGATGATCCGCAGCGGGGGTGAACAGCGAATCAGCAACTTCATTCTTTGGCACCTCGCCTACGCCGAACTGTATTTCACGCCGGTGCTGTGGCCGGACTTCGGCGTTGACGACCTTGAGGCGGCTCTGGCCGACTTCGCGGCGCGGCAGCGGCGCTTTGGCGCGGCATGAGCCCCGAGTTGGAACGCCCGGGCGCAACGCGCGGCCTGCCGCCGCGGCTGCTGACGGCGGCCGCGCTGCTCGCAGCCGTCGTGGTCGCCGCTCTGGCGCCGCCGAACCTGCGGCTGGCCCTGATTGGCCTGGCGCTTCTGCTGTGCTGGAGGGAGTGGCTGCGCATGGCCGGCATAGCCGGCCCGCTGGCGAGGTCTGCGGCAATCGTGCTGTTCGCCCTGGCTCTGGCCCTGCCGGTAGCGTTTCCGCCGCCGCCCTCGTTTTACTACGCCGCCATGCTGCTGGGCATGGCCTGGTGGTGCTTGGCTATTCCGGCGCTGCGCGGCCTCGCCGGGTCAGTCAGCAATCCAACGGCCGCGGGCTGTGGATTGCTGGCCCTGGCGCCCGCCTGGCTGGCCGTGCTGGCCCTGGCCGCGGCCGAACGCAGCGGCCTGCTGCTGTTGCTGCTGCTGCTGCTGGGCGCCGCGGATACTGGCGCCTTCGCCTTTGGCAAACTTTTGGGCAAGCGCCCGCTTGCGCCTGTGCTGAGCAGCGGCAAGACGGTTGAGGGTGCCGCGGGCGGCGTGGCGATGGCGACCCTGGCGGGCTTTTGCGCATCTTTTCTGACGGAGAACTCCGCGCTGTTCTGGACGCTTGCCGGGTTGGCGATTGGTTTTTTTTCGATGCTGGGAGACCTCACTGTGAGCCTGTTCAAACGCCGCGCGGGCATCAAGGACAGCGGCCGCTTGCTGCCGGGGCATGGCGGCCTGCTGGACCGCCTGGACAGCGGCCTGGCGGCGGCGCCCCTGCTGTTCCTGCTGGTTTTTGAGCCGGTTGGCTGGCTGCCTGCGCAGGGTTGGGCGCAGTAGGGGCGGCGCGGCTATCATAGGCCCCCCTTGAGCGGAAAAGCAGGCGAAACGGGGCCGAGCCAAAGATGTTTCTGGACACCCTGATTGCGGTTGGCGCATTTGTGCTGGCGATCAGCCTGCTGGTCGCGGTGCACGAATGGGGGCACTACATTGCCGCCCGGGCGAGCGGCATAAAGGTGCTGGAGTACTCGATCGGCTTTGGGCCGGCCCTGTGGCGCAGAAAAGCGGGCCGGGACGCCACCGAGTACCAGCTGCGCGCCCTCCCGATAGGCGGATTCGTCCGGCTGCTGGACGAACGCGAAGGACCGGTTGCCGAAGGCGAGCTGCGCCGCAGCTTTACCCGCCAGCCCTACTGGCAGCGGATATTTGTGCTCGCAGCCGGCCCTGGCATGAACTTCCTGTTCGCTATCGTGGCCTACTGGCTCATCTTCATGACCGGCGCGCAGTCCATTGCGCCGTTTGTGGGCGCCGTGGAACCGGATGGCCTGGCTGACCGGGCCGGCCTTCACGCGGGCGACCGCATCGTGGCCGTGGAGGGCCGCGAGACACCCACCTGGCAGGCGACCGTCATGGCTGTGGTAGGAGAGATTCTGGGCGATGCTTCCGTGGAGATTACGGCGGAAAGCGGGGAAGGCGCCCGGCGCAATCTGGTTCTCAATCTTGAAGGCCAAAGTAAAGCAATCCTGGAGAACGGCGATTTGTTCACCGCCGCCGGCCTGAGGCCCATGGCGGCGCTTCCCGTGGCGGGCGCAATCGATCCAAACGGACCGGCGGGACGCGCTGGATTCGTCGCCGGCGACCAGGTGCTGGAGGCCGGAGGCGAACGCATATCCAGCTGGAGGCAATGGGTGGACTACGTTCGCGCCCGGCCCGGCCAGGCCGTTTCCGTTACGGTGTGGCGCGACGGCTACGAGCAGCGCCTCTATCTGGAAATCGGCAGCCGTCAGGACACTGCGGCGGAAAACGCAGCGGGTCCGGCAGCGGTCGGCTTTGTGGGCGTGGAACGCTCGCCGGACGCGAGTTCTCCGCTTTTCGTGACTCAGCGCTTCGGGCCTTGGGACGCGCTTTTGCGCGGCGTTGCGGAAACCGGGCGCATTACCGGGCTGACCTTCCGCGTGCTCGGCAACATGTTCACCGGCGACGTTTCCCTGCGGACTCTGAACGGACCCGTGGGCATCGCCCGCTACGCTGGCGAGGCTGCGCAGGTCAGCTGGGTGGCCTTCGCCACGTTTCTCGCGCTGGTGAGCGTAAGCTTGGGCATATTGAACCTGCTGCCCATTCCCATTTTGGACGGTGGCCAGATCGTTGGCCAGACGATCGAGCGGCTGCGCGGCCGCCCGATAGCGGAGCGGACCCAGTTGCTGGCCCAACGGGTGGGCCTGGGCGTGGTGCTGGCCATCATGTTTGTTGCGTTGTTCAACGATGTCAGCGGGCTGTTTGGCGCCGGGGGCTGAGGTGGCTGAGAAAAGGCGCGGCAAACTGGCGCTGGCGGCGGCTCTGTTCCTGCTGCTGGCTTTGCCCGCAGGCCAGGCGCAGGAGCAGGCATCGGCGCCGGAGCCGGACTTTGTGGTGCGCGACATACGCATTGAGGGCCTGCAGCGCATTTCCGAAGGCGCCGTCCTGAACTATCTGCCGGTGAATATTGGCGACACGCTGAATGCCGGGAACATCAGGCAACTGCTGCGCAGCCTGCACGGTTCCGGCTTCTTCTCCGATATTGAGTTCCGGCGGGACGGCGGCGCTTTGGTGGTGGCGGTGCGCGAGCAACCCACCATCGAGTCCCTGCTGATTGAAGGCAACAAGGATGTCAAGACCGAGGACCTCACCAAAACCTTGTCGAGCAACGGCATTGCCGCAGGAAGCCTGGTAAAGCCGTCGGTTCTGGAAGAAGTGGAGCTGTCCCTTACCGATCTGTACTTCGGGCGCGGCAAGTACGGCGCCGAGGTTAACGTGGATGTGACGGAGCTGCCGGACAACAAGGTGGATGTGGTCATCGACATTACCGAGGGCGACCGCTCGCGCATCCGGCAGATCAATATCGTGGGCAACGAGTTGTTCGCCGACGATGAGCTGCAAAAGAACTTCGAGCTGAAAACGCCCAACTGGCTGTCGTTTATCCGCCAGGACGACCGCTATTCGCGCGAGGCGCTTCAGGGCGACTTGGAAAAACTGCGTTCCTACTACCTTGACCGCGGCTATGCCGATTTCGGCCTGGAGTCCACCCAGGTGACCCTGTCGCCGGATTTGAAAGACGTGTTCATCACCATCAATATTCGCGAGGGCAGCAACTACATCGTCTCGGAAGTCAAACTGGCGGGCGATTTCGTGGTGGATGAAGCCGAGTTGAACCAGTACGTGCTGCTGAAGCCAGGCATGCGCTACTCGCAGCAGTTGATTACCCAGAGCAGCGAGTTGATTCGCCTGCGCCTGGGCCAGGAGGGCTATGGCTTCGCCGAAATCACGCCCCTTCCCCAAATCAACGAGGAAGCCGGGGAGGTGGCCGTCAGCCTGCTGATTGCCGCCGAGCGCCGCGTGTACGTGCGCCGCATCCGTTTCGATGGCGCCGCCTCGATCGACGACGAGGTGCTGCGCCGCGAACTGCGGCAGTTTGAAGGCGCCTACCTGTCCAACGCTCTGCTGGAGCGCTCCAAGATCCGTTTGCAGCGATTGCCCTACCTTGAGGAAGTCGATTTCGAGACGCTGCGGGTGCCCGGTTCGCCCGACCAGGTGGACGTGGTGTTCAACTTGAGCGAGCGCCAGCCGGGCGAGTTCCAGGGCTCTGTGGGCTATACCGGCTATTACGGGCTGCAACTCAGCGGCAGCGCCGTGCACACCAACCTGCTGGGGCGCGGCAACCGGCTCGCGATCGGCCTCACGGGCACCAGCTACTCGCGGCTCTACAACCTGTCCTACACCGATCCCTATGTGACGATGGACGGCATGAGCGTTACCGGTTCGCTCACCTACCAGAACTACGGCCAGTTCTTCAGCGCCGGATCGGACCTGGACACCACCACCGCCTCGGCTTCCACCGAGGTGAGCTACCCGATTACGGAGTTGCAAAGCCTGATATTTGGCGCCACCGTGCAGCAGGCGGACCTTATTACCACCCAGTACAGCAACGAGCAGTCGCGCCAGTGGGTGCAGGCCAACGGCAGGCCCTACCAGCGAACGGTGCCGGGGTTTGCCGGCGGGGAGCAGTTGTATTACGGCTCCAAGTTCACCAGCGCGGAGTTGCTGCTGGGCTGGCTGTACGACAGCCGCAACCGGGTTCTCTTCCCCGACCGGGGAATGCGCCACCGCCTTTCGCTTTCGGCCACCATTCCCGGGAGCGACGTGGAGTACGTCAGCGCCCGTTACCAGTACACGCACTATCTGCCCTTTCCGGGCCTGCGCTGGTTCAGTTTCCGCCTCAACGCCGATGTGGGCATTTCCGAGTCGTTCGGCGACACCACCGCGGTTCCGCCCTACAAGCATTTCTATGGTGGCGGGCCGGATTCGGTGCGCGGCTTCAAGGAATACCGCTTAGGCCCCAAGGATCGTTTCGGCAACGCCTACGGCGGCAACATGCTGGTTACCGCCCAGGCGGAGTTGATCCTGCCGCTGCCGGAGAGGTTTCGGCAAAACGCCCGCCTGGCGGCCTTCGTTGATGTGGGCAATGTGTTTTCCACTTCCGATCTGGAGTTCTATGACCGTTTGGGCGATCCGTTGAGTTACGACTTTGATGCGGGTAAACTCAAGCGTTCAGTCGGAATAGGCGCGGAATGGCTGGCGCCGCTGGGTCTGTTGCGATTCAGCTTTGCCGCGCCGCTCAACGCCGATCCCGAAACCGAGCGTTTTTGGGGGGACGAGGTGGAGCGCTTCCAGTTTTCGCTGGGCGGCGCGTTCTAAAGCGGCGCGCCGGCCCCCGATTCCATTTAACACAAGAGGCCATTCATCAGCTATGAACATCGCAAAGAAGCTACTCTTGGGCGCCCTTGCGGGCCTGTTTGCCGCCGGCGGCCTGCAGGCGCAGCAATCCACTCTCAAGATCGGTTTCGTCAACCTGGAGGCCCTCGCGGTGGAGTCTCCCCAGGGACGCGAGGCCAATGAAAACATCACTGAAATGTTTGCGCCTCGGCAGCGCGACCTGAGCGCCAAGAACACGCGCCTTGAGGAACTGAACGAAAGTTACCAGCGCGACAGCGAAACCATGGGCACCGAGCAGTTGCGCAACGCCGAGCGCGAAATTATCGCCCTGCGGCGGGAGATTCAGCAGATGGGCGAGGCTTTCCAGGAAGACTTGCAGCTGGAGCGGGAGGCCAGCCAGCGCGACCTGGGCAGCGTATTCCTCTCCCACGTCAGGGAGGTGGCCGAGGAAAACGAGTATGACCTGGTCCTCACCGGCGGCGTGGTGTACTTCAGCGATGTGGTAAACATTACCCCGCAGGTGTTGGGCGCCCTCCAGGAAACCTACAGCAGCGATCAGCAGGATTAGGGGCTGGCCAACACAGGCCGTGATCTTTGCGGAATGGGCGCTGGCTGTGAGCGCGCGGCAGGCTTTTCGAGGTTCTGATGCAACGGCTTTCGCAGCACCAGCGGGGGCTTACGCTTAACGAACTGGCCCGGCGCCATGATTGCGTTTTGCGCGGCGACCCTGGCGCGCGGGTCCGCCGCGTTGCTCCGCTGGCCCGCGCCGATTCCCGCTGCATTGCCTTTTTTCTGCAGCGGGCCTATCTTGACGACCTTCGCGCCACCTCGGCGGGCGCAGTGATCTTAAGCGAGCGGCACGCCGGGGAATGTCCCGTTGCGGCGCTGGTTACGCCTGACCCGTACGGCGTGTATGCGCGCGTTGCCGATAAGTTGCATGCGCTCATGCCGCTCAGCCCCGGTGTTCACCCCCACGCCACCGTGGATCCCAACGCCGAAGTGGATCCATCGTGCGAAGTTTCAGCCGGCGCCCGAGTGGCCGCCGGGGCTGTGCTGGAGCGGGGCGTGTTTGTGGGGGCCAACGTTACAGTGGGCGGCAACGCCCGTATTGGCGAAGGCTCCCGGTTGCTGGCGAATGCGGCAATTTGCGAGTCGGTAAGGATTGGCCGGCGCTGCATTGCGCATCCATCGGCCGTGCTCGGCGCCGATGGCTTTGGGCAGGCGCCGGGGGAGGATGGAAGCTGGTTCAAAATTCCCCAGCTAGGTTCGGTCCGGGTGGGTGACGATGTCGAAATTGGCGCCAGCACCGTGATCGACCGGGGCGCCCTGGAGGACACCGTGATTGGCGATGGGGTGCGGCTTGATAACCTGATCCAGGTGGGGCATAACGCGCATATTGGCGAGCACACTGCGATTGCCGCCGGCTGCATGATTGCAGGCAGCGCCAGGATTGGCCGGCGCTGCCGCATTGCCGGGCACGTTGGCGTTGCCGGCCACCTGGAAATTTGCGATGATGTGGTGTTGCTTGCGCGCACGGTGGTGACGCGCTCCGTAAGGGAGCCTGGAGCGTACGCCGGTTCCATGACGCCGATGGAGGAAGTTTCAAGCTGGCGCAGGAACGCGGCGCGGTTCCGGCGCTTAGATGAGCTGTATCGCCAGGTGCGGCGGCTGGAGCGGCGCAAATGACCGCGATTCACCCTACGGCGATCGTGTCGCCGCAGGCGCGGCTCGCGGCGGATGTCAAGGTGGGTCCGTACGCGGTTATCGGCCGCGATGTGGAAATCGGAGCAGGTTGCGAGATTGGCTCGCACGCGGTAGTGGAGGGGCCCACGATCATGGGCGCGCGCAACGCCGTTCATCCGCACGCGGCTATCGGTCGCGACCCGCAGGACCGGAAATACCGCCCGGGAGAGGACAGTCGCCTTGAAATTGGCGACGACAATACAATCCGCGAGTTCGCGACCATCAACAGGGGCACCGAAGAGGGGGGCGGCGCAACAAGGGTAGGGAACGGATGCTGGCTGATGGCAAGCGTGCACATCGCCCACGACTGCGTCCTCGGCGACAACGTGGTGATGGCGAACTTCGCCAGCGTGGCGGGCCACGCGCGCATCGGCGACCACGTTACGATGGCCGGCTTTTCCGGCGCCCATCAGTTCTGCCGCATTGGCAACTACAGTTTTGTGGGAATCTATTCCGGCGTTACCCGCGATGTGCCGCCTTACGTGCTGGTGGCGGGGCAGCCGCCGAAACCGCGCGGCGTGAATGTTGTTGGGCTGCGGCGCCATGGATTCGATGCCGGGCAGCGCGCCAATATCGAACGCGCCTACCGCACGCTGTACCGCAAGGAGCTCAGCCGCGCCAAAGCCGCGCAAGCGATTGCCGAGGCGGCGCGCGGGCAGCCGGAGCTGGCCTTGCTGGCGGACTTTCTTGCCGAACCCCCTAACGAAACCAGCCGCGGCCTGTTGCGTTGAGAACCGCGGACCGGCCCCTGCGGATTGCGGTGGTCGCCGGCGAGGCCTCCGGCGACCGGCTCGGCGCAGGTTTGATTGCCGCGCTGCGCGCCGGCCCGCGCACGGTGGAAGTGGCCGGCGTGGCAGGCCCCGAAATGCGCCAGGCGGGCTGCAGGCCCCTTATGGACGCATCCTTGTTTGCGGTAATGGGCCTTGCGGAAATCGTTTGCCACCTGCCGAGGCTGTGGAAGCTCCGCCGCAGGCTTGCTGGGCAGCTTGCCGCGTTTCGCCCGGATGTTTTCGTGGGTATCGACTCCCCGGAGCTCAACCTCGGTTTGGCGGCGCGAATGCGCAAGCGCGGCGTGCCCACCGTGCAGTACGTGTGCCCGTCCATATGGGCGTGGCGGGCCGGACGGGCGCGGCGCATCCGGCGCTGCTGCGATTTGGTCCTATGCCTGTTGCCGTTCGAACCCGGCCTGCTGCGCAAGCAGGGAGTGCCGGGCCAGTTTGTAGGCCATCCGATGGCCGATGAAGAGCGGGTTGCAAGCTCCCGCGGCGGCACCCGCGATGACGGCCTGCTGGTGGCCTTGCTGCCCGGCTCCCGGAGTTCGGAAATTCTGCGTATCGGCCCGCCGGTCGCGCAGGCGGCGGCGTGGCTGGCCCAGCGCCGCCCAGGCGCTCGTTTTGCTTCCGCTGCGGCCACTCCCGCCGGGAATCTTCAATTTTCCGCGCTCCTTAAGCGGTTTGCGCCCGGCCTTGAGGTGCGCGCAGCGACTGGAAACGCCCGCGCCCTGATGGCCGAAGCTGATCTCGCCCTGGCGGCCTCGGGCACGGTTACGATGGAAGCCATGCTAGCGGGCTGTCCCTTGGTGGTTGCGTACCGGGTTGCGCCGCTTACCGCGTGGATCGCGCGCGCCTTCCGGCTGGTGAAAACGCCGTGGGTTGCGTTGCCTAACGTGCTGGCCGGGGGCGAAATCGTGCCTGAATTGCTTCAGGGCCGGGCTCGCGGCGTTCTGCTGGGGGCGGAGTTGCTGCGCCTGTATGACGACCCGCAGGCGCGCGGCAGGATGCGCGCGGAATTTGCCCGGCTGTCGACATTGCTGGGCCAGGGGGCTAGCGAACAGGCGGCGCGCGCGGTTCTGGCCGTGGCCCGCGCTTCCTGAAACGTGGAAGGATTGCTCGCCGGAGTCGATGAAGCAGGCCGCGGCGCCCTGGCCGGCCCGGTGGTTGCGGCGGCTGTGGCGCTGCCTGTTGGCGGGAGCGTGGCAGGCGCGCGCGATTCCAAACAGCTCACCCCCAGGCGCCGCGCTCTGCTGGAAGGCCGGATACGAGCGCAGTGCCTGTGCTGGGCGGTGGGCCTGGCCACGGTTGAGGAAATTGACCGGCTCAATATTCTGCGCGCCAGCCTTCTCGCCATGCGCCGGGCCGTTTCCGGGTTGCCGCGCCGCGTTGCGCTGGTTCGTGTGGATGGGCCGCATTTGCCGGAATTGCCGCGCGCCTGGCGCGGCCGCGTTCAGCTCGAAGCGGTGATTGGCGGCGACCGCCAATGCCCGGCCATCGCGGCGGCCTCCGTGCTGGCCAAGGAATGGCGGGACCGCGCAATGCGGCGCCTGGACCGGCAGTGGCCGGGCTACCGGCTGGCGCAAAACAAGGGCTACGGGGTTCCGGCGCACCGTCTGGCGCTGCGGCGCCTGGGCGCCAGCCCGGCGCACCGCCTGAGCTTCCGTCCGGTTCGCGCAGTCCGCGAGGAGGCCTGAACAAGCCATGCAATCCGCCTCGTTTGTCCATCTGCGCCTGCATTCGGAGTTTTCGCTGGTCGATTCCGTGCTGCGCTTAAGCGCGGGCGGCGGCTTCTGCCGCGCGGTTCGCGAGCGTGGAATGCCGGCTGTGGCCTTGACCGACCTCAACAACATGTTTGGCGCAGTGCGCTTTTACCGCGCCGCGCTGAGCGCCGGCGTAAAGCCCATACTGGGCGCCGATTTGCACCTGGCCCCGGATGCCGCCGATGGCGCTCCCGGCCGCCTCACGCTGCTGTGCCGCAACGCAGGCGGCTATCGGAACCTTCTGCGCCTTGTGTCCCGGATGCATCTGGAAATGCCGTCCCGCGGGGCGCCCCTTGCGCAGTTGCGATGGCTGACGGCGGAAGCGCTTCAGGGGCTGATTGGACTGACGGCGCTGAGCGGCGCCGCCAGCGGGACGCAGGCAGGCGCCGAGCGCGCCCGGGTGCTGGCCCTTCGCCGGGCGATGAGGGATTGCCTGTTTCTCGAGGTCAGCCGGCTGGGCCGCCCTGGCGAGCCGGCGGTTATGCAACGCACGGTGGAGATGGCCTCGGCGGAAGGCATTCCCCTGGTGGCGGTCAATGACGTTCGCTTCCTGGACAGAAGCGAATTTACGGCGCACGAAGCCCGCGTGTGCATCCACTTGGGGGAAATCCTTAACGATCCTCGCCGCGCCAGCCTTTATACCGATCAGCAATACCTCCGAACACCCGCCGAAATGGCCGAATTGTTCGCCGACCTGCCCGAGGCCCTGAGCAACACGGTGGCCATAGCAAGCGCCTGCAATGTGGAGTTGAGCCTGGGTCGCCCGCAACTGCCCAAGGCGCGGGCGCCGGATGGTTTGAAGGAGGCGGATTTTCTCCGCTCGGAGGCGCGCTCGGGTTTAGCCATCCGGCTGGGCATCGAAGCCGCCGCGGGAGAGGATGTTGAACTGCCGGAAAAATACGACCAGCGCTTGCAGGCGGAACTGGCCGTTGTGGAGCGCATGGACTATCCCGGCTACTTTCTGATTGTTGCCGATATCGTGCGCTGGGCGCGCGATAACGATGTGCCGGTGGGGCCGGGGCGCGGTTCGGCCGCCGGCTCGCTCATCAGTTACGCGCTGGGCATAACCACCATCGACCCGCTTCGCTACGGGCTGATTTTCGAGCGCTTTTTGAATCCCGAGCGGATTTCCATGCCCGACATCGACATCGACTTTTGCGGCGAGCGGCGCGAACAGGTGCTGGAGCATGTGGCGCGGAAGTACGGCGAGGACCGCGTGGCCCAGATCATCACCTTCAATCGCCTCGCGGCGCGGGCGGCGATCAAGGATGCGACCCGGGTGCTGGCCTATCCGCTGGGACTGGGCGAACAGATTGCGGGGCTGATTCCTCCCTTGCCGGTGGGCGTGACGATAGAGCAGGCAATGAAGGACGAAAGCGAGCTTCGCAACCTGTACAACACCGATGGGGAAGCGCGCGAGGTGGTTGATCTGGCGCTGCAACTTGAGGGGCTGCCCCGCAACGCCAGCACCCATGCGGGCGGGGTGGTGATTGCCCCGTCGGACCTGTTGCAATTCACGCCGCTGTACCGTCAGGAAACCCGCTCCCCCGTCGTGACCCAGTTCGACAAGGACGATATCGAGTGGGTGGGCCTTGTGAAGTTTGATTTTCTGGCGCTCAACGACCTCACCACCATTACCCGCACCGTGAGCGAGGTCAACCGAAGCCGCGCCGCCCGGGCAGAGCCCCCCATCAACATCGCCAGCATTCCCCTGGACGATGCCAGGGTGTTCGAACTGCTCCGCAACCTGCGCACGCGGGCGGTGTTTCAACTGGAATCCGCGGGCATGCGCGAACTTATCCGCGACCTCAAGCCAGACCGCTTCAGCGACATGATCGCGCTGGTGGCGCTGTTTCGCCCCGGGCCGTTGCAAACCGGCATGGCGGACACCTACATCCGCCGCAAGCACGGCCAGGAGCCGGTGGACTTTCTGCATGAGGATTTGCGCGAGCTTCTCGCCGAGACCTACGGGGTGATCCTGTACCAGGAACAGGTTATGGGAATAGCCCGGCTGATTGCGGGCTACAGTTTTGCCCAGGCCGATGTGCTGCGCCGGGCAATGGGCAAGAAGCTCAAGGAAGAGATGGCGGACCAGCGCTCGGTATTCGTGAAGGGCGCGCTGGAGCACGGCCTTGCGCGAGGAGAGGCCGAGCGCATCTTCAGCCTGATGGAAACTTTTGCCGGTTACGGGTTCAACAAGTCGCATTCCACCGCCTATGCGACGGTCTCCTATCAGACGGCGTGGTTGAAGGCGATTTATCCGGCGCAGTACATGGCCTCTGCCATGACCACCGATATGAGCGCGCACGACCGCCTGTACTGGATGACTCAGGAGTGTCTGGCGCTGGGCATCGAAGTGCTGCCGCCGGATGTGAACCGCTCGGAGTTCGGCTTCAGCGCGGTGGATGACAAGGCGGTGCGCTGCGGACTGGGCGCCGTGCGCGGCCTTGGCCAGGGCGCCGCCAGGGCCATTTCCGCGGAGCGCGCCGCGGGCGGAAAATTCGCCACGCTGGGGGATTTTTTCACCAGAGTCAGCGCCGCGGGCATGCATCAGCGCCAGGCCGAGATGCTGGCGCTTTGCGGAGCCCTGGACAGCCTTTGCGCAAATCGGGCAGCGGGGATGCAGGCCCTGCCCGGTTTGCTGGCCGCCGCCGCCCAGGCCGCCCGGGATGCCGAATGGGGCCAAGAGGGGCTGTTTGACGACGGCGGCGCCTCGCCCGAGGCCATCGAGATTCCCGATACGCCCGACTGGAGCGCCCGCGAGCGTCTGGACGGAGAGCGGCGCAGCCTGGGTTTCTGCCTTAGCGGCCATCCTTTCGACGAGTTCAGGGACGAGGCAGGCGAGCTGACGGGCGGC
>RKRP01000082.1 GCA_007571315.1 Gammaproteobacteria bacterium
TCCCCCACCGCCGCCGCGGTGTCGATCGTGTAGCCCATGTCCATTTCATGCCTCCTTGCGAAGCCATTTCCCTATAACGCCGAGGATTGTAGCATTGCTTTGCTCTGCCGGGGCGTGACAAGCTAATCGGCAACGGCGCGCACGTTGATTTCCACCAGCAGGCCCGGGTAGGCCAGCGCCGATACCCCGATAACCATCGAGGCGGGCTTATGGCCGGCGGGAAAAAAGTTGCGCACATCTTCATATGCGGGCGCGGGATCGATGTTTTCCAGATCAACGATGTAGATCTGAATCTCGACCACGTCCTCGCGCCGGGCGCCGGCGGCCTTGAGTGCGCGGTCGATATTGACCCAGGTCTGGCGCGACTGCTCGGCCAGGCTTTCAGGAAAGCTGTTGTCCGGGTAGATGCCAGCTTTGCCGCCCAGATATATGAAGCGCCCCGGGTTTTTTGCGATCACCACTTGGGAATAGCCGTCGGGCTGCGAAAGCCCTTCGGGGTTGAAGCGTTCGATTTCGGTGGCGCCCGCCACCGGGAGGGCAAACACCAGCCCGGCCAGGGGCAAGGCTCTGCTTTTGTAGGACATGGTCGGTTCTCCTTTTTTATTCCGCATGCAATGCGCCAGCTTGAGTGGCGGCGCAAGGCTTATTTTCAACGATTGGCGTTGGGTGTCCAGGCGAATCCTGCGATCACTTCGCAGGACTATAATTTTTGCGAGTGCGGACTGTTTCATCCCATGACCCTCGCGTTTACCAAAATGCAAGCCGGCGGCAACGACTTCATGGTCGTAGTGGGCCGCTCGCTGCCTTTGCCGGAGCGGCGGCGGGTTCGCGCCTGGGCTGACCGGCGCCTGGGTGTGGGCTTCGATCAGTTGCTTTGGGTGGCGGAGCCCAAGAGCGGCAACGGCATGGTCCACTACCGCGTATTCAATGCGGACGGGGGCGAGGCGGAGCAATGCGGAAACGGCGCCCTGTGCATCGCGGCGCTGGTGGCGAAACGCCGGGCGAACGGCGATAGGATCCTTCTCAAGTCCTCCGGAGGCAAAGTGGAAGCGCGCGTTCTGGAAGGCGGCATGGTGAGCTGTTCGCTGGGGCGCCCGGAATGGCGCCCGGAACGGGTTCCATTCCTGGCAAGCGGGCAGGAGGCGCCCTATCGCCTGGAAGCGGCGGGAGGCGAGCGGGAACTGGAGGCGCTTTCGCTAGGCAACCCCCACGCCGTGCTGGACGTGCCCGATGCGGCGGTCGCCGAGGTGAGCCTGCTGGGCGCGAGCATATCAACGCACGAGCGGTTCCCGCAGGGCTGCAATGTGGGTTTCGCCGAAGCGGTCGATGGGCACCGTCTCAGGCTGCGGGTTTATGAGCGCGGCGCGGGCGAAACGCCAGCTTGCGGCACAGGCGCCTGCGCCGCGGCGGTGGCTGGAATACGCCGGGGCCGGGTGCGCTCCCCGGTGCAGGTGGAAATGGCCGGCGGCCGGCTCCGCGTGGAGTGGCCCGGGGGCGAGGCGGCGGCATGGCTCACCGGGCGTATCGACCACGTGTTTGATGGCAACCTGCGCTTATGAGCAAGAGCGGCGGAACTTCGGCGGCAGAGCTCACTGCGCAGGAGGTGGCGGCGTACCTGCGCGAGAATCCGGATTTCTTCAGGCTTAATGCGGACCTGCTGCTGGAGTTGCGGGTCCCGCACAGCAGCGGAGCGGGCGCCGTGTCGCTGGTCGAGAGGCAGCTTGACCTGCTTCGCCGCCGCAACGAGGAACTGCGCCGCACGCTTGAGGAATACATCGAAAACGCCCGGTCCAGCGATGAACTGGCCCAAAAATTCAACCGCTTGGTTACCCAGCTGTTGTCCTGTCCCCATCCGGTCGAAAGGCTGCGCTCCCTGCCGGCGCAACTGAAGGAAATATTTGCGCTGGATTTTGTGCGCTTGCTTTTGTTTGACGCTTCGCCGGAGCAGTGCGCGGGCGTGACGGATCTGTCGGCCACTGCGCGCGAAGACGTAATGGCGGAGGGCTTAAGCGGAGTCCTCAAGGCCAACGCGCCTCGATGCGGACATTACAGCGATAAGCAACGCGAGTTCCTGTTTGGCGACCAGGCCCCGGAAGTGGCCTCGGCGGCTTTGACGCCGCTGGGCCAGCGCGGCAACCTGGGCCTGCTGGCCCTGGGCAGCCGCGACCCCTACCACTACCACCGCGCAAAGAGCACCGAGTTTCTCGGTCGCGTCAGCGCTGTCGTTTCAGTAGCCATATCGCCGGCCTCCAGTTGATGCAGGCCGAATCTGACCGTCAGGTGAGCGCGTTTTTGCGCCACATCCGCTTTGAGCGGCAACTTTCCCGCCACACGGTGGATGCCTACCGCCGCGACCTGAACGCGCTGAAGGACTACTGCATCAAGCGCAAGCTGCCCTCCTGGGCGGCGCTGGCCGCCAGCGACCTGCGGCGTTTTGCCGCCGGGGCGCACCGCAGCGGCCTGGCGCCTCGGACCGTGCAGAGGCGCCTGGCTGGCGCGCGCAGTTTTTTCAATTTTCTCGAACGGGAAGGCCAATTGGCAGCGAACCCGGCGCGCGGGATACGGGCCCCGCGCCCGCCCCGCGACCTTCCGCGCACGCTGGATCTGGACCAGGTGACGCGCCTGCTGGATATTCCCGAAGACGACACGGTGGCTTGCCGCGACCGCGCCATCCTGGAGCTGATGTATTCCTCGGGTTTGCGTCTGGAGGAACTGACCGCGCTGGAGGTGGGCGGAATCGATTTGCGTCAGGGCTTGATGCGGGTGACCGGCAAAGGGCGCAAAACGCGCATCCTCCCGGTAGGAGGCAAGGCCATTGAGGCCGTGCAGCGCTGGCTGCGCCGCCGCGGGGAGCTGGCCGCCCCGGAAGAGACGGCGCTGTTTGTGGGCGCCCGCGGGCGCAGGATTGCCGCCAGCACTGTCCAGGCGAGGATTGCCTACTGGGCCCGCCGCGCCGGTCTTCCAGGGCATGTGCATCCGCACATGCTGCGCCACAGTTTCGCCACGCACCTGCTGGAATCCTCCGGCGACTTGCGCGCCGTGCAGGAACTGTTGGGGCACGCGGACATTTCCACCACCCAGGTCTATACCCACCTGGACTTTCAGCATCTGGCCAAGGTGTACGATCGCGCCCATCCGCGCGCCCGGCGCAGCAAGGATTTCGAATCATGAAGCCTGAACGCAGCAACCTCCCCATGCGCGGCCCGGGCAAGGTGCGTTCCACAACCATCCTTTGCGTGCGCAGGGGGAACACGGTGGCCATTGGAGGGGACGGCCAGGTGAGCCTGGGCGATACGGTGCTGAAGGGCAACGCCCGCAAGGTCCGGCGGCTGGCCAATGGGAAGGTTCTGGCCGGTTTCGCGGGCGGCACGGCTGATGCCTTTACCCTGTTTGAACTGTTTGAGAACAAGCTCGACCAGTACGGCAACCTGACCCGCGCCGCGGTGGAGCTGGCAAAGGACTGGCGCAGCGACCGGCGCTTGCGCCGCCTGGAGGCCATGCTTTGCGTCGCCGGCAAGGACAAGACCCTGCTGGTATCGGGCTCCGGCGATGTGGTGGAGCCGGAGGATGGCGTGTTGGCGCTGGGCTCCGGCGGCGGATACGCGCGGGCCGCGGCAAGGGCCCTGCTGAGGGAGAGCGAACTCGGCGCTGCGGACATCGCGCGCCGGTCGCTGGAAATCGCGGCGGAAATCTGCGTATATACCAATACCGAAATTGTGATCGACTCGCTGGATGCGGATTCTTGATTCCATGACGCAGATGACCCCTCGGGAAATCGTCGAGGAACTCGACAAGCACGTGATCGGCCAGAACGCCGCCAAGCGCGCGGTGGCCATCGCATTGCGCAACCGCTGGCGGCGGATGCAGCTCGACGAGGAGTTGCGCCAAGAGATTACCCCCAAGAACATCCTGATGATGGGTCCCACCGGAGTTGGCAAGACGGAAATCGCGCGCCGGCTGGCGCGGCTGGCGCGCGCTCCCTTCATCAAGGTGGAGGCCACCAAGTTCACCGAGGTGGGTTACGTTGGCCGCGAGGTGGACAGCATCGTGCGCGATCTCACCGACACTGCGGTCAAGATGGTGCGCGAAGCGGAAATGGACCGTGTGAGGCATCGCGCCAGGGATGCCGCCGAACGCAAGGTCATGGATGCGCTCACACGCCGCGCCGCCGCCGCCGGCCCGGGCGCGGGAGCGCCGTGGAGCATGGATGAGCGAGCCATGAAGGCGGCCTTTCGGCGGGGCGATTTGGACGATGAGGAACTGGAAATGGAGTTGCAGGTGGCGCCGGTGGGTGTGGAGATCATGGCGCCGCCGGGCATGGAGGAAATGACCAGCCAGCTGCAGAGCATGTTCCAGTCCCTGGGCAATGAGCGCACCCGCGCGCGCAAACTCAAGGTGAAGGATGCGATGCGGATTTTGACCGAGGAGGCGGGCGCTTCCATGCTGGACCAGGATGAACTCAAATCCCAGGCGCTTGAGGCGGTGGAGCAGAACGGCATTGTTTTCATTGATGAAATCGACAAGGTATGCCGCCGCGCCGAAGCGCTGGGCGCGGACGTGTCGCGCGAGGGCGTTCAGCGCGATCTTTTGCCGCTGGTGGAAGGGTGCGCCGTTACCACCAAGTACGGCGTGGTGCGCAGCGATCACATTCTGTTTATCGCATCCGGGGCCTTCCAGTCGGTCAAGCCCTCGGACCTGATCCCGGAGCTGCAGGGCCGCTTTCCCATCCGGGTTGAGCTAAGCGCGCTGGGCATCGAGGAGTTCGAGCGCATCCTCACCGAGCCGGACGCATCGCTAACGGAGCAATACACTGCCTTGCTGGGCACCGAGCGAGTGTCATTGAGCTTTGAGGCCGGCGCTGTGCATCGCATTGCCGAGATCGCCTGCTCGGTCAACGAGAGCACCGAGAACATCGGCGCGCGCCGGCTTCAGACCGTGCTGGAGCGCCTTTTGGAGTCGATTTCGTTCGATGCGGCCGACCGCGGCGGCCAGGACCTGAAGATCGACGCGGCGTATGTTGACGAACACCTGGGGGCGTTGGCGGAGGACGAGGATTTTCGCCGCTACATCCTTTAGCCCTCAGGCCCCGCCACCGTTCTTCATCACCGGCAGCGATTGGATCGAAGCGCGCATGGATATGCCGCCACCGCTGGAGTTGCGTTTGCTCGGCGAGCGCCGCTGGCTGCGCGTAAGCTTTGCCGATGGCGAGGCGTATGAACTGGGCGCGGAGTTTTTGCGGGTGAACTCGCCTTCGGCGGAAGTGCGCGGCCACGGCCGCGGCGGAGGCGTTTTGCCTGTCGGGAAGGCGGATGTTCGCGTCAAGGACATTCAGCCGGTGGGCCAGTACGCCGTCCGGCTGGTGTTTGACGATGGCCACGATTCCGGAATTTTTTCCTGGGCCTATCTCCGCGAACTGGGCCGCAACCGGCGCGAGTATTGGGACCGCTACCTGCGCCAGGTGGCGGCTGAGGGCCGCATTGATGCCGGCGGCTGACTCCGGTTCCCGGCGCGCCGAGCGCTTTGGATTTCGCCGGGTGAGCTCGGCGGAAAAGACCCGGCGTGTGCGCGGCGTGTTCGACTCCGTGGCCGGCCGCTACGATTTGATGAACGACCTCATGTCGCTGGGCGCGCATCGCTTGTGGAAAAAATTTACTCTGGCCCGCACAGGGCTGCGTCCCGGCGCAACGGCGCTGGATGTGGCCGGCGGCACCGGTGATCTGGCGATCGGAATGAGCCGCCAGGTGGGGCGCCATGGCCAGGTTCTTCTTGCCGACATCAATCCCTCGATGCTGCGCCTGGGCCGCAGGCGGTTGCTTGATACCGGCAGCCACGCCAATTGCCGGGCGATATGCGCCGATGCCGCGGCCCTTCCGGTGGCGCCGGCGGCGTTCGATTGCGTAAGCATCGGTTTTGGGTTGCGCAACGTTGCCGGCAAACCGGAGGCGCTGAGGAGCATGGCGCGCGCAATCAAGCCGGGCGGCAGGCTCCTGGTGCTCGAATTCTCGCGCCCGGCGCTGGATGCGCTCAGGCCCGCCTACGACTGGTATTCCTTTGCCGTGATTCCCGCGCTGGGACGGCTGGTGGCCGGAGATGCCGACAGTTACCGCTATCTGGTGGAGTCGATCCGCGTGCATCCTGGCCAGGAAGAACTGGCCGCGATGATGCGCGAGGCCGGTTTCGAGGATGTGCGCTGGCACAATCTGTCCGGCGGCATCGTGGCCTTGCATATCGGCTTCCGGTATTAGCGCGCTAGCGATGCTGACGCAACTGGCAACTTCCCTGGCGGCGGCCATGAATCGAAATCTTGCGGCTTCGCTAACCGCGCGCAGCGCCGCCGCCAAGCTGGAAGGTTTGTCCATGGATGTGGGTTTGGCAGGCGCCCGTCCCGTCTTGCGGGTGGCCGTGCGGGGCGGGCAACTCAACGTGGCGCCGCCGGATGAAGCACCTGCCGACGTGAGCCTGAGCGGCGTCTTGCCGCGTCTTGCCGCGCTTCTGACCGGCGACCATTCGGGACCCGGGCTGACTCTCAGCGGCGATCCGGCAGTAGCCGAGGATTTCGCGCGGTTGTTGAAGCATTGCCGCCCGGACCCTGAAGAGGAGTTGGCCCGGTTCAGCGGCGAAGTGTTCGCCCGCCAGGCCGGCGATGCCGCCCGCGCCGCGGCCCAGTGGGCCAGGGGAGGGTCGGCTTCGATGAGGCGAAGCGTGCGGGACTTCGTGCAGGAGGAGGCGCGGCTGGCCCCAACCCGTGTCGAGTTCGATGCCTTTGCCGAGCAAGTGGAACGTCTGCGCGATACGGTTGGCCGGCTCGCGCAGCGCGCGCGTCTCCTGCGGGACAGCGCGTCAGGCCAAGGCTCTTAACCCGCATAATTCCCGGACGGCCAAATGCGCGTGTTTCTGCGAATCTTCGGAATCTTCCGCCTGCTGGCCCGCTACGGGCTGCTGCGCGAAGCCGGCCTGGCCCGGCCGCTGCGTGTTCCGGCGTGGATGCTGCTGGCAAGGCGGCGGCGCAAGGGGGCGCCGCGGGGCGCTCGCCTGCGCGAAGCGCTGCAGGAGTTGGGCCCCATCTTCGTGAAGTTCGGACAGAACATTTCCACCCGCCCCGACCTCCTCCCGGCGGACATCGCCACCGAACTGGCCCGGCTGCAGGACGATGTTCCGCCTTTTTCCGCCGAGCAGGCGCGCGCTCGCCTGGGCCAGGCGTACGGCCGCCCGGTAGAGGAAGTGTTCGCGGAATTCGAGCCCGAAGCGCTGGCGGCGGCTTCGATCGCCCAGGTTCATGCCGCCCGGTTGCCCGGTGGCGAGGAGGTGGTGGTAAAGCTGCTGCGGCCGGGAGTCGCCCGGCGGATAGCGCGGGACATCAAGCTGCTGCGCGGTCTGGCGCGCATAGCTACGGCATGCTGGCCGTCCACGCGGCGCCTGCGTCTGGCGGAAGTGGTGCAGGAGTACGAACGCACTCTCGAATACGAAATGGACCTCACCCGCGAGGGCGCTAACGCCTCGCGCCTGAAGCGCAGTTTCGCCAACTCCGGCATCATTCACGTTCCCGCCGTGCACTGGGACTACTGCCGGCCCGAAGCGCTGGTGATGGAGCGGATTCGCGGAGTTCCGATCCGAGAAATTGAGGCGCTCAAGGAAGCCGGAGTGGATATTCCCGAACTGGCGGCGCGGGGGGTAAGGATTTTCTTCACCCAAGTGTTTCGCGACAGTTTTTTCCACGCGGATATGCATCCCGGCAACGTGTTCGTGGATATCAGCGACCCAAAGAACCCCCGCTACGCGGCAGTGGATTTTGGGATCGTGGGCATCCTGGACGAGCGCGACCACCATTACCTGGGCCAGACTCTGCTGGCTTTCTTTGAGCAGGACTACGCGCGCCTTGCGCGGCTGCATTTGTATTGGGGCTGGGTGGCGCCGTCCACGCGGGCGGAGGACCTTGAGGCGGCGTTTCGCGTGATCGGCGAGCCGATCTTCGACCGGCCGCTGAGCGAGTGCAGTTTCGGCCGGGTGCTGGGACGCATCTTCGCCACTGCCCAGGAGTTCGACATGCAGTTGCAGCCGCAGATGCTGTTGCTGCACAAGACGCTGCTCAACATTGAGGGGCTGGGGAGGGAGCTGTGCCCGCAACTGGACCTTTGGGAAACCGGTTATCCGCTGCTCAAGCAATGGATGCAGCGCCGGGCCGAGCCGGCGCGGGCGCTCAAGCAACTTCGCCGCGACCTGCCGGAACTTCGCTATGCGCTCCAGCGCCTGCCGCGCGCAGTTCATCATCTGCTTGACCGGGCCGAGGGAAAGCCGGTCCGAACGGGCCGAAGCGGGCTGGATTCGCGCCGCAATTTGTGGCGCCAGCTAACCGGCTGCGCCCTGCTGATTGCCGCCGCGCTCCTGCTCGGCCTGCGCGCCGAGCCTGTCTGGCTGACCGGGCTGGCTGGCGCCGCCGCCGCCACCCTCCTATTCGTTTCCTGGCCGCGCCGCGGTTAATCTGCTTATTGCGCGAGCGCGTGCTTTCTCGCCCTTCGCTGGCCCCCCTCAACGGGCTAGTTGCGAAGGGCGCGGACGAATGCGCCGGGGTTTTCGCCGCGCTCCAGACACTCGACGACCGCTGAACCTACGATCACGCCATCGGTCACGCCGCTCAGCGCGCGAACCTGCTCCGCGCTGCGAACGCCGAAGCCTGCGCACACGGGCAGTCTGGAATAGCGGCCCACTTTCTTCAGGTAGCGGGCCATTTCCGCGGAAACGCGCCGCTCGCCGCCGGTCACCCCGGTGGCGGTAACGGCATACACGAAACCTCTGCTGCCCCGGCACAGCGCGCGCAGGCGCTCATCGGGCGTGGCCGGAGTAACCATTTGCACCAGCGCGATGCCTTGCTTGCCTAGCTGGGCCCGGACCGGTTCGCATTCCTCCCAGGGAAGATCCGGAACGATCAGCCCGCACACCCCGCAGTCTCCGCAGCGCGCCGCCAGCCTCTCGATCCCGTAGGCGAGAAGCGGGTTGCAGTAGCTCATCAGCGCCACCGGCGCGCCCGGGTCGCCGTGCGCTTCCAGCGCCCGCAAAATCCATTGCAGGGTTACGTTGTTGGCAAGCGCCTTCTCGCTGGCCCGCTGGATGGTAGCCCCGTCGGCCATGGGGTCTGAGAAGGGAACCCCGATTTCCACTGCGTCGCCCGCGGCCGCCAGCTGACCGAGTATTGAATGAAAGTCCTGCCTGCGAGGGTGCCCCGCGGTAAAGAACGGCAACAGCGCCGGTTGCGGCGCCTGGGCGATGGCGCGCCGCAGCCGTTCGGCGCCGGTATTCGGGTTGCTCACGGGCGCATATTGTGAGGCATGGCTGCCGCGCCCCGCAATGCGAACGCCTGGAACGGGCGCCGGCGGGCGGAGTCCGGACTCTGCAACCTTAGGCAGTCAAACCGCATCTTTTCTTGTACCTGCTTTGCGCAAAAGGTGATCCTCAATGAGCCGGTTTGTTCTGTTGCCATGTGTTTTGCTCGTTGCCGGATGCTCCGCCATGAAGGATCCCAGCGGAGCGATCGTGGATATGAAAGGCGTCGATCCGGGACAGTACGAAATCGACCTCGCCGAATGCCAGCAGTACGCCGACGAAGTGCGGATAGGCAAACACATTGGCACCGGAGCCGCAGCTGGCGCCGCTGTAGGCGCCGCCGCAGGCGCGATGTCCGGCCGCAACAAGTCGGGCATTGGTCAGGCTGCCGGCGTTGGGGCCGTGTACGGCGGAACCATGGCAGGGGTGTCCTCGGTGGGGGAGCATCGCCATGTGCTGCGCGAGTGCCTGCGCGGTCGAGGCTATCGAGTCCTCAACTAACCCGTTATTGCGCCAGCTTGATCGGCCGTGTCGTCAACTTAGCGTTTGGGTGAGCGTGGGCATGTCCTTGTCCCCGCGGCCGGACAATCCAATGAGTATGCGCTTGCCCGGATTTTCCCGCGCCCATGCGCGCGCCGCGAACAGCGCATGGGCAGGCTCCAACGCCGGAAGGATGCCCTCCAGCCGGCAACATTCCGCCAGGGCCTCCAGGGCCTGTTCGTCGCTGGCGGCAAGGTAGGCGGCCCTTCCGACAGCTTGCAGCAGCGCATGCTCGGGCCCCACGCCCGGATAGTCGAGGCCGGCGGAAATCGAGGAAGTCTCCAGTACCTGGCCGTCGTCGTCGTAGAGCAGCATGGAATAGCTGCCGTGCAACACCCCCGGCTTGCCGGCGCAAAGCGAGGCGGCGTTCTGGCCCGCGCCCGGCCCCTTGCCTCCGGCTTCGATGCCGAAAATGCGCGCCGACTCGTCGCCCAGAAACGCATGAAACAGGCCTATGGCGTTCGAACCGCCGCCCACGCAGGCAAACACCGCATCCGGCAACCCTCCGGCGGATTGCGCAAACTGCTGGCGCGCTTCTTCGCCGATGATTTTTTGCAACTCGCGCACCAGCCAGGGATAGGGATGCGGGCCCACTGCCGAGCCCAGCAGGTAATACACGCCATGAGGGTCCGCCACCCATGCGCGGAAGGCTTCGTCGGTTGCCGCGCGCAGGGTTCGGTCGCCCTTGTCCACCGCCACCACTTCCGCTCCAAGCTGCCGCATGCGCTGCACGTTTGGCGCCTGCCGTTCCATGTCCAGCGCGCCCATGTACACCGCGCAGGGCAGTCCAACGCGGGCGCAAGCCGCCGCTGCGGCAACGCCATGCTGGCCTGCGCCGGTTTCAGCCACCACCTGCGCCGCGCCCAGACGGCGCGCCAGGTGCGCCTGGCCCAGCGCGTTGTTGATCTTGTGAGCGCCGGTGTGCGCCAGGTCCTCGCGCTTGATCCACACTTGCGCCCCCCAGGCCCGCTCCAGGCCCCGAGCGCGGGTAAGCGGGGTGGGGCGTCCGACCCATTCGCGCCGTTCCTCATCCAGGGCGCGGCAGGCATCCTCATCGGCGAAGAATTGGCGCGCCTGGCGTTCCAGCCGGAACAGCGCGGGCATCAGCGTCTCCGGCGCGAAGCGCCCGCCGAACGGGCCAAAGCGTCCTTCGCTGTCCGGCAGTTCACCGCTCAGCAGCGCAGCCATAAGGGAACGCGCTTCCGCTTCCTGGATTTTCATCGTTGGGCGCTCTCCGCCCGGCGCGCCGCGCGCACGAACGCGCTCACCTTGGCGCTGTCCTTCACACCGGGCGCGCTTTCCACGCCCGAACTCACGTCCACGCCCCAGGGACGGACCCGGCGGACGGCATCGCCGACATTGCCGGGGTCCAATCCGCCAGCCAGCACCACCTGCGCGCCGCGCGCCAGCATGGCGGCGCGCTCCCAATTCGGCCGCTGGCCGCTGCCGCTAACGCCGCCTTCGAACAGGCAACAGGTTCCGGGCGGCACATCGTTCGGGTGGAATTCTTCATGGTCTCTATACACCGGCAGGGCCCGCATGCCTGGGGGCAGCGCCAGCCGCGCCAGACTGTCGGCATCCGCCTGCAAGCAGTCCGGCTTGAACCCGGCATATACCTCATCCCATTGGCTCTGGCCGGGGCGGAGCATAACCGCAACGCGCAGAATTTGCGGCGGGGCAGCTGCGGCAAGCGCGCCCGCGTCTTCCGGCGCGAGGTAGCGCGGCGATGGCGGGTAAAAGTTGAAACCGATAGCGTTGGCGCCCGCCGCCGCCGCCGCTTGCACAGTTTCGGTGGTTTTAAGACCGCAGATTTTCACGAACAGAGTCATTGCGGCGCCCGGCTCCGCCGGCCCTGCGAAAGCATCTCTCTGACCAGCGCGGCGGGGTTCGGCGAGCGCATCAGCGCAGCCCCCACCAGCGCGCCGTCCCAACCCTGGGCGGCCCGCTCCGCCACATCGCGCGCATCCGCCATGCCGCTTTCGGCGAACATGGCATGAGCGCCCGCGCCGCGCGGGCGGAAACGGCTGAAGCGCTCCGTGTCCACGGCCAGCGTGCGCAAATCGCGGCAGTTGAGGCCTAGCAGCGCCTGATTGCGCGGCGCCGCCAGCCGCTCGGCGATGCTCCGGGCGCGTTGCAGTTGGTCTTCGTTGAAGGCCTCCAAAAGCGCAAACATTCCGCAGCCCAGGGCCGCGGCCAGCATCGCTTCGGTATTGGCATCGCCGGTTAAGCCCACAATCAGAAGCACGCCCGCCGCGCCATGCTTCCGGGCTTCCAGAACCTGGTAAGGCTCCACCAGGAAGTCCTTGCGCATGACCGGCGTGCGGGGCGCGGCGCGTGCCACTGCGGCGAGCAGTTCCAGAGAGCCGCCAAACCGGCAAGGTTCGGTGAGCACCGACAAGGCCGCGGCGCCCCCCGCCGCATACTGGGCGGCCAGCCCTTGCGGGTCGAAGGACAGTTCCGCGAGCTGGCCCTCGCTGGGGGATGCAGGCTTGATTTCCGCGATCAGCTCGAAGCACCCGGGCGCCAGACTGAGCTGCTGCGGCGGCGGCAAGGCATCCACGCGGCGCCGCAGTTGCGCCGCGCTAAGGCTTTGTTTGGCCGCCGCGGCGCGTTCACGGCTCAATTCCGCCATGCGCTCAAGAAATCCTGCGTTCATCCCGCCCTGATGCTCTCCAGCAGGTGCGCCGCCCGCCCTTCGCGCAATGCCTCGCGGGCCGCTTGCAGTCCCTCGGCCGGCCCGCTCGCTTTCCCGGTGAGTTCGAGCGTCAGCCCAGCCTGCAGGGCCAGCGCGTCGCTCAGCGCCGTGCCGCCCTCGCCGCGCAGGGCGGACTCGAGCGTTTGGGCGTTGTATTCGCGGTCGCCGCCTGCCAGGGCCTCCGGCGCGCATCGCGCAATGCCCAGATCAGCAGGGTCGCGCGTCATCGAATCGATTTGGCCCGGCCGAACGTCCAGCAGCAGGTAGCGGCCAACCGGAGTCGGCTCGTCCCAGCCCGGTTCGCCGTGAACCACGAAACAGCGCTTGATGTCCAGTCCGCTCAGCGTTTCAGCAATCAGCCGCGCCGCGCGCTTGCTGAACGCCCCCACCAGCATGTGCGGCGGGCGCGCCGGATTGGCCAGCGGCCCCAGCAGATTGAACACGGTGGGAACCCCAAGGGCGGCGCGCACCGGAGCTACGGATTTCATGGCCGGATGAAAATACGGCGCGAACATGAAGGCGAAGCCGTGGTTTGCCAGCAGCGCCGTCACCTCTGCGGTGCCGACCGGCAGGGGCACGCCCAGCGCTTCCAGCACATCGGCGCTGCCGGTTTTGCTGGACACGGCTCGATTGCCATGCTTGGCAATCCGCACTCCGCAGGATGCCGCCAGCAGCCCGGCTCCGGTGGACAGGTTGATGCTGCCGGAACCGTCGCCTCCCGTTCCCACCACATCCGCAACCGGTTCGCCCGCCGGCAGTTCGGGCCGAATCGCCAGCGCCCGCATGGCCCGCGCGAAACCGCGCAGTTCGTCGGCGTTTTCCCCTTTCAGGCGCAGGGCGGCGAGCAGCGCTCCGGCCAGCGCTTCCGCCACCTTCCCCTGAGCGAGTTCGCGCATGGCGGCTTCAGCTTCGCTTTCTTCCAGAGACCCGCCTGCCAGAAGCCGCGCCAGCATCCCGCGCAAAGGATCAGAGCTCATAGGCCATACATGATCGGCAGCAGCAAGGAGAAGCCGCTCCACATGATGAGCGTTAGCGGCGCGCCAATGCGCAGGAAATCCATCCGCCGGTAACCGCCTGCGCTCATGATAAGAAGGTTGGTCTGATAGCCGATGGGGGTAAGAAAACTCATGTTGGCGCCAAAGATTACCGCCAGGATGAAAGGCTCCACCGGCGCTCCCAGCCCGGCGGCGAAAGAGGCGGCGATCGGGGTTCCGATAATCGCTGCGGCATTGTTGGACACCACGTTGGTGAGTATCGCCATCATCAGCATCAGGCCGCTGAGAATGAGCGGGATAGGCAAGCCCGCGGAAACCGCCACAAACAGCTGCGCCAGCCACTCGGCGGCGCCGGTTTTCAACAGGGCCTGTCCAAGTCCCAGGCTGGCCACGATGATGATGGTGAGCGGCACGTTGAAGGCATCCCGAACGTTGCGCCAACTGAGGCATTTCGCAGCGATCATGAGGCCAACCCCGGCCACTGAGGTAAGCACGATGGGGAGCAGGCCAAGCGCGGCGGGCGCAATCACCAGCGCCAGGATGCCCACCGCGGCGCGGGCCCTTCCAGCGCGCGGCAGCTCGATGACCCGCCCCAGCACCAGCATTGAGGACTCGGTGGCCAGACGGCGGATTTCGGCGCGATTGGCCTGCACCAGCAGCACGTCGCCAGTGCTCAACTGTGTGTCAAACAGATCCTTGGCCTGCGTTTCGCGGTCGCCTGGACGGTAGATGGCCAGCGGTGTGAGACCGTAGATCTCGTCGAAGTGGGCCTCCCGGATGCTGCGCTTGTCCAGCGGCGAGCCGCGTGTCACCACCAGTTCCGCCACCTGCTGCGGCTCGTCGGAATAGCGCAGTTCGCCGCCCGGCAACGATGCGCCCAGCAGCTCCTCGTACTCGTGCAGCCGCTCTATGGTGTCGCGGACCAGGATCTGATCCCCGGCCTGCACCCGCGTTGTGGGCAGCGGCGACAGGTGGACCTTGCCGCGCCTTAATATGCTGGTTACCTTCAAGGTGTTGTTGGCGCGCTCGCGGATCTCGGCAAACGCCTTGCCGTCCGCGAACCCTCCAGCCCGCACCTGCAGCGTCGAAGCGAAAAACCGGCTGGCGGTTTGCAGCGGCAGCCTGCGTTCAGGCACCAGCCTGGGCGCCAGCAGCCAGAGGAAGGCAAGCGCCACGCTGCCCACCAGCAACACCGGCAGCGAGAAGGAGAACATGCCGAACGGTTCCAGGCCCAGATCCTGTTCGGCAATTCCCGCCACCAGCAGATTGGTGGAGGTGCCAATCACCGTGGACATGCCTCCGATCAGGGTTGCGAAACCCATCGGCAGGAGAATGGCCGAAGGCGCCTGATGAGCGCGCAGCGCGGCGGCGGTGAGCACCGGCAGCAGCATCACCACCACCGGAGTGTTGTTCACGAAAGCGCTGAACACTGCCGACCCCACCAGCGTCAGCAACGCCGCCAACAGCGGTTGACGGGTCCACAGCCGGGTGAAGAACAGCGCCACAGGACGCAGCGCGCCGGTGGTTTCCAGTCCCTTGCCCACCACCAGCAGGGCGGTGATGGTTACCAGCGCTTCATGGCCCAGGTTCTGGAAGAAATCGGTCGAGCGGATCACCCGCTCGCCGCCGTGTTCCAGCGGCCAAAGCTCGAATCCCAGCAGCAGCAGCAGCAGAATGCCCATGCCGGCGGTTTCCAGCGGGATGCGGTCGCGGGTAAACAGGTACAGCGCGAAGGCGGTGAGCAGCATCACCATGAGAGCGTGCGCGCCCGGGAATTCCGGCAAGATCCACCTCGTAAAGGCCATGCGGCCGAAGCTAAACCGCTATGGTAGCAGTCTGAGTGTTGTCTGCCGCGCCCCCTCAGCCGTTTGCGGAGGCTCGAAACAGCGCCCATGCGCGGCGCAGCAGCTGCTCGTAATCGGCCCGCTCCAGCCGCGCGCGAACCCGGCTGCCGTGCATAGTGATGTTGTCCGCAACGCGGATAACCGGCAGCAGGTTCAGCCACGCCCGCGCAGGGATGCGGGTGGGTTGGCGCGGCAGCACGCAATACGGCGACAGCGCCAGCAGTTGCCGGTGGCGCGGGCTGCGCCGGGCAATAATCTGCCGCGCCCGCGCCTGGCCGTAGCGGGGAACCAGCATTTGCACCAGTTGCTCCGCGTCCAGGGCCGGATACGGCCCGCGTTCCCGGGCCAGGCGCATGGATTCGCGCAGAAGCTGGCGCTTGAACAGGCCGAGCCAGCGCTGAATGGTCACCACCGTGGACTGTTCCTGCGGGTCCATGCCATGCCGCAGCGCCAGGTCTCCGATGCCCGTTACGTGCGCTGCCAGACGACGGTTGGCGCGGGCATCGGCTTCAAGATTTCCAGACGGCCAGGAAACGCAATCAATCAGGTTGTCCACCAGCCGCGCGCCTACGCGCACCAGCTTTTTGAGATGACCCACGCCCCTTTCGATCTGTTCCACTGGAATTGTGCTCAAATCGAATTGCATGCCCAGCCAGGCGGTGTCCGCCGGCGCCTCAAACAGGCTCAAGGGCATTACGGTGTCCGGCGTTTCCCTGCCCGCCAGTTCGGTGAGGGGCGGCCTGTCGCCGCGCAGGACCAGGTCGATTCCGGATTGCTTGTGGCTGGCGTCGATCAGTTGGGTCCACTGCGCTCCTGATCCGAAAATTTGCGGGCCAACCCGCACCACCGCGCCTGTGCCCGCCAGACGGCCGCTGCGCGCCGCTTCAAGCAAAGCGGCGCATCCGGCGTGCTCGGCCTGCAAGGACATGGCAACGTAAGACGGCGCCTGTCCGGCCTTGCGCATCTGCTGCAATTCGTCGGCGAGGGTGGTCAGCCATGCGTCGAAAAACCGCGGCGACATTCCAGACAGATCAACGCCCAGCGCCACTTCCTGCCCCTTCAGGCGGGAAACGCGCTGGCGGAATTTTCCCAGCGCCGGGCCGGACTGCTCGGGCGGCTCGTCTTCAGGGACATCAAGCGCAAAAGCGCATTGCCCGGCAATGGCGTGCTGGTTTCCCTCCAAGCACCCGTAATCGAACGGCAGCGGCCCGATCGTCCGGCCGCTGAGCAGGCGCTCAAAGTAGCCGCGCCAGCGTTCCGGTTCGTTCTCCCGCCGAACAGCGATATCCGCCAGCGCGCGGGAAAGCGCGGCTCGCTCGCCGATGCCTGCGGGTGGCGCATCCATGCCGTAAATCCTGCGCCCGTTGAGAGCCTCGCGGCAAGCCCAAAATAGCCGCTATTCGACGCATATTGCGCCTGCTGCATATGGTATGGGCCTAGCTATCCACCTCTATCAGTCGATTTGCTATTTCTTTAACACGGAGCACGTTTGTTTGAGGACGGGGAAGCAAACACACCTTCCAATCTTTGGTTTATGGCCAGAGCTAATTCACAACCATGATTTCGCGTGTTGTCTGTAACTACCTTTTTTGCTCCCGTTGCCTTGATATAGGCAAGTGTCTCGTTGAAGTCCGCATGGTTGGAGAGAGACACTCTGTAGGCTCGGTCTGAGTATTGCAACAGCGGGTTATTGCTCGGAACCATATACGCACTGCAAGTGATGCTCGTGCCATCCATTGGCTCATTTCTGAAGCCGTCCCCCTTGGAGTAAAGATGCACAAAAGACTTCTCCTGCATTGCAAGCTGACCGACTTCAGAATCAGCCCAAAGTAATTCTCCTGCGGCCAGTCCGTAGTCTTGATAGACCTCGACCTCCTTGATTAGACGAGCAGTTGCGATTATGGGCACGCCAATGTTGTCGCTAAGCACATGCAGGACTCTTTCTATAGTTCCCCGGTGAGCGTAGATATGCACTGGCCCCTGTCGCAGTTGACCGAAAACGAGGCTGGAGAGACATTCTTCGGCCGCTGCTTGCGTATAGTGTCGGACGCTTCTCGGGCTTCCGTAAGTGCTATCGACAACAAGTTGATCGACCTCTATAACTTTTCCAAGCGGCCAGCCGAAGTCGCCCGAGTAACCAATCCGCAATCCATCTGTTCGTTGCAGTGTTACTTGGCACGAACCGAGCATGTGGTTGGAAGGAAGCAAACACAGATGTGAGCCATCCTCCAGTTCAAATTTCTTTCCGCAACCCAGCCTGTGAAAATTGTCGCGGTACTCAAGATCAGCATTCTTTTCCGCAACCAATAGCGAGTAGGTTTCCGGGCGCATTACTAAATCCTGCAACCCTTTACTCGTTTCAAATTTGATCATGTGATCATCATGCACATGGGTCTGGACTCTTATTGGAAATCCTTCCGCAAACCCATCGCAGGTGACGCTTGATCCAAGGCAGATGGTGCCGTCTCTCAGGACATCAACGATTTGCTTGACCATACTCAAGAGCTTTGGATATTTGTTTTCTTATTAGCGCCTCGAGATTTTCTTGGCCGAGTTCCACCATAGACTCGTTGAACTCGCTGCCGCCCACCAGCGTGAAGAACCGCGAACCTAGGCGGCCATGGGCGTGATGCAATTCCGTCGCCTTCAGTCCCGACTCCAGTATCGAATCTCTTTCATCCTGCTTCATATCTGCCAGCACACCAGTTATCTGCGGGCTGTTAAGGGTGCCAATGAACACATAGCGTTTTTCGACTGTTGGCCGCATCCCTACAATTTCTTGGACGCACTCTTCAATCAATCGTCGGGAGCGTGAGCGAAGTTGACGCACTTGCTGCACTTCCCTCGCTTTAAGTCCTTCTTCTAGGATAGCGTTAGCCACGAAACGCTGGTCGGCATTATCCTCAAAGCGTGACAGTTCCACTGCGGTCGAGAATCCGATTGTCTGCTTGCTAGCGCCCCAATCTACGAGGTGTTGCAAGTCATTCGGCAATTTAAGTATCTGCAAAAAACGCCCAATGTGGCCGGTTCCATTTAGGCGGATTGCTTCCGCGCATTCGCTTAGCGATGCACCGGTGTCCCGTGCTCGGCGTAGAAGCGAACCCACCTCGATTGGGGAAAGCGGACGTCCCTTTTTCTGCCTTCCATAACCAACCGACATTATTAGGCGACCAAGCTCTTCCTGGCTGATGTTTGCTAACATCCAATCTAATCCTCAAGCAGGCCACGACTTGATAGCGCTTCATCAATTAGCATGCTTGCCGCGCCATCTCGCGTTGTCCCCTCTTCACGTGCATAGCGCCCAATCGCGGAGTGGGTATCCTCTGTTACGGATACGATAATTTGAATAGTCCTTGGTCCACTCTTCGCATCCTCAATAACGTCGTCTATTGGCTTGTCTTGGTTCTCTTTGCGGTCCTGCACGATCTTCTTGCGTTGGTTATTGGTCATTGGTTCCATTTCGAGCGCAAGTCGAATGGCTTCTTCCACATTAACCACGTTGTTTTTGTTTCTGCACGCATCCTGCGCTTTCAACGCCACTTTGAGTTCAATTTTGCCCTCGTCAACCATGCTCTTCAACTTAGGCTCCAACCGCGGATATTTGACGTATTCCAGAACCTTGTTGTAGGGCAGGCCTGTTTTGTTCACAACCGCTTTTGCGGTTCCGTAAATTTTGTATAGATAGGTCACTCCGTCAATCAATTCGTTACCGGTGAGTCTCCGGCGAATAAGGTTTTCGGTGATAGAGATTGCCTTGGCTTCCGCCTCCTCTACCCGTTCGTCAATTACAGCCGCAGCAATACTGTTGCGCCGAAGCGTTTTGTGAGCAAGAAAACGCCGCTGGCCTGCAAGGATCTCCCACTTATCGGCTTGGTGAGCGGGGCAGACTACGATGGGTTGAAGAAGACCCTGTGCTTCAATACTTTGGGCCAAGTCTTCAATACCTTGTCCAGGGTCCGCCGTTCTGATTTGCCCCTTGCCGATCACCAATTGATCGAGCGGAATGTCGCGATATTCAACTATTTTCGCCATTGATTCAACCTCCTTGATTTTGGACTTCGGTTGGCAGTATGTCGCCGTCCGTAATCTCGAGAATTTGCATTAGCTCCCTCCGGGTAAATTGATGCGCTTGAGAATCGCTTGATCCCGAATCCACCATATTATCGAACAAGAGCTCTTTTCGTTCCAAAATGTTTGCTATTCGCTCTTCGATTGAGTCACAGACCAAAAACCGGATTACATGCAAGGGATATTCTCGTTCAAACCGGTGTGCCCTGAAAATCGCCTGAGATTCAACTGCCGGGTTCCACCATCTGTCAAATAACACGACATGCGTAGCTTCGCCCAGATTTAGACCCACGCCCCCTGCTTTCAGCGAAACAAGCAAAGCACGAGGAGTATCTGCCTTCCTGAAGTGGTTCATTGCTTCATATCTGGCTGATGCAGACATGGAACCTGTCAGGAGATCATGCGGGATTCCAAGTCTCTTGGAAATCCATTGAAGCGTCTTGACGAATTGCGAGAATATGAGGATGCGGGCAGACCCTCCTGCGCTATCCGCAATAGCCTCCAAGGCTTCAAGTTTGGATGAAGCATTGTCTGCTGAGCTGTAATTGCACAAAATCTTCAACTTGGTTATCAGCCCCAGTAAGGCAGTGCTTGAATCCGTACCCATTTGTTCTGTTCTCAACGTGTCAACTCTCTCCATCCATAGCCCGTCGTACTCTTGTCGCTGGGGGGCTGTGAGTTCCAACTGTAAGTCTTGAAAGATGACGGGCGGCAATTCCTTTCGAACATCGACTTTGCGCCTCCTGAGCATGAGCGATTCAATCTGCGCCGCCAAATTAGCCGTGGACATGCCTTTGCGCATAGAAGGATTCAGAAAACCTAGAATTGACATTAGGTCATCCTCGCTGTTTTCCAGTGGCGTGGCGGAGAGCGCCCAGGCTCGAGTTCGTGGCAAGATGCGGCAGCCAAGAGCAGTGGCGGAATTCCTGTTCTTTATCCGCTGCGCTTCATCAAGAATGACTAGATCGAAAGTCCCGGAGGGTATGCGGTCAATGGCATCCTGGCGAATTTGTTCATATGAGCCAACAAGAACAGGAATAGGGAGCAGGTAATATGCTTCGCGTGATTTGCTCGGCCCTTGTATCAGCCTTGTCGTTAGCGAGGGCGACCAAGTTCCCAACTCACTCATCCAATTGGCAGTCAATGATGCCGGGGCAACAATCAACGCGCGGTTTATATCGTTATTTCCATTTAGGAGCAATGCCAGCGCCACGGCTGTTTGCACCGTCTTTCCCAGCCCCATTTCGTCTGCGAGCAGAGCAGACCTCGAACGGTAAAGGTAAGCTACTCCTTCCCATTGGTAATCATGTAGTTTCTTGGGGACATTGAGCTGGCTCTCAGCAAGACTCCGAAGTTTTCCGGCGTCCGGCATCAGGCGAATTTCCACACCCTGACCGCGACCTTCGCCATTTCATTTTGTCTGTGTTGAACTGACTCCGGGTTCCAACCGGAAAATTCTGTGATTTTTCGTGTGATCTTTAGGCCACTGTTCCTATAGCTTTCCACTTTCTTGCCAAAATTACCGTTAAATTCGGGTCCGGGCTTGTTATCTGCCGGCCCCATCAGCGTGAGATTACCCAGTCTGTGTACCCATGCGCCCTTATCTATATCCAAGAAGCCATCCCAACTTTCCCAATGATCAGGAGACTTTGGGAGTATGTGTTCTATCGTGCACATCTCTTGATTCAAAATCTGGAAATCTGCCTGAACTTCAGTGTTGATTCCCAGCAAGAATAGCTTGATCTTTCTCTTGCCTGTCATCCTTGATTCAGCCATCGTTTTGCGAAACCTGGAATCATCTAGCACACCATACGCTGCGTGATCACATTCATGCAGAAATCGTGC
This sequence comes from Gammaproteobacteria bacterium, assembly GCA_007571315.1. GTDB lineage: Bacteria > Pseudomonadota > Gammaproteobacteria > Steroidobacterales > Foliamicaceae > Foliamicus. The sequence continues at coordinate 21,306 of RKRP01000082.1, forward strand.
AAAGCCAGCGTCTGAAAGATCATCAACCGTCATGATTTCTTTAGAGAAATTCGCAAAGGCGGATTCAAAGCGTGAAGGTTCAAATTTTGGCGCTACAAAAGCCGTCCTTAGCACGAATGCGCTCAATAGCCGAAGATTTTTGTTGATCACTTTAGCAATGCGCTTTCTATGGCGTAGGTCGGTTTCTTTCAGGTACCGGGTCAGCAGGGCGAATACTAGAGGCTGAGCGACTTTATATCCGTTCAGCTCCTTGAGATAGACGGAGATATTTCTTTTCGAATTGGTAGTTCTCGAATCAACTTTGAAAGGCTGGATCAAATCTGGGCTTGGAACTGGAGCCGTGATTGTGCGAAACAGCTCGAGTTGCTCCCGCGACGTTATTTGTTTCGTAAGCGTAAATGCGTAATCAGCGCGCGTTTGTGATTCGACCTGCCTTTTGTCACCTTGAGTCAGAATTGCACGCCGGGCATCACGGTAGAACTGATCCTTGCGAAGAAACCCAAATATGCATTGCAACTGACATCGCATGTATTCCTCAGCCTTTATGGCATTTGGAAACACAGGCCGAATGTCTTCGAGATGTTCATGGATTTTTTTTCTTCTCTCGGCTTCGCCCTCAGAGTTGAAATAGGAATACAGATGATTCCGAATAAGGTCCAGTGCGCCCAAAGTTTTTCCTCGATAATTGAGCGTCTCAAATACAGCGTTTGAATCAATGCTTGCAGGTACCCAGAGGCACGCGATTTCAAGCCTCTGTAGGACGTAGGTTAGGTATTTTTCACACAGTTCCGTACTCATCCCCGAGAAGAAGCCGCTAACTTCCCTCCAGGCTACCGTGAATTTGCCATTAGTTCCAATGGTATTTCCGCAAATCACTTGTTTGAAGTGCATCTCGTCGTTTTGCGGCGGGGTGATTCGTGGAGTGTAGTGATTTGCGTCATCCAGTTTCCATGCGCTTCGCCGGTGTAGGTCGAACAGCAACTGCAAAGCCAGTCCTTCGTACTGAGAGCCCGGAGATTGAAGGGCAAAGTGTCGACAAAGTACTGCGCAAATGATTGACAGAGTGATCATCCGCTGCTGCCCATCGTTGATTTCCCAAAGCCCTTCTTCGATGCGCACAAGCATCACGGCACCAAGAAAGTAGCATTCCCGGCCTTCTTCCATAGCACCAGCAATGTCGTGCAGCAGGTCGCGAACATGCCTGCGGTCCCAGTCGTAGTATCTTTGGTGCCAAGGAACCCGAAACCGCCCTTTATGAAATAGCTCGGAGCACAACATCGCTTCGGACTTGATGGTGGTGCTCATACGGATGCGCTCTCATGCTGTGGCGACAGGGCTTTGCGCAAGGCGGAACGACAGTCTTGCCGCACCGAGTCTCTGCGCCAGATATCCTGGATCACTTCCACTTCGCCTCGAGAAATCAGTTGTTTCCCAACTCTTAGCTCCAATGCTTGCAATTCAGACAAAATTTTCTTGCGCACCTCAATCCTGAATGGTCCGCGGACTAGCGTTCCGTTACTTCGCCTGCGGAAGTTGCCATCACGGCGAACTCGCTGACGATTTGAATCATTTTCACGAAGCTCTACCAGCCATTCCCGAAAATCATAGAGGTGCTCAAACAATCTCACATCTTTGTGTCCCGATTTGATTAGACCCTGCAAGCTTCGATCTTTTTGAACCACCGTGCATGTCCAGCATCCAAATCTTGGAGAAGTTGTTCCGCATGAAGGGGCATCCTCTTGAGAGAGCACCAATGGACATTCGCCGCCAGCAGCATTTCGGTACAAGGTGATCAGGTTTTGATGCGTGCCGCCCCATGGGGGGTTCCGCTGCATTAGTGTCAGCCAGACATCCTCGTCTTCAAATTCGGCCAAAGGTGCGAACATTCGGCATCCTTCCACAGAACTGTGGGGGTTCATTTTGGTCGCGGAAACCCCATGTTTCTCCATATTTCGCCGTCGCGCTGACGATTCGCTCTTGCGTGTCCCAATGAGCAATACAACTCGCCTGTGTCTGCTTACCAAACTGTCAAGCAAGTGGCTGGTTGGCAGAATCTTCATCCGGTCCGTACACCAACGGAAATTTCGTGTTGGCGGTATGTAGCCACGCCCGATGACGTTGACCCAAAACGTTTGGTCTATGTGCGGCCGGGTGATTTCTGCGGTGATGGGCAAATCTTGCGACAAGGCTGCGCTTGAGATTGTCCTTATAGTTTTTCTGAGATGCCTGATGACGAGCGGTGATTCAACAAGCGTGTCATTGCCAATCACGTATAACCTGCGGTTACGCTCAGACGCTTCCAGATCTGCCAGCAGTTCCCAAACAAGTTGCAACAGGAGTGTGGAGTCCTTTCCGCCTGAGTAAGCAACTACCCAAGGATCAGTGTGCGCCCGCATGTATTCGGTACGCAGCACTTCTTTGGCGCACATGAGTTTTTCTGGAATATTCATGTGACTCCTCTCGGTACCGCCCGGTAATCCATCCATAAGGTTTTTCGGCCTCATGCCAATACCGCATGGCTTGTTTCATCAGGTACCTTAAAGTTCTTCTTGGATGGTTGCTGCTTTTTCAGACCTTTGGATAATTGGCGCAACATGTTTACAGCTTCGGCAACATGCGCTGCGGCGAAATCAACTTCCGCTTCATTGGTGTACCTCCCAAGGCTGAAGCGCACAGAGCAATTTGCAAGTTGTTCGGGAACACCAAGCGAACTCAGCACATGTGATGATTCAATATGCGAGGATGTGCAGGCGGAGCCCGAGGAAAACGCAATGTTTGGCATGGACATCATTAGAGATTCACTTGCTACTCCAGAGAAACCAACATTTAGTATTCCCGGAGTCCGGTATTCTTGATTGCCGTTGAAGAAGGAATACTCAATGGCAGCCAGATGCGAGCGCAATGCAGTATCTAGCGCTGTGATCACCTGCATGTCCTGATCTCTGCATTCGTTGGCCAATTTCGCTGCTGCGCCCATACCAACGATTTGATGCGTTGGTAAGGTGCCAGAACGGACACCCCGTTCCTGGTTGCCCCCATGCATCTGCGGTTCAATTGGAAAGTGGCGCCTGCCACGAACGAATAAGGCCCCCACCCCCTTTGGGCCGTACATTTTGTGTGCGCTCAGCGAGATTAGATCCGCCTTGATTTCACGAGTATTTATCGGCAATCGTGCGGCACTTTGCGCTGCGTCCACATGGAATACTATTCCTCTGGCGCGGGTGATTTCCGAGATGGTGCTGGTGTCTGTAATCGTGCCTACTTCATTATTTACGTGCATCAGGGAAACTAGGAATGTGTCCTCTGTCAATGCGTCCTGCACTATTTCTGGGCAAATCATGCCTTGCGAATCCGGCTTGAGAAAGGTGACCTGATAACCCTTATCCGCCAATTGGAGGCATGTATCTATGACAGCCTTGTGCTCCAAACCTGAAGTCACGATATGCCGCTTGCCGTCCGGATTGGCGTAAGCCACGCCTTTGATTGCCAAGTTGATTGATTCCGTTGCTCCCGAGGTCCAATAGACTTCTTCAGGATTGGCGCTAATCAGTTCAGCCACTTGCTCTCTGGCGCGCTCAACTGCTTGCTCCGCCTCTCTGCCGAAGCGGTGAGACCGAGAAGAGGGATTACCAAACATTCCATCCAATCCCAAGTAACGATTCATTTCAGCAACTACTTGAGGAGCTACGGGATTGGTGGCTGCGTAGTCAAGATAGACACTCTTGCCTTCTACAGCCGACAAATTTAACTGTGTGCTCACCGCTTAGTCCTTATGCAAGTGCTTTGATCCATCTGGGGACACTAGTGGCGCAGCAATAGATCGCACGCTGGCAGCAAATGATTTTGCAAGCATAACTGTTTTTGCTAGTGGCCATTTGTTTCCGCTCGAAGTTAATGATTACTGGATATGCGTGGATTTCCATACTTTAAACCTGCGCGTACGCGGCAATATGCGCTGCTCAGGAGGGCAGCAGCTCCTTGAGGGGGACGGAAGCGTCGGCGAGCAGGTTGGGGTCTGGGGAGACTTGCGCGGCGATCAATTTTTTGCCGGCCATGAATTCGCGCGGGCTGGATATGGCTTCGACGGCGCTCAAGCGGCCGTTGCGGAGGCGAAATGCCGCGAAGGCGCCGTCGCCGGGATTGCCCCGCAGCACCGTTTCGTCATCCGGAGCCGCCACGCCTGCGATTTGCAGCTTGGCCTGATACTGGTCGGACCAGAACCAGGGCGCGCCGGAATACGCCTTGGGATTGCCCAGGATCACGGAGGCTGCCACCTGCCCGTGGTCCACGGCGTTCTGGACCGATTCCAGGCGAATCGCCGTTCCCAGCAGCGTGTTTACGGCGCGCGCGCAATCGCCGGCGGCCAGGACGGACTCGTCTTCGGTGCGGCAGTACTCGTCGGCGCATACTCCGTTGTCCTCGCGCAGGCCGCATTCCCGGGCCAGCGAGGAGGACGGCAGCACGCCAATCCCTACCACCACCGCGTCGGCCGGAAAGCTTCCGCCCGTGGTTTCAACGCCTTCAACGCGGTTTTCGCCGGCAAAACCGCGAACCTGCGCCCCGGTGTGAATCCGCACCCCGGATTGCCGGTGCAGATCAGCCACCCAGTTCGCCACTTCGGCGCTAACCACCCGGCTCATCACTCGCGGCAGGGCCTCGAGCACAGTAACGGCCGCACCCATCCTGGTGGCTGTGGCCGCCACTTCCAGGCCGATGTAGCCGCCGCCCACAACAACAATCCGCCGTCCCGCCGCGAGTTCCGCGCGCAAGCGGCTGGAGTCATTCAGCGAGCGCAGGTAATGGATGCCGGACAGGTCGCCGCCCGGCACCTCCAGGCGCCGCAGGCTGCTTCCGGTGGCCAGCACCAGGCGGTCGTAGCGAATTTCTCCGCCGGTGTCCAGCGTGGCGCGCTTTTGCCGGCGGTCGATCGACACCACCCGCCGCCCGAGCAGCAACTCAACGCCCCTGGATTGGTAATACTCCGGCTGCCGCAGCAGCAGGCGCCGCCGGTCGAATTGTCCGCTCAGGTATTGCTTGGACAGCGGCGGGCGCTGATAGGGGACGGCGCCTTCCTCGCTGACCAGCGTAATCGGCCCCTCGTGCCCGCCCTGGCGAAGCGACGCAATCAACTGCGCCGCGGCCTGGCCGCCGCCAACGATCAGAACGCCCTCACCCATGATGAAGCGCGCCGCCTTTGCCGATTTAACCGGAGCCGGTGGCCGGCTGCAGCGGCCAGAACACCGGCAGCGTCAGCATCACCACAATGAACACCAGCAGGGTTAGCGGCACGCCGGCGCGGATGTAGTCGGTGAAGCGGTAATTGCCGGGCCCCATAATCAGGATGTTGGCGGGATGTGAAATGGGACTGGTAAAACTGGCGGATGCGGCCATGGCCACGGCCATCATCGCGGTGGTGGGCGCAATGCCAAGCGAGGCGCTGGCGGATAGTACCACCGGAGACATCAACACCACCAGCGCAGCGGTGGGCACGATCATGGTGGCCAGCGCGGTAACCAGGTAGAGACCTCCGATCACGTACCAGGGCCCCAGGTTGCCGAGGAGGTCCACAGCGGTGCTGGCCAGCAGGCGGGCCGCGCCCGTATTGTCCAGAGCGACCCCCAGCGGCAGCATGCCGGCAACGAGAAACACCGCCCGCCAGTCGATGGCCCGGTAGGCATCTTCCATGCTGAGGCATCGGATCAGCACCATCAGGGTGGCTCCGATGAGAGCGGCTATGGAAATAGGCAACCAGCCAGAAAGCACTGCGCCAACAACGCCAATCATGACCAGGCCGGCGTAGCGCTTGCGGGGACGGCGCGGCACAAAGGGCGTAACCTCAATGAACGAGGGATCGTTGGCCAAACGCCGCAAGTTGTCGCGGGGCCCCACAAGCAGCAGCGCGTCGCCAAAGTTGAGCCGCTGGGTTTGCAGGTCGGTGTGCAGCGTTTTTCCGGCCCGCCGAACGGCCACCAGCTCCAGCCCGTATTTCTGGTTGAACCCGATTTCTCCCGCAGTGCGTCCTGCAAGGCGGGACAGCGGCGCCAGCGTGACTTCTTCGGTTGCCAGCCGCTCGGAAGCGTACAGATTAAGCGCCGGCGTCATTTCCTCCTCGATCCGCAGTTCCTGCACCGCGCGCAACGTTTCCAGGTCCGCTCTTCGCGTTTGCAGCAGCAGCCGGTCGTCCTCCTGAAAGACTTCGTCGGGGCCCGGGATGAAGCGCACTTCCTCATCGCGGCTGATCGCCAGCAGCCGGAATTGGAGCGCTTCCGCCAGCCGCGTTCGCGCATAGGCCGCTCCAACCAGCGGCGAGCCGGCCGCAACGCGCAGGCTGATGACCCGTTCGTCGGGCCGGTACAGTTGTTCCACCGCGGCCTCGTCGAGTTCCACCACTTCGTCGAACCCTTCCAGTCCACGCGCCAGGTCGGCGGTATCGACCAGACCCTGCAGCAGCAGGTAATCGCCGGCGCGCAACGGGAGCCGGTCCAGGCCGGCCCGCTCCACCCTGCCGCCGCGCCGCACCGCGATAACCAGCCCGCGCGTCTTTACCTGCATTTCCTGGCGGTTAACCGGATTCTGGATGAGCGTCGACCCCTGTGCCACACGCGCCTCCACCATGCGCAGGTGCTCGGTCATCGGCAGATTGGCGGCCAGCAACTCGCCCTTTTCGATTCCCGCCTGCCAGGCCCGCAACTCCTCAATATTGTCCCGCCGGCCCTGCACCAGCAGCCGGTCCCCCTCCTTGAGAACCGTTTGCCTGGAGGGCAGCCGAATGATGCGGCGGCCTCGTTCGATGGCGATGATTACCAGCCCCAGGGCTGCGATGCGGCTGTCGGCCAGGGTTCGCCCTGCGAGCTTGGAGCCGCTGTTCAGCGACACGGTGAACATGAATTCGCGCAAGCCGTAAAGCGCCCGCAGGTTGCGCTGGCTGGGCGTTCTGGCGAATTCGCCGACGGCCCGCGTGGGGAGCAGCCGTCGGCTGAAAAGCACAAAAAACAGCACGCCCGCCAGCATTGCGGCGCCGCCCACCGGCAAAAAATCAAACAGCTTGAAACTGTGAGCCCCCTGCTCCGCCAGCGCGGCGGACACCAGCAGGTTGGGCGGCGTGCCAATCTGGGTGGTCAGCCCGCCCAGCAGGCAGCCGAAGGACAGGGGCATGAGCAGCCGCGAAGGAGGCACTCGGGCCCGGCGGGCCAGTCCCATCACCACCGGCAGCATCAGCACCGCCACGCCAATGTTGTTCATGAAGGCCGACAACCCGCCCGAGGCAAGCATGATGACTGCCACCAGCGCGGCTTCGTTGCGGCCGGATATGCGCAGCATGTATCGCCCTATCAGGTCGCCCGCGCCGGTTCGCAACAGCCCCTCGCTGATGATGAACATGGCCCAAAGCGTAATGACGGCCTCGTTGCTGAAGCCCGCCACCGCTTCGGCGGGCGTGACCAGGCCGGTGATGGTGAGCGCGCCCACCACCAGCAGCGCCACAATATCCATGCGCAGCGCCTCGGTCACGAACAGGACCAGGGCGATCACAAGGATCGTGATGACCAGGGCAATGTCAAACATCAGTCGGCGCCTTACGCTTTATCCCGCCATAGCCTCCGCCTCCGGGCGTTTCAAGAACGAACCGGTCGCCGGCCTCCACGCGCGTTCGGCCGCAGGCGCCCAGCGTGGTTACGCCGCCACCGCTGCGCACCACGCGGGCCCGTCCCGGGGCGCCATTCCCGCCCCCTTTAAGCCCGAACGGAACTGTGCGCCTGCGGTTGGCCAGCAGCGCCAGTTCCATGGGCTCCAGAAACTCAATGCTGCGCACTGCTCCATCGCCGCCCCGGCAGCGGCCGGCCCCGCCGCTGGCGGGGCGGCGCCGGAATTCGCGCAACAGCACCGGGTAGCGCAGTTCCAGCACTTCCGGGTCGGTAAGCCGGGAGTTGGTCATGTGGGTGTGCACAGCCGCCGTCCCGTCGAAATCAGGGCCTGCTCCGCTTCCGCCGCACACCGTTTCATAATACTGATACCGGTCATTGCCAAAGGTAACGTTGTTCATGGTTCCCTGCGCCGCCGCCGCCACGCCCAGGGCGCCGCACAGCGTGTCCACCACGCACTGCGAGGTTTCAACGTTGCCGGCCGCCACCGCGGCGGGCCAGCGCGGGCTGAGCAGGCTGCCCTCGGGAAGTATCAGGCGCAGCGGCTTCATGCAGCCCGAGTTCATGGGTATGCTCGCGCCCAGCAGCGTTTTGAACACGTACAGCACGCAGGCGCGGGTAATCGGCGCGGGCGCGTTGAAGTTGCCGGGCGACTGGCGACTGGAAGCGCTGAAATCGATCACCGCTTCGCGTTTTTTCCGGTTGATGCCTAAAGTTACCGAAATGCGCTCCCCGCCATCCATCTCGCAGGCAAAAACGCCGTCTTCCAGCCGCTCGATGACGCGCCTGACCGATTCTTCCGCGTTGTCCCGCACATGGCGCATATAAGCGCGCACGGTATCCTGGCCATAGTGTTGCACCAGCGCCTCAAGCTCTCTCATTCCCTTGGCGTTGGCGGCGAGTTGCGCCTTGAGATCCGCCACATTGCGGGCCGGGTTGCGGGCCGGCCATGGGCCCGCCTTAAGCGCCGCCCGGAGTTTGCGCTCTCTCAGGCGCCCGCGGGAAGCCAGCAGAAAACTGTCGAACAGCACGCCCTCTTCATCAATGTGCCGGCTGTCCGGCGGCATGGAGCCGGGGGTGGAGCCGCCGATGTCGGCGTGGTGCGCGCGCGATGCCACGAAGAACTGCGCCCGGTCGGCATCGCCGAGGAATACGGGCGAGACCACGGTGAGGTCGGGGAGATGGGTGCCGCCGTTATAAGGCGCGTTGACCAGATAGGCTTCGCCGCGCTGCGGCCCGCGCTTTCGCGCTCTCAAGACCGCCCTCACGCTGGCGTCCATGGACCCCAGGTGCACGGGCATGTGCGGCGCGTTGGCGACCAGTTCGCCCTGCGAGTCGAACAGCGCGCAGGAAAAGTCCAGGCGTTCCTTGATGTTGACCGAGTGCGCGGTGTTCTCCAGCACCGCGCCCATTTGCTCGGCAATGTGCATGAAGCGGTTGTTGAACACTTCCAGCATTACGGGATCCGGGCGCTCGTGGCCGTTCGCCGCTTGTGGGCGCCGTTCGCAGCGCGTCAGCACCAGATGGCCTGTTGACCGGGCGCTTGCCTGCCATCCGGGCGGCATCACCGTTGTGGCATGGTCCTCGGCGATGATGGCGGGGCCCATGATCGATGCGCCGGGCGCAATATCGACTCGCCGGTAAACCGGCGCGGCATGGCGGTTTCCGTCGAACAAGGTTTCCGTTTCAAACAAGGGAGCGGGCTTTCCGCCGCTGCCTGCCTTGCCGCGGTCCTCGAAGCGGTATTCCTCGCCAGTCTCGCCGCTGGCCTGCGCACGGATCGCCTCAACCACCAATTGCTCGCCGGGGGGCTCAATGCCGAATCGCGCCCGGTGAGCTTTGGCGAATTGCTTGCGCATTGATTGCCGGTTCGATTGCCGCGGACAAAAGGCAATGGGCAGGGTGTTATCGGAGCCCATCACCCGAATTTCGGCGACCCTCTCGAAAAACAGCCTGCCGGCCGGAATATCCGCGCTGAGCAGTTCGCTTCGGCAGTCGTCATCCAGCCTCTGGAAGCGGACTCTCAGGTTCGCAATCAGCGCGCTGTCCAACACTTGCTCGACAGCCTCCTGGCGGTATGCGCGCAGGGGCGCCAGTCCCAACCCCAGGGCCGACAGAACGCCGGCCAGCGGGTGCAGCAGCACCGTTTCCATTCCAAGGGCATCGGCAACAGCGCAGGCGTGTTGGCCGCCGGCGCCGCCAAAGGAGCACAGCGCGAACTCGGCCGGGTTCTCGCCCCTTTGCACCGAGACTTTTTCGATGGCGGCAGCCATTTGGTCGATGGTTACGCGCAGGAACCCTTCGGCCACCTGCTCGGCGCTCATCGACGGGCCGCCGTCCGCCTCAACCTTCCGTGCCAGCCGGGCAAATCCCGCCTGCGCCGCCTCAATGTCCAGACCCTGGCGACCGTCCGGGCCAAAGACCCGCGGGAACAGATCCGGGTGGATGCGGCCCAGCAGCAGGTTGGCATCGGTTACGGTTAACGGGCCGCCGTTGCGGTAGCAGGCCGGCCCTGGGTTGGCGCCGGCCGATGCCGGCCCGGAAACGAATCGGCCGGCGCGCAAACTCAGCAGCGATCCGCCTCCGGCCGCAACCGTATGCACTTTGATCATTGGCGCCCGCAGCTTCACGCCGGCAATCTCGCTGTGGTTCACGTATTCGTAATTGCCGGCATACAGGGCCACATCGGTGGAAGTGCCCCCCATATCAAAGCAAATCAGCTTCTCAAAGCCCGCCTGCCGGGCAGTGCGCGCGGCGCCTACCACGCCGGCGGCGGGGCCGGAGAGGATGGCGTCCTTGCCGCGGAACCTTGCGGCATCCGCCAGCCCGCCATTGCTTTGCATGAAGGCGAGATTGGACGGCGAGATTTTCCGGGCGCGCAAACCCGCGCGCAGGCTGTCGATGTAGCGGCGCAACACTCCCGAAAGATAGGCATCCGCCACGGTGGTGTCGCCGCGGCTGATCAGTTTGATCAGTGGCGACACTTCGTGCGAGAGCGACACCTGCTCGAAGCCCGCCTGAACGGCCAGCTTGCCCGCCAGCAATTCGTGCTCCGGGTTGCGCCAGGCATGCATGAAGCACACCGCCGCCGCCGTCAGCCCGCGCCGCCGCGCAGCGCGCAACCCCTCCGCCAGCGCCCCGGTGTTCAGCGCGGCGAGTTTTTCGCCGCCGGCGTTGATGCGCTCGTCGGCTTCGAGCACTTCGGCATACAAGGGGTCGGGCCGGCTGATCCGGAGGTCGAACAGGTCCGGCCGGTTCTGGTAGCCGATCAGCAGGGAATCAGCGTAGCCCCGTGTGACGATCAGCAGGACCGGGTCTCCGCGGCGTTCGAGCAGAGCGTTGGTGGCCACTGTGGTGCCCATCTTCAGGTCCCGGACGGCGCCGGAATCTCCGCTGGCGGCCAGCAGCGATCCGATAGCATGCACGGCCGCGTCGGGATAACGGGACGGGTTTTCGGACAATAGTTTGCGAACCTGCAACCCTCCCTGGGGGGTGCGGGCCACCACGTCGGTGAACGTGCCGCCGCGATCAATCCAGAATCGCCATCCGGGCATGTTCCAATTGTACGCTGCGCCCTCCTTTCAGGCAGGCTATAGTTGGCCGCTTGATAAACCCGTCGGCGGGCCAACGGCGCCCGCCGGCCTTTGCGGATAGCGGATGAGTACCAGCACCACCGTCATTGTTACCTTGATTGTCTATAAGCTCGCCCTGCTGGGGATGGGCTTGTGGGCGCGCAAGCGCACTCGCGGTCAGGGCGATTTTCTTCTGGGCGGCCGGCGCATCGGCCCCTGGGTCACGTCGTTGAGCGCATCGGCCAGCACCACCTCGGCCTGGACGCTGCTGGGAATCAGCGGTTTTGCCTATGCGCTGGGTCCGCCGGGCTTGTGGCTGATCCTGGGCGTTGTGTCGGGCTACGTGCTGAACTGGTGCTGGGTGGCGCCGCGCCTGAACCGGGCGGCCGAGCGCACCGGCGCGCTTACGCTGACGGAGTTGCTGCTGGGCGGGAGCGACCGCTGGGCGCGGCTTGCCCGCCGTGCCGCCTCGGTCATCATTCTGGTGTGTTTTACCTTCTACGTGGCCTCTCAATTTCAGGCCGCGGCCAATGCCTTTGAGGAATCGCTGGGCATTTCAGCGCAGTCTGGAATCTTGCTTGGGGCCGCCGTCATACTGGCGTACACGCTGCTGGGCGGTTTCCTGGCGGTGAGCCTCACCGACAGCCTGCAAGGATTGCTGATGCTGCTGGTTTCGTTGTTCTTGCCGGCGGTGGTGGTGTTCGCCCTCATTGTGATTTCCGGCAGCGGCAATTTGTTCAGCGTGACGGGGGAACCGTTCAGCATGGCGCCGCCGCAGGCCGGCCTGGCGGCGGCGGGCTTCCTCATTGGCTCCTTGTGCGTGGGTCTGGGCCAGCCCGGCCAGCCGCACGTGGCCAATCGCTTCATGGCGGCGCGCGATCAGCGCGCCGTGCGCCAGGGACGAATCATCGCGCTGGTTTGGGTGGCGCTGGTTTTCGCCGGCATGGGCATTCTGGGCCTGGCCGGACGGGTGTTGTACTCCGACATCGGCAATCCCGAGAACCTGTTCTTTGTAGCCACCGAACGCCTCCTGCCCCCGGTGCTTTCTGGAATCGTCATTGCTGCCGTGCTCAGCGCCATCATGTCCACCGCCGACAGCCAGCTGCTCACCGGGGCGGCGGCGGTTTCGCGCGACTGGAGCCTTGAGCGGGCGCGCAAGGCGGCGGGACTCAAAACCACCTACGCCGCGGTGGTGGCGATTACGGCTGGCGCCGCGCTGATCGCCCTGTTCGCGCCCCAGTCCGTGTTCCTCAGGGTGCTGTTCGCCTGGCACGCGCTGGGCGCGTCCTTTGCTCCGCTGGTGTATATGGCGGTGCTGGGCCGGCAGGTGAAGTCCGGCTATGCGCTGGCCGTGCTGCTGTGCGGGTTCACCTTGACGGTCCTTCTTCACTGGCAACCGGACACGCCCGGCGACTGGGCGGAGCGCCTGGCGCCGATGATCGTGACCTTGAGCATCGCCATTGCCGGTTCGCGCCGCATGACCCATGCCGATGAGTAGCAACGCAACCGTCATCGTTACCCTGATCGCCTACAAGGTGGTGCTGCTGGGAATCGGTCTTTGGGCGTACCGGCGCTCGCAGGACCAGAGCGATTACTTTTTGGGTGGCCGGCGCATCGGCGCCTGGGTCACGTCGATCAGTTCCTCGGCAAGCGCGGCTTCGGCGTGGACGCTGCTGGGAGTCAGTGGTTTTGCGTTTCTTGAGGGCGCTCCGGCGGTGTGGCTGTGCGGCGGAGTCATCCTTGGCTACATCATCAACTGGTTCTGGGTTGGGCCGCGGCTCAGGGCGATGGCCGAAAGCAGCGGCGCGCTGACGCTCACCGAGTTGCTTCTGGGCCAGGGCCACGATCTGCTGCGGCGCATTTCGCGCAAGGCGGCTTCGCTGATTATTCTGGTTTCCTTCGTGTTTTACGTGGCCGCCCAGTTTCAGGCCGCGGGCAACGCTTTCAGCCAGGCGCTGGGGCTTGAGGCGGAGTTGAGCATTGTTCTGGGCGCCGCCGTGATTCTTGGTTACACCCTGCTCGGCGGCTTTCTGGCGGTTAGCGTTACCGACACGCTTCAGGGCCTGCTTATGGCGCTGGTGGCCGCGCTTCTGCCGCTCGCCGCGGTGCTTGCTTTGGGGCAGGCGGATGGATTGGCGGGGTCGCTCGCTTCGCCTGGAGCCGCTCTCCGCCTTACACCCTCCAGCGGCGGCCTGGCGGCGCTGGGCTTCATCGTGGGCTGCCTTTCCGTGGGACTGGCCCAGCCCGGCCAGCCGCATGTGGTGAACCGCTTCATGGCGGCGCGCGACGACCGTGCCATCCGCCAGGGAAGCATCATTGCGATGGTCTGGATCGTGCTGGTGCTGTCCGGTATGACTGCTCTGGGTCTTGCCGGGCGGGTCCTGTTTTCCGGCTTGGAAAACGCGGAAAACGTCCTGTTCGCGGCGGCAGAAGGGCTTCTTCCGCCGGTGCTGGCGGGCTTGGTGATTGCCGCTGTGCTCAGCGCCATCATGTCCACCGCCGACAGCCAGCTGCTGGCGGGGGCCGCGGCCGCGTCACGCGACTGGCGGCTTGAGGCCGAGCGGCGCAGGAAGGGGCTGAAGTCCACCTACCTGGTGGTTACGGGTATTACCGTGGCTGCCACCCTGATTTCCCTTTATGCTCCGGAGGCCATTTTCTCCCGCGTGCTGTTCGCCTGGCACGCGCTGGGCGCTTCGTTTGCGCCTTTGGTTGTGATGGCCGTGCTGCGCCGCCGCGTGCGGCCCGCTTACGCCCTGGCGGTGCTGCTTTGCGGTTTCGTTTTTACCGTGCTGCTGAACTGGCAGGAAAATACCCCGGGCGACTGGGCGGAGCGCCTGCTTCCCCTGCTTCTAACGATGGCAATCGCCGCCTGCGGTTCGCGAAACGCCCGGTAACCCCTCCCTGGCGTGAGCGGTCGTGGCCGGTTGGATTCGGGCAGCGATCTAAGGGTTTATTATTTATGTAAGTGGCCAGAACCGCTTACCACAAAAAACGGCAGCATCAATCACCGATTACACCTTATTTCCGCCGCCAACTTGTTCGGCGAGTGAGACACGTTTCATTCCAGTTCGAGTAATGGCAATAGCATGGCTATTTAAGGATACTTCCAGAGGCAAAGGCCAATCTATTAGGCTTGAAAAACAACACGAACTTGCTGGCGGGCCAATTGGCATTTTTGGGGAAGAGGCCCAGAAGCATGACTTGTCTATTCGAAACGTCATGCTCTTGATAAACGAAGAGTTGCAAAAGAAGCATCCAAGTCTGATATTTCGGCATCGGAAGGGGATATCTAAAGAAAGGGATCAACAAGAAACTTTCATCACTTGATCCACAATTAGGGCAGGTTTTGTTTGTTCAAAAAGCAAGAATTAAACCTGATGGCGGGATAATTGAAGTGAAAGACAAGTTTGATAATTATCGGGTAGTGCTTGTAAGTGAATCCAAACATCAGGGCAATGATGTTGCGAAAATTCGTGCTGGAATAAAGCAAGGAAAAAACAAAGACAAGGATCTAATGGTCGCAGGAAACGCGATTGAACGAGTGCATAAAAACATTATGGAATTCAGGAACTATATGTTGAGCGAAATCTACTTCCCCTACGTGGTTTTTCTACAAGGGTCGAATTTCGCTACTCATACATTTTTCGTCGAGTCTCCCGAAGGCAGGAAGGTGAAAATTGCGCATGATGCTGGCAATCTCAATCGAATAGACCGAGTGACTGCTAGTAGTTTTGGGATGGAAATCAATCAGAATTATTGCAAAAATGTTTTTGTTGAACTTGATGATCATATTCAAATGCTTCAAGCGCCATCATTGTATTTCCAGAGCGACTCCTGGGCGCAGCAAGACATGTTTCAGATATTGATGGAGGTTGCTTCAACTTCGATTGAAGTGTTATTGCCGGATATACGCTGACCTTTCTCCTTGCCCTTCCTGCTTGAGCGTCTCGTGCAGGGTGAGATGGCCGTAGCGGGGATAGCGCTTGGCTAGGGCTTTCATCCGATCACGCAGGTCCGCATTGTCTCTGCCCTTCGGCCGATACTAGGCTGCCTAACGGGACAGTCCCACTAGGCAGCAGGCCCGGCGCGCGCTGGCCGCAGCGGCGATTGGTTAAATACCAACGGAATGCGCGGGCGGGCGCATCAGCGGCTGCCGGTATGTCCGAAGCCGCCGGCGCCGCGGCTGGATGCGGCAAATTCCTCCACCACCTCAAAGCGCGCGCGCGCTATTGGCAGCAGCACGAGTTGGGCCACCCGCATGCCGTCCTCAAGCACGAAAGGCTGATTGCCCCGGTTCCAGCAGGACATCATGATTTCGCCCTGATAGTCCGAATCGATCAGCCCCACCAGGTTGCCGAGCACCACGCCGTGCTTATGGCCCAGCCCGGAGCGCGGAAGTATCGCCGCGGCCAGTCCGGGGTCGGCGATATGCAGCGCAATGCCGGTATGGATCAGCCGGGTCTCGCCGGGCTGCAAGGTTAGCGGGGCGTCAAGGCAGGCGCGCAGGTCCATGCCGGCGGAGCCCCGCGTTGCGTAGCGGGGCGGTTGGGCCTTTTCGTTGAGTATGCGCAGCTGTATCGGATAGCTCACCGCGCCGAACTCCCGGCGCGCAGAAGCGCTACTTTGCCCAAGCCCATGCGCCGGGCAATCAGACCCACCAACTGCCGGGCCAGTTCCGGCTTGGCGCATTGCCCAATGCGCTCGCTTCCGCCTTCCCACACCACCCGGGCCGACGTTTTCACATCGCCGAAGCCGCAGGCCTCGCCCACCTGGTTGCCCACGATCATATCGACTCCCTTGGATTTGAGTTTGCCGCGCGCGCGCCGCTCCACATCTTCCGTTTCCGCCGCGAAACCCACAAGGAAAGGAGGGTTCTTCAGCCGGGCGACCGCGGCAAGGATATCGGGAGAGGGCTTAAGCTCCAGGCGGGCGGGAGCGTTCGACCTTTTCAGCTTGCCTGGGCTGTAGCGGGCCGGAGCATAATCGGCAACCGCCGCGCAGGCAATGAAGATGTCGCAATCCGGAGCGCGGCGCATGACTTCCTCCAGCATCTCCCCGGCGGTCACCACATCAGTGCGATTCACCTTGGGCGGCGTGACCGCCGCAGTGGGGCCGGCCACCAGATCAACGGCGCCGCCGGCCCGCGCCGCGGCCGCGGCCAGCGCAAAACCCATGGCCCCGGTGCTGCGGTTGGAAAGGTATCGCACCGGATCAATAGGTTCCCGCGTAGGACCCGCCGTGATCAGCACCCTCCGTCCGGCCAGCTGGCCGGAAAGATCCACGGCCTGCGCCACTGCGGCAACGATGTCAGGGACGCTGCTCATGCGCCCTTCGCCCACATCGCCGCAGGCCTGCTCGCCGAAGTCGGGCCCAACAAGGCTCACGCCCCGGCGGCGCAAGGTGGCGCAGTTCTCCAGCGTGGCCGGATTGCTCCACATATTGCGGTTCATGGCCGGCGCCGCCAGCAGCGGAGCGGCAGCGGCCAGGCAAACCGTGCTCAGCAGGTCGCAAGCCTCGCCGCGCGCAAGGCGGGCAATCGTGTTGGCAGTGGCCGGCGCAATCACAACGCAGTCGGCCCAGCGCGCCAGTTCGATATGACTCATGGCCGCCTCGGATGCCTCGTCCCATAGTTCGGTGCGGGCGGGCGTTCCGGTTACCGCCTGCATCAGAAGCGGAGAAATCAGCCTGGTGGCGCCCTCGGTGAGGATGGTTCGGACTTCCGCGCCCCGCTCACGCAGGCGGCGCGCCAGTTCCGGAGCGCGATAGGCCGCAACGCTGCCGCTAACGCACAGCAGTATCCGCTTTCCGGCCAGGATGCCCATGGTTGCGGCCCATTATCCCCGCAAAAGCGGCAGGATGCCGGGCGCGGACCCAAAAATGCGCAAACGCGCCGTCATTCGATCTTTGCGGCGCGCGCGCATCACTGCACACTTCAACGCATGGGCGGTTCAAGGATTAACCAATGGCCCAGCAGCCAGCGCCCCCGCGAACGGCTGTTGACGACCGGCGCGGA
This sequence comes from Gammaproteobacteria bacterium, assembly GCA_007571315.1. Lineage (GTDB taxonomy): Bacteria > Pseudomonadota > Gammaproteobacteria > Steroidobacterales > Foliamicaceae > Foliamicus. The sequence goes on from RKRP01000082.1 coordinate 38,531, forward strand.
CAGCCTTTCGGACGCGGAACTGCTTTGCATTCTCATCGGGTCGGGCGCCGGAGGCATGTCAGCGCTGGAACTGGCGCAGGACCTGCTGCTGCGTTTCGGGAGCCTGAGAGGCATATTCGCCGCCACTCCCCGCGAACTTGGCAAGGTTAGGGGAATCGGCGCAGCCAAGGCGGCTTTGATGGCGGCCGCGCGCGAGTGCTGCACGCGGGCGCTCAAGGAGAAGATCACAACGGGCCGGCAGTTGTCCAACTCAAAGGACAGCGAACGTTTCCTGATGGCGCGATTGCGCGACCGGCGCTACGAGACCTTCTGCTGCCTGTTTCTCGATTGCCGCAACCGCGTGCTGGCCTTCGAGGAAATGTTTCACGGCACCCTCGACAGCGCCATGGTGTATCCGCGCGAGATAGTCCGCCGATCGATGGAAAGGAACGCCGCCGCCGTAATTCTGGCCCACAACCACCCTTCAGGAGTGGCGGAGCCCAGCCAGGCCGACCACCTGATTACCCAGCGCATCCGCAAAGCCCTGGAACTGATCGATGTGCGAGTGCTGGACCACTTCATCGTGGGGCACGACGGCTGCGCTTCACTGGCCAGGCTGGGGGTGCTGTAGCGCCCGCGCGCGGCTGGGCTCGGCGCCCGGATCCTGGTTAAGCCCCGGCTACTTGATCTTGCCTTCCTTGTAGAGCACGTGCTTTTGGACGCGCGGGTCGTATTTCTTCACCTGCATCTTCTCCGGATGAGTTCTCCGGTTCTTGGTGGTGGTGTAGAAATGGCCGGTGCCGGCGCTGGATACGAGTCTGATCTTTTCTCTCATTGCCCTTGCTCCCGGCCTGGCGCGGAACTAGACGCGCTCTCCCGCTGCGCGAAGACCGGCCAGAACGTTGTCGATGCCGTCCCGGTCAATAATCTTGAGGCCCTTGCGCGAAACCCTGAGCTTCACGTAGCGCTTCTCGCTTTCGACCCAAAACCGGTGCGTATGCAGGTTGGGCAGAAAACGCCGCCGCCGCTTGTTGTGCGCATGCGAAACGGTGTTGCCCGACATGGGCCGCTTCCCGGTAACCTGGCATACCCGTGACATGTTTTACTCCCCGGCGATTGCCGAACGGCCCGCCATTCTACCGCAGTACGGCAAGCGCAAACGGCTCTCCTCCTCCGATTACACTGCCTTGGTTGGCCGCGTAGCGGCAAATAATTGTTGACGCTCTTTAAGGCTAACTCCGTTATCGGAGATTTCCATGTGAAATCATTCCTTCCAATTCTTCATAAATTTCATATTTCGGCATCTCAGCTAGTAGTGGCGGATTATCAATTTTGGCAACTTGTTGCGACACATAATCTAAAAAGGATGTGTCGAAGTCACAACAAACGCTATGTCGGCCTTCCTCGATGGCAACTCGTGTTGTGATTCCACTTCCACCAAAGAAATCAAGCACAACAGAGCCTGGGTAAGATAATGCTCTTATCAACCTTTGAATAATTGCCCTTGGTTTCTGTGTTGGATGGCCAACCCGTTCTTTGGAGTTTCCATTCAATCTACAAATCCGCCATACATTTGTTGGATTTCTGCCTTTTTCGATGCTCGCTGGATTCAATCGCTTGTCTTTCATATAGACACTCTTT
>RKRP01000057.1 GCA_007571315.1 Gammaproteobacteria bacterium
CGCGTAATCGGTTGCGCTTCGCAGCGGAAGCGGGGAGCAAACGTGGGCATCCGCGCTATACTTCCCGTTCCCGATCGAGTTTTGACATGTCCGTAGTAGCACGGTTTGAAATCAGGTATACGCAGTTCCTGGACCCGCACGGTAAAGCCCAGAAAGAATTGCCGGAATTTGCCGCTAACGCGGACCAGATGGCGCGCATGTATCGATTCATGCGCCTCACCCGGGTGTTCGACCAGCGCTGCATCAACCTTCAGCGCACTGGCCAGGTGGGAACCATTGCCTCCAGCCGCGGCCACGAGGCCGCCCAGATTGGGGTGGCCGCGGTTATGCAGCCGGAAGATGTCATGGCGCCCTCGTACCGCGAACACGGCGCGGCAATCTGGCGGGGCGTTCGCATGAGCCAGTTGCTTGCCGTTTGGGGCGGCGACGAACGCGGGCACAATTGGGACGGCCCGCGCCACGACTTTCCGTATTGCGTGCCCATCGCCACGCAATGCCTGCATGCGGCCGGCGCCGCGCTGGCTCTGAAGATGCGCGGCCAGGCGAGTTGCGCTGTAGCCTTTTGCGGCGACGGCGCCACTTCCGAAGGCGCCTTCTACGAGGCCCTGAACGCCGCCGGCGCGATGCAGTTGCCGGTGGTGTTTCTAGTTACCAACAACCGCTACGCCATTTCCATGCCGGTGGAAGGTCAAACCGCCGCGGGCACCCTGGCGCAAAAGGCCATCGCCGCCGGCATTCCAGGCGAGCAGGTGGACGGCAACGACGTGGTCGCGGTGCGCCACCGGTGCGAGCAAGCCCTGCGCAAGGCCCGTTCCGGGGGCGGCCCTTCACTGCTCGAAGCCTTGAGCTACCGGCTCTCGGACCACACCACGGCAGACGACGCCACGCGCTACCGTCCGGATGCCGAAGTGGAAGCAGCCCGCCTGCGCGAACCTCTGCGGCGCGCGCGGCGCCTGATGGAGGAGCGTTTCGGCTGGACCGAGGAGCAGGAACAGGCGCTGACCGAGGAACTTGAAGCGGAAGTGGAAGCCGAGGTGGAGGCGTATTTGAGCGCGCCAAAACCGCAGATTGAGGAAATCTTCGAGCACCAGTTCGGCAATATGCCTCCCATGCTCGCGGCCCAGCGCGAGATTGCCCGCAAGTATCCGGCGCCGGGTCACGGCTGAGGCTGAGCCGGATGTCCAACCTGACTCTGGTGGAAGCCGTCAACCAGGCCCTGGCCTGGGAAATGGCGCATGACGACAGCGTGGTGGTGTTTGGCGAGGATGTGGGGGTGAACGGCGGCGTGTTCCGCGCTACCGACGGCCTGCAGGAGCGTTTTGGCGCCGCGCGGGTATTCGACACGCCGCTGGCCGAGGCGATGATTGCCGGGCTGGCTGTGGGCATGGCCTCGCAGGGCCTCAAGCCGGTGCCGGAAATTCAGTTCATGGGCTTTATTTACCCGGCGCTGGACCAGATCATCAGCCACGCCAGCCGCCTGCGCAACCGCACCCGCGGACGGCTGACCTGCCCGATGGTGCTGCGCGCGCCCTTCGGCACCGGCATCCGCGCGCCGGAACACCATTCCGAGAGCACCGAAGCGCTGTTCGCCCACATGCCGGGCGTGCGGGTGGTGATTCCTTCCTCGCCGGTGCGCGCCTACGGACTGCTGCTTTCCGCCATCCGCGACCCCGACCCGGTGGTGTTTCTGGAGCCCAAGCGCGTTTATCGCGCCTTCCGCCAGGAAGTGCCCGACAATGGCGAGGGACTGCCGCTGGACCACGCCTTCGTAACCCGCCCGGGCACGGACCTCACGCTCATCTCCTGGGGCGCATCCGCGCTGGAGACCTGGAACGCGGCCGGCGAACTGGCCGGGGAAGGCATCGACTGCGAGGTGATTGATCTGGCCACGGTCAGCCCCCTGGACAAGGAAACCATACTGGAGTCCGTTTCCCGCACCGGCCGGGCCGTGATTGTGCATGAGGCCGCGGTGAGCGGCGGCGTGGGCGCGGAAATCGCCGCGGTCCTGGCTTCCGAAGGCCTGTACAGTCTGGAAGCGCCGGTCATGCGGGTGGGGGGATACGACACGGTGCCGCCGCTGGCGCGGCTGGAATACGGCTATATCCCCAGCGTGCAGCGCATCAAGGACGCGGTGCGCGAGGTTGTCGAGGCTTAACCGGGACAGGTGGGAATGCGAGAGTTCAAATTGCCCGATTTGGGCGAAGGACTGACCGAGGCGGAAATCGTCGAGTGGCACGTCAGCGCCGATCAGGACATCCGGTTGAACCAGCCCTTGGTTTCGGTTGAGACCGACAAGGCCGTGGTGGAGGTGCCTTCTCCGGTGTCCGGCCGCGTGATTTCCTTGCATGGCGAGCCGGGCGACGTGATTCCGGTAGGCGATGTGCTGGCGCGTTTCGACACGGGTGCCGCCGCCGATCGTGCCGCCGCTGAAGCGCCGCCTCCTGAGTCTGTCGGGAACGCCGCTGCCGAGGCCCCGGGCGTGGTGGGCGAGCTGCCGGCCAGCGGCTTGGTGCTAAGCGATACTACGCAGCCTGGCGCTGCCGCGCCGCGTGCGCAGCGGGTCAAGGCCGCGCCTTCGGTGCGCGCGCTGGCCCGCGAACTGGGCGTGGATCTCGCGCAGCTGGAAGGTTCCGGGCCGCAAGGCCGGGTCACCGCCAGGGATGTAGCAAAAGCGGCGGAATCCTCTCTTGGCGCGTCCGGCCCGGCGCCGCCGCTGCCTGAGGCGCCGCGCTCCGGAACCGAGGAGAAGCTCTCCGGCCCCCGCCGCGCCATGTTCAAGAGCATGACCGCCGCGCGCCGCGAAGTGGCGCTGTGCACCGTGATGGATGACGCGGATATCCACGACTGGGAGTCGCCGCGCGACTTCACCCCCAGGCTGATCCGGGCCATGGTGGCCGGCTGCCGCGCCGAACCGCGCCTGAACGGCACCTTCAGCGCCGAGACCGGCGTGCTATCCGTGGCTGCGGAAGTGCGCATGGGGCTGGCGATGCACACGCCGCACGGCCTGATCGTGGCGACTATCCAAAATGCTGGCAAGCTGAGCCTGGACCAGTTGCGCGAAGAAGTGGCGCGGCTGAAAAAGGCCGGCGTGGACCGCGCCCTCAAGCCCGAGGAGGTGCGCGGTTATACGATTACGCTGTCGAACATCGCCGGCGGCTCTTCACGCTACGCCACGCCGCTGATGGTGCCGCCCACGGTGGCCATTCTCGGCAGCGGCGCGGCTCGCGAGGAGGTGGTGGCGATGAATGGCGCAATTGCTATTCGGCGCAGGCTGCCGCTGTCGCTCACCTTCGATCACCGCTGCGTGGCCGGCGCCGAGGCATCGCGGTTTTTGAGCGCGGCAGTGGCTGACCTCAAGCAGGCCTCGTGAAATTTCCTGTAGCATGCGGGCTTTAGGCCAGTTGATCCTCTGCCGGCACGGCCAGAGCCTCTGGAACCGCGAGAACCGTTTTACCGGCTGGGCCGATGTTGGCCTGAGTTCCGTCGGCGAGGACGAAGCGCGCCGCGCCGGGCGCCTGCTGAGAGACGCAGGGCTGACCCCTGAAGTGGCCCATACCTCGCTGCTGACCCGCGCCGCGCGCACCTTGTCGCTGATGCTTGAGGAACTCAACGCAAGCGGCATCAAGGCGCATGCCAGCTGGCGCCTGAACGAACGCCACTACGGCGCGCTGCAGGGCCTGAGCAAGACCGAGACCATGCGGAAGCACGGCGAAGAGCAGGTGCGCATCTGGCGCCGCTCCTACGCCACGCCGCCGCCGCCGCTGGCGCCCGATGATGCGCGCCACCCGCGCCATGATCCGCGCTATGCCAGCCTTGACGCGCCGCCGGCTTCCGAATCCCTCAGGGACACGCTCGAAAGGGTGCGCCCGTACTGGGAGCGCCATATCGCGCCTGACATCGAAGCCGGCCGCTGCGCGCTGGTGTCGGCCCATGGAAACAGCCTGCGGGCGCTGGTGAAACTGCTGGAGAACATCTCCGATGAGGACATCGCGAGGCTGGAGATTCCCACCGGCCAGCCCATCGTGTACGGATTCGGC
>RKRP01000190.1 GCA_007571315.1 Gammaproteobacteria bacterium
CCCGCAATCCGTTTATCAGCGCCCGCGCCTGAGGGTTGACACGCCGGCCGGTTTCCGCAGTTTCCCGTTTGACCCTCGCGAAAATGGGTTCCAGACTCCGCTTCGCAAGCCTGGCCCACGATGCCGGATTCGCCGCAGTGGTGTTGTCACTCATAAGCTCCCCTCGAACTCAAGCTGCCTCCCCCCGGCTGAGCCTCAAGCTGAGCCGGAAAGTTTACAACCGCCGCGCCTTGGATTACATTCTTGCGCAAACGAAAACGGGCCACTGCGCGAGAACGCAACTGTACATGCGGCATATGTTAATGTCGTACCTGCGCATCGCCAAAAGCCTCTACTGACGGGTTGGAAATATGAAATTCAATAGCGGCCTTGTGGCGGCAGCCCAAACGACGCAGCAGTCGCCGGCGCGCCAATGGGCAACGGCTCTGCTAGCCATCTGTTTCGTCCTGGCGGCATGCGAGACCGTCGATGTGGTCGATGAACCTCCCTTGCCTGAGCCCGCCGACGTTGTCGATAAAGCCCCGGAACCGGGCGAGCCTCCCGCTAGGGCGGAGGGCACCATGGTCGTTCGCATCCATGCCAGCTCCCGCGCGGAGCTTCCTCCCGGCGCGACCGGCTCCATCGAACTGGCTGGCGAGCATGCCATCCGAACTGTCCCGGCGAACAACGAAACGCGATCGGTCGCGTTCAGGGAACTGCCCCTGGGGGTGTACGATCTGCGCGTAACATTCCGCAGCGGGGGCGTTGAGATTGGCAACTATGCTTATCCCGTCCAGGTCAATGGCGCGTTCGGCGATGTCACCATAACGCTCGATTTTCTGCGCGGGGATATGGTGGTGCAACCGGTGGTGCGCCCCATGCTGGACCGAAGCTACACGGGCATGGCCAGCGTGAAGCCAGGCAACTGCAGCGGAGTGGACTCGTCCTCCTTGGTTCGCTCGGATATGAACGTCGCCCTCAACCAGGATCGCATGGAGTTGACCATTTCACTGTTCGAGGGCGAAGAACTGACCTTGTCCGGACGTGCTGACAGCGCTTCGGAGCCATTTGCCGCCAGCGGCGCCTACGAGTCATCCGACGACACGGCCGGCGACTGGGAAATTGCCAAACTGCTGGCTCCAACGCCCCACTCCCTCACCGCCCTGATCGAATTCGACAACCGGACCCGGTCGTGCCAGTGGGCGCTTGAATTTGCCGGGCTTGTGGACCCCCCCACCGAAGTGGCCACCCGGGGGTCCAACCGCATGATGGCCATTGTCACGGCCAGGGGCCACGGTTTGACGCGCTCCGAAACGCTGCGCGCCGGTGAAACCGAAGTTGGATTTAATGACCTGTTGATTGGCCCCTATGACATTTCGGTCGACGTTATGCGCGGCTCGGAAGTATTCGATACGTATCAGGACTCCGTGTACCTGGATATCGACGGCGCAACATTGTCAACGCGGTTTGATCTTGATCTCGCCCTGGCGGCAGTCGAGCGCATGGCGCCTCAAGCCGATTACGGCTTCCTGAATCAAACTTTTGAAGGCAAGAGCATCGTGCTGGACGATTCGCACCAATGCATCGGGAGCGTTCCGCTGGTCGATTCAACCGTGCTGACCGCAAAGGCGGCGGGGCGCGAGTCAGTGCAGTTGACGTTCGACAATTTCTTCGGCGAGGTGCTGGAATTGACCGGCGCGCTTGACGACTCGGACGGTGCCCTGGGCGCGTCGGGAACCTACCGGTCGTCCGCGTCGTCGGGCACCTGGTCGCTCGGCTACATCGCCATGCCCACCGAGCAGCAAATTGCGTTGTCGGTCGCTTTCAAGAATGATACCGACGTTTGCCGGGCAACCTACGAATTTTTCGGCATGCGATAGCTTTCCGCCCTGCGCCTCCGCTGCGAGGAGCAAGCCGAAACTCGACCTCATCAACGGACGGGTCAGCCGCGGAAGGCGGGGATGACTTCCTCGCCCATGAGGCGGATTGCTTCTTCCGGATCCGGGCCTAATGGGCCACCCAGATTCACTTCGTTGATGCCGGCTTCCGCCAGTTCGTGGATCTGGCCGATGACCTCCGCAGGCGTTCCGGAAATGCCGAGGCGAAGCATTTCCGGGGTGACTAGCGCGCGCGCCTCCTGAATGCGCCCTGCGTCCACCCGCTTGCGCAATGGCTCGAAATCGCTTGCTCTCAGCCCGATGGCGCGCAGAGCGCGGTCCTCAAGATAGGGGCCGAAATACGCGGCCAAGTTTTTCATGACTTCGGATGCCGCGGCCTTCTCCCTGGAGAGCGACAGCCAGCCGCAGCCGGAAACCACGTATTCAGGCGCCGGATCATCGCGCGCCGCCAGACCCTCGCGGATGGGCGCGATCATCCGCTTCGCAGAGGCTGGCGGCGTGATCATAGGCAGGCTGCCATCGCCAATTTCGCCGCTCAAGCGCAGAAACTCCTCGCCGAAAGCCGCCAGATAGATCGGGATGTTTGGGCGAAGCGGCTTGAAGCGCAGGTAGCACTCGGGCCCCCATTGGTAGCTTTCGCCGTTGTGCTCCATGACTTCCCCGCGCCACAGGCCGCGGATCAGGTGCGCGGCCTCGCGGTGGCGCTGCAGATAGTCGGACGCATCCACCCCGGCCCAGCCGATCATGTCCAGCGTGTGCAGACCCATGCCCAGAATGAAACGGCCGCCGGACAGCTCGTCGAGCGTGGCGGCATAGCTGGCCAGCTCCAGCGGATGCGTGGTGTACGGGTTGGTGCCCACCGATCCGATCTTTATTCGCCGGGTGGCGGCGGCGGCCGCGGAGGTCGTCACCCAGGTATGGCGCATGAACGTGTCATGCGGGAACCACACGCTGTCGAAGCCCGCCTTCTCGCCTGCCGCGGCCAGCCGCGCCAGTTTCCGCGCGGGCCCCAGATACTCGATGAGCCTCAGGCCGAACCGCATGGTTCAACCCGGGCGGACATGATGAAGTTTTGCGCCAACCCGCGGTTTCTTGCGTTAGTAGTAGGCGGCTTCAGCCTCGACCTTCGGGGCGTATTCGGCCAGTTCCGGCGGCAGCACCGGATTCAGCTTCGCCTCCCAGCTGAACAGGTGCGCGCCGGGCTGAAAGTCGGTCTCCAGCGGGCCGCCCTCGGTGCGGAAGAACAATAGATTCCCGGTCTTGGAGCCGAACGGGCCGTGCGGCATGCCTGGCGGGCGCCAGAAATACGCGCCCGGCTTCATCAGCCCGGTGTCCCCGGCGAGGTCGCCCGTAATCAGATACATTTCCTCTACAACCGGGTGAATTTCGATGACGTCGTTGCGCCACAGCGGCGGCGCCGACAGTATCCAGCTCTGGTCGCCCGTGCGCGGGTCTTCCCGGCAAATGATGCGGGAGAACTTGCGGAAGCCGTCCAGCATGCCGTCGCTCTCGTCCACATCCACGCCCAGTTCGCGCAAGCTGGTGTCGAGTTTTGCGCTCAGGGCATCTACTTTCCGCACCAGCCGCCCATGGTCGTCGTCCGGGCCCTTGCCGTCCAGCGTTTCGGGCGACCGGGAGAGAAACGTTAGCGCCACCGCGCCGCTTCGGCTGGAAGCGCTTTGGCGGGTGTGGCCCGCGGGCAGGTGCGCATAGCACAACTCGCTGTAGCTCACGCCGTTGATTTCCAGATCGCCTTCCAGAACCAGCAGTTCCTCATCGGCGTTCAGGTGCTCAGGGCCGCCCCGCGACCAGCCGGCGGGATAGCGCGCCAGGTTGCTGGTGGCCCCGGTTTTCTCATCCCTGCTCAACACCTTCACGGAAACGCCATCGAAACGCCCCTCAAACACGCCTTCGCGCCAGGGCAGGGCTTGCGATTGTATGAACTCGATGTGTGGCCTGGCCATTGCCTCCTCCCAGGGTTTCGCGCTGTCAAGAATGCCACAGTGCCGGGCCTGTAGGCTAGGCGCGCGAGCAAACTTTGGAGCTCCGGGACGAGAGCGCCGCTTTTGCTTTGGTGGTATGCTGCAGCTTCCTGAGGCTGTTTTTTGGCAAACCCTGAAAGGCTTGGAGGCTGGCCGACCGCATGAACATTCCC
>RKRP01000134.1 GCA_007571315.1 Gammaproteobacteria bacterium
GCTGGAGCAGTGGGACGACAAGGGCTGGCGCATTGATGCCGACCAACTCAAGCGCATGCGCGCCAGGCGCAACGTGGTTTACGCCATTCCCTCGCCGCAACGCCGCAAATCAAAAGCCTGGGTGTTGGACCCCGTTCCGCTGGTGGAACCCAAACCCGCCGCCCAGCCTCTCCGCGCCGTCGGCGCCTGACCCATCGCCGCAACAGGCGGCGGCTGGCGCACAGCTGCCGGAGCGTATTCATGCGTCTCCCGCGGGGAAGGGGCAAGTCAGAAGGCGAAGGAAGCACGCCCCACAAAATATGCAGGATGGCCGCAGGTTAACTCGCGAGGGATACGGGGTTGGGGCTGGGCGCGGTTCTGCCTGAGCCCCGGCCCCGCAGCCAGCGGCGCAGGTCACCGCCGATCGCCATTACGCAGGGCACGTACACCAGCACCAGCGGCGGCGCCAGCAGCATTCCAAATACCAGCGTTATCGCCAGCGGCTGAATCAACTGCGCCTGAAGGCTGCGCTCAAACAGGATTGGCGTGACCCCCACGATTGTCGTGATGCTCGTCATCAGCACCGGCCGCAGCCGTTCCCGGGCTCCCGCCCGCAGCGATTCCATCAGCGAATCGCCCTCATCCCGGTGCCGCTGCACCGCCGACACCAGGATTATCGAATCGTTCACCAGCACTCCCGCCAGCCCCAGCAGCGCCACCAGGCTGAACATGCTGAGGTTGAAACCAAAGACCATGTGCCCCAGGATCGCGCCCACCAGCCCAAAAGGAATAACGCTCATCACCACCAGCGGCGTTCCGTAGCGAGCGAACACCCAGGCCAGCACAATGTAGATGCTGCCCAGCGCCACAATCCCGGCCATGCGGAAATCCGCCAGCGCCTCGGCCTGCTGCTCGGTGCGCCCCTTGAAATTCACGCCCACGCCGTATTGCTCCCGGATCGCCCGGATGATGCCCTGTTCTTCCATGGCGCGGATAACCTGCCCGCTTGTCGTCAAGGCCGGATTCAGGTCGGCCGAAACAGTTACCTGCGTCAACCCGTCAATTCGACTGATTTGGGCAAATCCCACCCGCTGGCGCAGATTCACCACCTCCGTAAGCGGAACTTCCTCGCCGCTGCGCGACCGCAGGTAAAGATTGCGCAATCCTGCCTGGCCCGGGCCCGCCTCAGGCAGCTTCACCAGCACTTTCAACTCCTCTTCGTCCCGGGGAACGCGGTCCGCCAGGGCGCCCTCGTAAGCGTTGCGCACCTGCCGCGCCACTTCCGCGGCGCTCAAGCCCATCGCCTCGCCGGCCGGGGTGATTTCCAGCAGCACCTCCTGTTTCCCGCGCGGCAAGTCGTCATCGACCGAGTCCACGCCGGGCACCGCCTCCAGCCAGCGCGCCACGTAGCCCGCGGCATCCTTGAGGTCTTCCAGGCCGCTCCCGGAAAGACTCATTTCCACATCGCTGCCAGGCGGTCCCGCTATCTGGCGCGAAAAGAAGATCAGCTTCTCCACGCCGGCCGCCCTGCGGGTTTCCCGCTTCCAAGCCTCGATAAACGCCTCGTTGCGCACCGAGCGCACATCCCCCGGCGCCAACTCCAGGGTATATACGCCCATGTGGTCGCCGCTCACCTCCAGCGGAGCATTGCCCACGCCCGGGTCTCGAGTGGCCACGGCACCCACTCCAAAAGCCACCAGCTCTCCCGGCGCGGCGCCCAAACGCTGCTCGGCCGCGCGCGCGGCCCGCCCCAGTTCCGCCACCATTTCCTCTGAATCCCGCCGCGGCGCCCCCGGCGCCAGGGCGAAGTTGGCATATACCAAATCCGACTCGGGAGCGGGGAAGAAGTCGAAACCGACCCGTCCGGTGCCCATCAGGGTGATGGAAAGAAGGAACAGGCAAACGGCCGTCATGACGCTGGCGTAACGCTGCCGCAGGGCGCCCTTGAGAAAGCGGCTGAACAGGCGGTCCCGAAAGCGCGCAAAGCCCACCTCGAATCGCCTGCGCCACCGCGCCGAAGGCCGCTGCTTGCTCAGCGCGGAGCGCAGATGCATGGGCAGCACCAAAAAGCACTCCACCAGGCTGGCCAGGATTACCAGGCTCAGCGTAATAGGCAGTTCCTTGACCACGCTGCCCACCTCCTCCTCGATCAGCAGGATGGGCAGGAAGGCGGCCAGGGTGGTTAGGGAGGCGGCCATGACCGGCGGAAACATCAGTTGCGAGGCGCGCTCGGCCGCTTCGCCTCCGGGGACTCCGGACGCATGCAGCTTGCCAGCGTGCTCCGATACCACGATGGCATCGTCCACAATGATTCCTATGCCCATGATCAGCGCAAACATGCTGATCATGTTCAGACTCAATCCGACCGCGGCCATGCCCGCCAGCGCCGCAAGAAAGGAAACAGGTATGCCTATCGCCACCCAGAAGGAAGGCCGCCCGCCCAGGAACAGGTAGAGCACGGCCAGCACTAGGATCAGGCCGCCGAAGCCGTTGGTCAAAAGCATGTTGACGCGCTGCGTAACCTGTTCGGCGAACACATCGAACAAATCCACCCTGAGGCTGCTCGGCGCCCTGGCCTTGAACTCCTCCAGGTAGTTCTCCACCATCTGCTGGGCCACCATGGAATCCACGCCGCGGCTGCGCCGCACATTCAGGTTGATCGAAGGATGTCCGCCCACCTGGCGGGCCACCTCGCCATCAGCGGAAGTCTCATGAATCCGGGCGATGTCCTTCAACCGCAGCCGTTCGCCGGAATCGCTCGCCAGCACCTCCACTTCCCCAAGCTCAGCGGCCGTCCGCGCCCGGCGCTCGCTGCGGATTTGCCGGGATATGCGTTCCGTATCCACGGTGCCGGCCGGCAAATCCAGGCTGGAGCGGGCAATCCGCTGGGCAACATCGTCCAGCGTCAGGTCCAGGCGGCGCAGGGTTTCAGCCGGCACCTCAACGCGCAATTCGCTCCTGCGCAGCCCGCTCATGCGCACCGAGCTCACTCCCAGCTGCAGCAGGTCGTTGCGGATTTCCCAGGCGTACGACTTGAGCGCGCTCTCGCTGAACGGCCCGGAAATCTCGATATTGCAAATCACCTCGCTGGGCTGCAGCACGCGCACCGCGGGCCGCTCCATTTCCTGCGGGAAGGTAGCCACGCGGGCCACGGCTGACTGCACATCGGTAAGCGCCTTGGCCATGTTGCTGCCGAAGTCGAACTCGGCGTTCAACACCCCCCGCCCATCGAAGGCCGTGGCATTCAGCTTGTCCACGTTGTCCAAGAGCAGCAGCTCGCGCTCCAGCGGCTCCACCACGTTAGCCTGGATGTCCTGCGGGCTGGCCCCGGCCCAGGTGATGTCGATTTGAATCTGCTCCAGCGTGAAGTCCGGCATGAGCTGGCGGTTAAGCTGCCCCAGGCCCAGCAGGCCAAACAGGATCATCAGCGCCAGAATCAGGTTGCCGGCCACCTTGTGGCGGGCAAAGAACACCAGCATCCGGTTGGCGGCCATAGCCCTGCGCCCCCTATTCCACGATCAGCGCGCTGGCGTTCTCGCCGGCCTCGCGCAGTTGCGTAATCACCACCTGCTCGCCATCCCTGAGGGCGTTTTCCGGCGCTGCGCCCAGCAGCATCATGTCGCCGTCGTATCCGCGCAGTTCCACCTGGCGGGTGCGCAAGCGCCCGTCCTCAACCACAAAGACGCGGTCTTCGCCATACAGGGCGGTGTCCGGCACCGGCGCCACGCGGGGGTACAGGCGATCCTCAAGTTCGATGCGCACAAAGGCGCCCGGCCGCAAGGGCGTGCCCACCGATGTGTCCAGCAGCCCGGCGAACACGCGGATGCCGCCGCTGGCCGCGGCGATTTCGCCGCCGATGCGCTCGATGCGTCCCTCGCGCTCCAGTTCGATTTCCCCAATCTCCCAAACGATGCGAACCGGGCGCCCGGTCAGACTGCCTTCAGACAGCAGGCGGCCGTACTGTTCATTGGAAAGCGGAAAGCTCGCCTCCAGCGAGGCTGGATCGACAATCCTCGCCACCCGGTCGGTGGTGGACAACTGCCGGCCCAGGTTGGCGGCCACATCCACCAGCACGCCATCGTAGGGCGCTGTCAGGCGCGTGTCGGCAAGGTCCCTCTCGGCGCGCCGCTCGCCGGCCCGGGCGCGCTCCAGCGCGGCGCGCGCCATCTCCAGTTCCAGCGCCGCCGTATCCCGCTGCTGCGCGGACACGTTGCCTTCCGCAAACAGCGCCTCAACCCGTTGCATATCCTGTTCCTTCAAGCGCAACTGGGCCTGCGCCTCAACGGCGGCGGCCCGCAATTCCGCCAGCGCGATTTCATAGTCGAAGGGGTCCACTCCGAGCAACAGTTCGCCCTGTCTTACCGCGCCGCCTTCGCGAAAGTTCTCCCCCACTTCCACGATGGGTCCCGGAGTCAGCGCCCTGAGCTCGCTTTCGCGCCCCGCCACAATTTCGCCATAGAGCCTCAATACCGGGCGCAGATCCTCAAAGCGGGCGGTGGCAACCTTTACCGGCCATTCGATTTCGGCCTGCTCCACCGGAGCCATGCTGGGGCGCGTGAGCACCAGCATGGCCACGATTCCTGCCGTGGCCAGCAGGATCAGCAGCGGGAGGGTCTTGCGGCGCATGTGGCGCTATTCTCCACCATCAACTGAAACTAGTTTCGAGTCTGCGCCCGCCCGCGGATTCGCCGCCTCAAAAAACCGGACAATTCCCGCGCCCGCTGCGTCAGCGAACTATAAAGCGGGTTTCCCGCAACTCGGCAAGAATCCGGCCGTCGCGAAAAACGGTGGCGCTCAGCCGATGCTCGCCCCGTTCAAGCTGCCAGGCGTAACGAGGGCCGTCGCGGCGCAGCGGCGCGGCGCCGTCAATGCGCCAGTCCACCTGATCGTCTTCATCCACTCCCCGCAGCACGAAATCGAACGCCTGGTATTCCGGAGGAACGCGCGGGTCGTAGGCAAGCAGCAATCCTTCGGCGGGCTGAACCAGCGCAACCGCGCGAGCGCGCTGCGATGCGCCGGGGGCTTGCGCAGGCGCGGAACCCGGAACGAAATACTCCGGCCTTCGGGCGCAATTCATGCCTTCCCGCCAGGCAACACCCGTGGCGGCGCAAATTTCGTGGCGCGCCAGCCTCGGGCTCAGCCACAATGGGGCGCTTTCCGCCCTGCGCTCCAGCCGGCTGAAAGCGGCGCGCAAAACCATTGCCGGGCCGATGGAGCCGGTAACCCCGCGCATGGGGCGCTGGTCGAGATTGCCCATCCACACGCCCACAACAAACCGCTTGTTGAACCCCATCGCCCAACTGTCGCGGTAGTCACTGGAGGTGCCGGTCTTGACCGCCGTCTGCGCGGGGAAATTCAGCAAGCCTCCGGCAAATTCCAGTTGGCGGGAATAGGGATCGGAGAGGATGTTGGCAATCAACGACGCAACTTCGGGAGAAACGACAGGCCGCGCCTGCCTCCAGGGGGCTTCGCTTTCCGCCAGCGCCGAAAACTCGCGGTAGCGCCCGCGATTCGCCAGCGCAGCATAGGCCTGGGTCAGTTCCAGCAAGCTGACTTCGCCGTTTCCCAGAGCCAGGCCCGGGCCGTAGTGATCGGTCTTGCGGGTCAGCGCTCCAAAGCCCAGCTGTTGCAAATAATCCAGATATTCGCCCTGGCCGGTGAAGGCGATCGTTCTCACGGCCGGCGTGTTCAGCGAGTTGCCCAGCGCCTGGCGCAGCGTGATTGGGCCATGAAAAACCCCGGAGTAGTTGCGATAGCTGTGCAGTCCCATGCCCACCATGTCCACCACCGGCGCGTCCTTGATCAAGGTGGCGGCGGTCCAGCCTTTCTCCAGCCCCAGGGCGTACAAAAAAGGTTTGAGCGCGGAACCTGGCTGGCGCAAGCTGCGCACGGAATCAATCAGTCGCCCGGGCGCGGCTTCGCCGGCCTCGCCCACCACCCAGGCCAGGATTTCTCCGCTCGTGTGATCTGCCGCCAGCAAGGCCGCGTTTCCCACATCTCGATGAGCAAGCGCATCCAGGCGCCGGTTCAGCAACGCCTGAAAATGCGCCTGCAAGCCGGCATCCAGGGTAACGCGCAGGCGCGCCTCCCGCCCGCCGTCCGGCTCCGGGCCGCGCCGTTCGCCCACAAAGCGCAAAAAGTGGGCGGCGTTGACGGGTTCCGGAGGATGCTGCAAATCGAATTCGCCAAAGGGCTCCCGCTTCGGGTGGAACTCGCCGGCATCTTCCAGCCGCGCCGCCAGTTGCTCAATGCTCCGGTCCAGCGCCCGCCGGTCGCCGCGCCACAGATCCAGCCGCGAGGGCGCTCTTGCCAGCACTGCCAGAGCCAGCATTTCGTGCGGGTTCAGCGCGCCGGGGTCGCGGTCGAAGTAGTAGCGCGCCGCCTGCGCCACGCCCCGCCGGTTGGCGGCGTACGGCACTTGGTTCAGATAGAACTCCAGTATCTGCCGCTTCGGATGCAGGCGCTCCAGGCGGCGCGCCTCCCAGCCTTCCACCCAGCGCGACCAGAGCGTGCGCGGCCGCGGCCGAAGCATGCGGATGACCTGCTCGGTAATTGTGCTGGCGCCGCGCACTGCCCTGCCGGCGCGGAGGTTCTGCCAAACCGCCGCCAGCCGCGCCCGCCAGTCCTGCCCCGAATGATGGAAGAATCGAGCGTCTTCGGCATGCAGGAAAGCGGTGATCAGGAATTCCGGAACTTCGTGAAGCGGCGTTCGCGCATGAAGATTCCAGTCGTTGATGTAGCTGACATTCAGCGGAACGCCGTTGCGGTCCACAATCTCCAGCCGCCGCGCGGTTCCGCTTAAACGATCCAGCGAACCGGGCGGCGGCCCCATGGCGGCTCTGGTGCTTAACGCCAGAATGGCGGCTGCCGCCAGTATCGCCAGAACCGCCGCCAGCCCAACCCGCAGGGCGGCGCGCTGGTGTTTCAGGAAATTCCGCAGGCGCTTCATTGCGGTTCGGGTTCGATCACCTTTAGGCGCATGGGAGCGGCTGTGCCGTACACATCAATGTCGTACATTTCCTCGGCGCGGGTGGGCCGAACCTGGTATTCCCCGGATGCGATCGCCTGGGCGGTATAGGCGAGGTGATAGCGTCCGGGCGGCAGGTGGTCGGAATAAAAACGCGCGGCGTCGTGGCGCAATTCCTGGTGGTAGAAGCTCCAGCGTTGCCCCCGGAAGTCAACCCAGTCGTTGAAGCGGTGCCACCGCGAACCGGCGGGCGGCTGGTTGTAATCCGCCTGGGCATCCGCCCTCGAAACCGTGGCCAGGTTGCGGTTCAACGGCTCCAGGCCACCCGGCACCGGATCGTCCACCACCACAAAATTGCGCGCCGCCGGCAGTTCGAGGAACAGGTCCACCCGCACCCGCTCGCCGCGCTGAACGGCCTCTCCGCTGACCAGCCGTTGCCATTCGCCGTTTCGCTGCACCGAATACTCGCGGCGCGCATCAATGCCGGCGTTGACATTCCTTGCGGCGGTCCCGGCGGGCGAGTAGGCCACCCGCGCCGCGTAGTAGAGCCTTCCCTCGCCTTCGCGGGCAATGCGGATTTCGGCGCTCTTGCCAACGCGCTGCGCCGCAATGGGCAGGGACAGGGCAACCATGGGATCGCGGAAACCGTTGAACCGCGCCTCCCCCATTGGCTGGCTGTCCAGCGAGGCGCTGGCGCGCATGGACGGCTTCACGGACTCCCAGCGGCTCGAATAGTCCGCCAGCGCATTCATGCAAAAGATATTTTCCTGAGTGTTTTCCCAGTGCGCGCGGGTGCCGAACGATCGGATGAGCGCGCGCGCCATGCTGGATGCCATGGCATCGTCCAGGCCGTAATCCGCCGCGTTCTCCAGCCGCGAAAAAGCCGACATCAGCGCGCAGTTGGCGCGCAGCGGAGTGTCCAGAATGCGCGCATGCGACAAATCCGTTTTTTCGTTGAACAAGTGCTTCCCGCCGCTGGCCACCGCTTGATCCATCACTCCGGCCACCACCGAACCGGCCAGCTGCCGCGCCTCTGGCACATGCAGCGCCGCGTCCAGGAAATGCGCCTTGCCAAACAGGCTCATGCGCTGCGCATGGGGCGCGTAACGGCGCAGCTCGCCAACCGGCAGCACTCCCCGCCGCGCCAACGCCGCCAGGGCCACGGCGCGCACCGAGGACGTCATGCTGGCCGAGAAATAAGACGGCATCAGATTCCGCCTCAACATGCGCCGCAAATAATCGTGCAACTTGCTTTCCACGGCCTCGGGGATTTCGTGACCGGCATCGCTCAACCATGCGAACGCCAGCGCTGTGTAGGCCGACAGGTAGGGGCTTGCGCGCCCGTCTTCGGCAACCCAGTACGCCATGCCGCCGTTCGGCGCCTGATAGTTGGCGGCCAGTTTCAGCGCCTGGGCCGGCAACCCGGCGCTTTCGGGCCACTGAGCCGAGGGACTCAGATAGTGCTTCAGCGAGGAGAAACGGGCTGCCGCCAGGGCCACGCTGAGGCGCTGCTCCCAACACATGTGCGGATACTGGCGCATGTATTGAAAAGCCCCTTCAAGATTGCCGAGCACCGAGGGCGCAAGCGCCACCGACACCTCGCCGCTGCCGGCCTGCATGTCTTGCGGAAACAGCACCGGCTCGACGGCCGGCTCGTCGGTAATCGAGCCATATTGAGCGGCCACTTCCGGATTGCGGTTTTTCAGCACCGGCAACGCATGAGCCAGCGCGTCTCCATCGGATGCATCGCCCGCCCGAGCCTGAAACCGGATCTCTCCCCGGCGCCGCTGGCCCATTCCCCGAACTTCGCCGGCGCGCAACGGCGCGTGCACGATTTCGCGCTCCCAGGGCTTGAGCGCCAGCGCGCGTTCCATGCGGCTTGCGGCATCCGCCGCCACATCGCCTTCCACCTCGATAACCACATCCACGGCGCGCGCCTCGCCGGTGCGGTTCATCACCGAAAAGCCGGCCATGAAGGCATCGCCTTCGGTTACCTGGTTGGGCATGACCGGGCGAATCTCGGTAGGCAGATTGGTTTTGAAGTTTGCTTCCCCCAGTCCGAATCGATCGTTGGCGGTTGCCGCCAGCGCCAGAACCCGCCAGCCCGTGAGGTTGTCGGGCAATGCGAATTCAAACCCGGCCCGTCCCCGTGAATCCGCCGCCAGAGAGGGCTCCCAGCGCGCCACATATTTGAGCAAGGTTCGCAAGTCCGGCCCGCCGCCTCCGCCCCCGCCGGCATTGGCGCCCTTCTTCTCGAACTTCTGGCGGCCCAGGATACGCATCAGCAGGCCGTAGTTCCTCACATCCGGCGATTCCATTCGATAGAAGCCCTTGTGCGGGTCGAAGTAATCCTTGCCCTGCCCGATCAGGTTGAACACCGACTCATCCAGCACCGCTACCGCGAACTCCACCGGCTGGCGGGGGCCGTGACGCGGCCTGGCGCGCAATTCCACCGTTACGTTTTCGCCCGGCTTGTAGATTTGGCGGTCGGTTTCCACATTCACCGCAAGCTGTTTGTAGGGATCGGCCACCGGCACCCTTGCATAGCCCATCCGAAAGGCCGGCTTGCCCATATCCACATAATCCAGCCCCTGATGGCTCTCCGGCGGCGGGCTTTCCACCCGGGGCGAAACCGCCGCCACCGAAAGGTAGATGCCGGGCACATAATCCGGCTTGATGCGAAACTCGATAACGGGCGTGCTGCCCTGCAGCCGCAACTGCCACTGATCCATCACCCCGAAGCGCTCCGCGGTCACCAGCGCGAGGGCGCCGGGAAACGGGTTCTTGACCAGGTAGCGCGCGGTATCCCCCACCTTGTAACCGGCGGCGTCCGCCATGAGTTCCAGAGCGTAGCCGGGCTTGTCACCCCATACCACGCGACCCTTGCCGACAACCCACAAACCCATGGAGGACTGATGCGTCCGCCCTTGCGTGTCTTCAATCGCCGCGGCGACGCGGTACTCTCCGGCATGGCCGGGCGTGAATTCGCAAGTTTCAGGCTGCTCCGCCGGGATGCCCGAACAACTGCCCGCCGCCACCCATGTTTCCGTGTAGCGGGGCAGATAGGCGTTGCCCGCTCCCATCACCTGCGCCACCTTGCGTTCCCGCCTCTCGATGTTCAGCGTCGCCAGGGTGCCGGCTGCCGGCAAGCCGCGCTCGTCCACCACTATGTACTGAATTTGCGCCGGCTCGCCTTCCCGAAAAACCCATTGGTCCTTGCGCAAGCCCACCAATCGATCCACGGCCAGGTAATCGGCGCCCGAAACAGCCGCCACATACTTGCCGCGCTCGTCGCGCACCGCGCTTTCGGCGCGCAAACGGCCATGGACAATCCGCGTGCCGGGCAGCGCAATGCTGACGCGGTGCTCTCCGGCGTCATCCAGGTCGCCCTGTTCCTGGTGAATGGGCTCCCGTTCCACATGGCGCGGATAGCTGGAAAAATGGAAGCCGGCCGCCTGCGGATGCGATGATCGGAACGATTTCCGGCGCAAATCCATCACCACCCGCGCTTGCGCCTGCGTGTACGCGCCTCCGGAATGCAAGATGGCGGAAGTGGCAACGGTTACCGTGTCGCCGGGACCGAACAGGTCGCCGTTCAACTCGCTGCGCACGCGAAACGGCGCCGGGGTGAAGTCGCTCACCAATACCCGCATGGGGCGCCATTCGAGGTCGGTGAATGAGGCCTCCAGGATGAACCGGTACCAGCCCGCAACCGCGGTTTGGGGCACCGCGTAGCTGCCGTGCGCGGCGCCGAATTCATTCAGCTTTATATCCCCAAGCTCGTGCACCGTCTTGCCCGCGGGGTCTTCTATCCGCAGCGTGTAATGCGCCGCTTCGGACGGCCTGAGCCGCCGAACATCCTCGTTGCGCACATAGAACTTGTAATGAATCGTGTCGCCGGCGCGGTAAATTCCCTGCGCGGTCGTGCCCCAGGCGCGCATGTGGCCGTAACGTTTGCGCTGCGCCCCCCAGACATTCCCGCTCGAAGCCCGGTAAATGCGGGCCAGAAAGGAATCCATGAACGGCAACAGGGCCATGCCTTCGCGCCCTTTCACCAGCACGAAGAGCCGTTCGCAATCCGGATGGTATCGCTCGCGCAGGCAGTAATCGAAGGTCTCAAGGCCGGGGTCCAGCGCTTCCAGGCCCGGCAGCATGGCCACGCCCCGCCGGTTGGTGCGCGCCGGTTCCGCCAGCGATTCGCGCTTTTCTTCCGGGTCGAACAGCCGCAGCAAATTGCTGCGCAAAATCCTGACCTCGGCGCCGCGCACGGGTTGCCCGGTTCGCAGGCGGGTAACCCACACCAGGGTGTTGTAGTGGCCCGCCTTGGCGTGAACCTGGTAGGGAGTCACTTGCGTGAAATACAGCGAATTCTGATTGCGCCATGCCTCGATCGCCTGATCCGGCTCCAGCCCAAGCGTTTCGGCCAAGGGGCGCCAATCGCCAGCGGGCAGCGGTCTCCCGAATGGATTGAATTTCCGGGAATCAATCGCAAACAGGGGCTCGCCGCGAACGTTTCCCAACAGCGCGCCGCTGCCGCCTTGCAGCATGGCTCGCACACCCAGCGGCACGGCGAAAGACACATCCTCGACCGGCGGGATTGCGATGGCGCGGGACAGCCTTGTTTGCGCCCCGTCCTTGTTCAACAGGGCGTAATTCAGCTGCGCCTTGCTCAGGTTGGTTGCATACAGGGGTTGCTCGCTGTCCGTCCCGGCTTCCAGCACGGCATCGCGGTGCGGCAAGCGGTATTCGGGCAGCCGGTGGCTGGTCCGGAACGACAGGTCGATTTCGCTGTCTAGCAGCCGCCCGAATTGATCGCGGATGCCGGTTTGGCCGGCGCCGTCCAGGGGGGTTTGGGCGCGGCTGGCGATGCGATACTCCTGAAAAGCTTTAAGCCGCTCCGGAAGACGCAGATCAAACGCCTGCTCCGCATTTCGCATGAACAGGCTGGAATAGTCGCGCAGCTGCGCCCACGGATCATAGTCCTCGCGCCCGCCCGCCAAATCCGGCGTAAACGCAACCCCCCTGGCGATTTGCGATGAAAAAACCGGCGTGGTGAAGCGCAGATACACAGGCGCCAGGGGATTGCACATGGCCCGCTGGCCGGTTACCTGATAGGGCGCCATGCGGCCCGCCTGCGGCGGCGCGAGGTTGCGAACAACCGGACCGCCGGGCGTGATGAAAACCCGCGCGGCTCCGGAGAATCGCGCCGCGGCGAGGCTCACAACCCGGCCGTCGGGGCGGAAAAGAATGGGCTCATCGTTATTGTTGCCGCACTTCACGCCCACAAACCGGAACTCGTCGAACGTTTTTGCGGAGTGGAGGTTTTCCTGCCCCGCTCCCGGCAAGGGTCCGAGAGCCGAAACCAGCCCGGGGCGGGCGTGAAGCCAGGTCCGCCGGTCCAGCGGCAACTCCCGAACCGGAGTTGCCATCCAGATCCAGCGCGCTTCCTGAAGTTGGGGCGCAGCTTCCGCAAGATCCTCCGCAGAGGGGCCCGAGGAAGCCTTCTTGCGCTTGCCGGGGGGCTGCTGCGAGTTTGCGCCGCCGCCGCTTGCCTGCGGGTTCATTGTTGCCGCAACCGCAACCGGGCCGCGCTCGTCATGCTCGTACGGCTCCACTTTTACCGCCACCGGACCGGGCCAGCCTTCAACGCCAAGGCGCAGGCTGGCGGCAACCGATTCCCGCGTTACCGGCTGGTTGAACAGAACGCGGAAAACGGGCGTGCCGGGACTGGTCCAGGTTTGCACCAGCACCCTCGCCACTTCCGGCAAATCCATCACCCGGGAGCGGGTCACGGTTTGGCTGGTGGTGGCTCCATCCATGGCGCGGATGCCCGGCGCCACTGTTACCGCGTATTCATGAGCCGGTTTCAGCCAGTCGCCCTGGCTCAGATTGCAAGCCAGCGCCGCGGCGCTGATCCACCGCCAGTGACAGTTCACTTGCGGCTCGATCGTGATCGGCAATTCCTCGGCGGCGCGCTCCATCCTGCCGAGCGGCGCCACGGCCCGGTTGAACTGAATCAGGATCTGGCTTTCAGCGATGGAGATGCGCGTGACCGCCAGCGCCGGAGGTTCGGAGGCCGCGCCCGCTATCAGGGCCGCAACAAGGCAGAACGCAATGCTGAGCAGCCTGTGGCGGAAATGCCGGGCGAGGTCTTGTGTTGACATGCGAGGTTGGTTTCTGTCATTATAGGCCGTTACGTCCACGGAGGGGTACCCAAGCGGTCAACGGGGGCAGACTGTAAATCTGCTGGCTCAGCCTTCGTAGGTTCGAATCCTACCCCCTCCATTTTGAGAGGCGGCGCGCCCCCTGATCTTTTGAGTACCCGGCCGGGGACAGCCACAAACGGGCTTGCGGAGCATTGCGGGCGTAGTTCAATGGTAGAACCTCAGCCTTCCAAGCTGATGATGTGGGTTCAATTCCCATCGTCCGCTCCATCTGGAAGGGGGTGAATGGCGCCCACATAGCTCAGTCGGCAGAGCACTTCCTTGGTAAGGAAGAGGTCACCGGTTCAAGTCCGGTTGTGGGCTTTTTTGTTTGTTTTGCAACTTCAGGCCCCGCCCTTCTCCGGGGCGCGCGGACAGGAGGAGAAGTGATGGCCAAGTTGAAATTTGAGCGCACCAAGCCGCATGTGAACGTTGGGACGATCGGTCACGTGGATCATGGCAAGACGACGCTGACGGCGGCGTTGACGAAGATCATGGCGTCGCGTCACGGCGGCGAGGTGAAGGCGTTCGACGAGATTGAC
>RKRP01000174.1 GCA_007571315.1 Gammaproteobacteria bacterium
GCGTTCATTTGAGCTATGTGCCAGGGGTTATCCGCATGTTCCGCAGCCGTTGCTACGTAACTGTGCGAACAATCATAACCGCCTGAGTCATTTTCAACGCAACTGAAATGCTTCAGGCCAGGCGGCCAAAAGGATGCGCCATGACTGCAGGCCGCCAACGCGCAAAAGGCGGCGATGGCCGCAAGATTCGCGGCCGCTCGTTTCATGTTCATAAGGTCACCGGTTAGTCCTAACGGTTGCTCCGGCGGGTATGCCGAGCATAGACCTTTTTCCGCTCAAGCTTCCCCCTTCGGGCCTCGCCCGCGTTTCGCGCGAGTGTAACTCCCCGCGGAAGCTGCGCTAGAATCCCAACCATCAGGCGGCGGCCTCATTGAAGCTGGTCATCGTCCGTGAAAGTGACTTCGGCGGCGCCGTTTTCCGCCGCTTGGCCCCAAGCTATGAGATCCGCCGCCGGATGCCGGAGCCAAGCGGCAGGGATGCATTCATGCGTCTCCCGCAGGGAGGGGAAACCAAAGGGAGAAGGAAGCGCGCCTCCTGAAGCAGCGGGTTAGCTGCCGAGTGCGATTGCCAGGGCTATGTAGCTTGCGAAGGGAAGCAGCAGGGTGGCGCTCCAGGCGCGGCCCAGTCCGTTGCGCCATCGGCAGAGCGCCGCCAGGAACACGAACCAGAACGTGAATCCCAGCAGCATGGGAACGTGAAGGGTTAGCAACTGGCTCGGGAAACCCGCAGGGGCGATCATGCCCGCAACGCCGACCACTACGAGAAGATTGAAAATATTGGATCCAATCACGTTCCCCAGAGCGATTTCCGACTCGCGCTTGATCGCCCCGGCCACAGTGATCGCCAGCTCCGGCAGGCTGGTGCCGATGGCGACGACCGTGGCGCCGATCACCAGCTCGCTCACCCCTGCGATGCGGGCCACTTCCTGCGCGGCGCGCACCAGCGCTTCCGCCCCCGCCAGCAAAAGCGCCAGCCCGCCGCCGGCATAGATCGCGTTTCGCGCAATACTGCGCTGGCTGGCTCCTGCCGTGCCGGACCCCGAAGCCGCCTGAGCCGCGCCGGTTTTTTGAATCAGCAGCCAGCTTAAGGCCGGCAGGGCGGCCAGCAGCGCCAGGGCATCCAGCCGCGACAGATAGCCGTTGGAGATGAGCAGGCAGGCCAGCGCGGTAACTCCCACCATGGCCCATAGCTCCGCCCTTGCAGGCGCCTGCCCGGGGCGCAAGCCCATGAACATGATCCCCGCGCCCAGCACCAGGCCGATATTGGCGATGTTCGAGCCCATTGCGTTGCCGAGCGCCAGTTCGACGCTGCCCCGCAAGGCCGCTACCGCGGCCACCACGGCCTCCGGGAGAGAGGTGGCGAAGCCGGCCAGGAACAGCCCCACCAGCATCGGCGAAATACCCGATCGCCGCGCTCCGTCGGCGGCCCCGTCGATAAATATCTTGGCTCCGAACGCCAGCAGCGCCAGGCCGGCCACGCCGATCGACAGCCATAGGTAGAAGCTGCTCACAGGCGCGCGGCGCGCGCGGCGCGCGCGGACCGGGATTGCAGATAAAATTCCGGGGATGACACCGGGGGAAATTTCGGCACTGATTTCGGCGCAGCTTCCTAGCTGCCGGGTTACTATCGAAAGCGAGGATAACACGCACTTCGCCGCTACGGTGGTGAGCGCGGCCTTTGCGGGCCTCCCCCAATTGGGCCGCCATCGCCTTGTGTACCAGGCGCTGGGAACGCGCATGGGCGCGGAGATTCATGCCCTTTCAATTCGCGCCCACACGCCCGAGGAATGGCTGCGGCTGAACCCGGCTGAAGAGAACGCCCCGCGTGGATAAATTTGTCGTTTCCGGCGGCAGGGCGCTGGACGGCGAGGTGGCTATTTCCGGCGCCAAGAACGCCGCCCTGCCGATGCTCGCGGCCTCTCTGCTCAGCGCCGAGCCGCTCCGTCTCAGCAATCTGCCCGAACTCCGCGACGTGCAAACCATGCGCCGCCTGCTGGAGATGCTGGGGGCCGAAGTGCGCGCCGAAGCTTCGGGGAGGATCTGCGCCTCGCTGGCCGCTCCCAAGTCCTTGTCCGCCCCGTACGATCTGGTGCGCACCATGCGGGCTTCAATCCTTGTTCTGGGTCCGCTGCTGGGCCGTTTCGGGCGCGCCGATGTTTCCCTGCCCGGCGGTTGCGCCATCGGCGCCCGGCCCGTGGACATCCACGTTGATGCGCTGCGCAGCATGGGGGCCGAAGTGAAGATCCGCGGCGGGCATATCTCCGCGCGCAGCAAAGGCCTGCGCGGCGCGCGGATCGACCTGCCGCTGCCCACCGTTACGGGCACCGAGAACGTCATGATGGCCGCGGCGCTGGCGGATGGCGATACCGTAATAGAGAATGCCGCCAGAGAGCCCGAAGTGCGCGATCTTGCGGGTTGCCTCAACGCAATGGGCGCAAGGATTTCCGGCGCCGGGGGCTCGAAAATAACGATCAGCGGCGTCAGGCGCTTGCACGGCGCCGAGCGGGAGATACTGCCGGACCGGATTGAGGCGGGCACCTACCTGGTGGCCGGGGCAATGACAGGGGGCCGGGTTGCGCTCCGCTTCAGCGGCGAACTTGCTCTCGGCGAAGTGGCGGCGGCGTTGCGCAAGGCGGGCGCCAAAGTCCGCTTTGGCGAGGGGTTCGCGGAACTCGACATGGCCGGGCGCAGACCCCGTTCCGTTAACTTGGCGACCGCCCCCTGGCCTGGATTTCCTACCGACATGCAGGCCCAGTTTACGGCGCTCAACGCCATCGCCAGCGGCCACGCGCTGGTTAGGGAAAGCGTGTTCGAGCAGCGCTTCATGCACGTTGCGGAGCTCAAGCGCATGGGCGCCGATATTGAGCCGCTGGGCCGCGAGGTGCTGATACGCGGAGTCCGGCAGCTGCAAGCCGCCCCGGTTATGGCCACCGATTTGCGGGCCTCCGCCAGCCTGGTGCTGGCGGCGCTGGTTGCCGAGGGCGAAACGGTCATTCACAGGGTTTACCACATGGACCGCGGCTACGAGCGGATCGAGCAAAAGTTCAGCGCCCTTGGGGCGGAAATCCGGCGCGTATAATCCGGCGCATGATTCTGTATTCCAGTCCAACCAATCTGCACAGTCACCGGGTTCGAATAGTTGTAGCAGAGAAGGACATCGGCGTGCGGATTGTTCAGGTGCGCGGCGGCGGCCTGCCCCCCGACATACAACTGCTGAATCCCTATAACTCCCTGCCCACGCTGGTTGATCGCGAACTGGCCGTTTACAACTCCCGCATCATCATCAATTACCTGGATGAGCGTTTCCCCCAGCCGCCGCTGATGCCCCTGGATCCCAAACGCCGGGCGCAGTTCCGCCTGGCCCTGCACCGCATTGAGCATGACCTCTACGAACTGGCCGCAAAGCTGGAATCCAGCGGCGGAGAGGCGGAAAAACGGCAGCTCCGCGAGACCGTGATAGAGATTTCCGAAGCGGTTGAATCCACCCCCTTTTTTTTGGGCGAAGAGTTTTCATTGGTGGACTGCAGTCTGGCCCCTCTGCTGTGGCGTCTGCGCAGCTACGGCATTGATCCCGGTCCTCGCGCCGATGCCCTGTACGCCTACATGCGGCGCATCTTCAGCCGCCCGGCGTTCACCGAGGGCTTGTCCGAGCTGGAGCGCGATATGCGCACTGCGGCCGCCTGAAGCGCAGTCTTGCGCAAGACGCGGTTTCCATGAGCGCTGAAAAGCTGTCGCTGCGCCCTTACCTGCTGCGCGCGGTGCATGAGTGGATTACCGGCCGGGGCGATACTCCGCAGGTGGTGGTGCAGGCCGACGGCGAGGACGTGCAGGCGCCCAGGGACCGGATCAAGGACGGCCGCCTGGTCCTGAACATCAGCTATCAGGCTACCCGCAACCTCCAGATCAGCAAGGAAGTTCTGAGCTTCGAGGCGCGTTTCGGCGGAGTGGCGCGGCCGGTGTCGGTGCCTGTGGATGCGGTGCTGTGCATTTATTCGCGCGAAACGGGCCAGGGCGTGGTGTTGACCGATCAGTTGGGGGCCTCGTTCGAACCAGCCGCCCGCTCCGCCCCGCCGCCTCGTCCGCGCGGCGCGCCCAGGTTGCGCGTGGTCAAGTAAGCGCGTCGTCGAGCAGGCGGCACAGGCAGTGGATGGTGAGCAGGTGCATTTCCTGAATCCGCGCGGTGCGGGAATGCGGAACCCGCAATTCCACATCGTTTTCCTCAAGCGCTTCTGATACCTGTCCGCCGTCCCGGCCGGTGAGCGCAACCACCCGCATGCCGGCGCGGTGCGCCGCGTCCACCGCGGCTGCTACGTTGGGCGACGCCCCGGAAGTGCTGATTGCCAGCAGGATGTCGCCCGGCCTTCCCAGTCCGCTTAGCTGCCGCGAGAAAACTTCGCGGTAATCCCGGTCATTGGCGATTGAAGTGAGCGTGGAAGCGTCCGTGGTCAGCGCCACGGCCGCAAGGCTGGCGCGCTCGGCTTCAAAGCGGTTGAGCAACTCGGAGGCAAAGTGCTGGGCATCCGCCGCCGACCCGCCGTTGCCGCAGCTTAAGACTTTTCCGCCGGCCTTCAGGCTGGCGATCATCAGCCCGGCCGCCTCGGCAATTGGGCCGGCCAGGGCTTTGGCCGCCCGCCGGTTGGCTTCCAAGCTTTCAGCGAATTCGGATATGACTCGGTCAGCGTCCATCAAACTGCACGGCGTTGCGGATCCAGCGGATTCCCGCCTGGGGGCCGCAGGTGAGTATGCCTACCACATCAAGACGGAGCATCATACCGCCGAATCCGGGATTTTCGCCAATGAAGCGCCTCGCCGCGCGGGTCAGGCAGCGTATTTTCCGGGCGGTAAGCGTAGCTTCCGGGTGCCCGGCGCGGGCGCTTCGGCGCGACCGCACCTCCACGAAAACCAGGCAGGCGCGGTCGCGCATAATCAGGTCCAGCTCGCCGTAGCGGCAGCGATAATTGGCCGCCAGGAACTCCAGGCCCTGGGCCTGGAGGTATCGCCGCGCCTGCAGCTCGGCTTCCGCCCCGGCCTGGCGGGGAGCTAGCGCAGTGGCGCGCCGGCGCCGGTCAGTTCTCCTTCCGCGATTCGCGTCCATGTCAATTCCCTTTCCAGTTTGCCGCCCGGCGCGCGGTAGATGGTTCCCGTCAGGCCCCGAATACCCTCCGCAAGCGCTTCGGAGCCGTTATACAGCGCCAGAGCCAGCTTGAAGCTGTCGTATCCCATTGCAAAAAGGGACACGTTGAAATCCGGTCCCGAAAGCGCGGCCTCGCTCAACTGTCCGTGCAGCGCCTGCACATGCTGATGCGTCAGGATCGGCAGGGCGGGCAGTTCCACTCCGTTGAGATCATGATTTTCAGGGTGGTCCGGATCAAAAATGCTTTGGGTGGCAAACACGGGCAAGTCTCCAGAATAGTTGTAGCGCAATTGCGGCACCAGCAACTGGCCCTGCTGCGCGCGCGCCACCACGAAAACCAAGTCGGCATCCTGGCGCCGGCGTGGCTGAAAGCGGAGATTTCTCCCCAGCCTGGATTCAAGCGCCCGGGCCCGGCGGTTGCTGGCGCCGACCTTGAGCAGGCGGCCGATCTGTTCGGAGTAGTCCACGTCGGCGGGGCTGTATGGCTCGCGGGCGATCAATCGGCCGCCTCCGGCCTGGTATTCCTGTGAAAAGCTGCGGTAGATTCGCTGGCCCCGGGCGGTTTGGGGATAAAGGACCAGCGCCCGGCGCAAGCCCTGCCGCAGCGCCTGGCGCGCGGCCTGGCGCGCTTCGTGTTCCGGGGCAAGCGCGAACTCCTCAAAGTTGTCCGGCGCGCTGCGCCTGCGCAAACGGTTCAAGGCCAGGGTCGGCAATCCCCCGGCCGCCTCCGCGGCCCTTTCCACCGATTGCGGAAGCAGCGGCCCCACGATGAATTCCGCCCCTTCGCTTGCGGCACGGGTCCATTGCGTTGCTGCATCGTTGCTGCCGGCCACCTCGTAGAACGCGATTTGAGGCGCCGCGCAGGACGACATGAGGGCATAACGCGCCGCCAGGAATCCGTCCCTGAGTGATTGCCGGGCGGTGTCATACGCTTGCGAGCCCGGCAGCAGCATCGCCAGGCGCGCGGGCACCCGAGTGCCTTCGCAAATTTCCGCCCTGACCGTGCCCGCCAGCAGCGAAGCAGCGGGATGGTCCGGGAATTTCCCGCGCCAGTTATTCATCGCCGCTCCGGCATCGGTGGGATCTTTGGCGAACCGGTCCGCAAGCAGGGCCAGCTCTATCCAGCCGAGCGCAGCGCCGGTTGCGCCAGCCGTTGAGAGTTGCGCCCGGTGCTCGCGCAGCAACGACCAGGCAAAGCTCGCGCCGCCGCCGTCTCTCTCGGAAAAGTTGGCGCCGAGCCGCGCGAGCTCGTCCAGGCCCTCGACCGGCTGCCGCAGGGCGAAAAGCAGTTCTGAACGGGTTCGAATCAGGCGGCCGGCAATGCTCGGGAAATCTGTCGGATCAATGCCTGCCAGCCGGGCGTAGGCCGCCTGGGCGCCTGTAAGGATGCGTTCGTTTTCAGCCGCCGCAAGAGACCATAGGCCCAGCCAGCGGGGCAGGGGCTCAATGTCCTCCAGCGTTTCCAGCGCCCGGCGATGCCGGCCGGCTCGTCCTGCTTCGCGGGCCGCAAGGATGCGGTAACGGTTGCGGCCCGGGTCCGCCGCCCGGCGCGCCATCGACAGGTAAACTTGGCGCGCGGCATCGTGGTTTCCGGTCCGTGAAAGCGCCAGCGCCTGCTCTTCCATGGTGGCCAGCTCTTCGCTGGATGCCATGCGGTCGGTCGCTGCGCAGCCCGCCAGGGCAAGGATCGCCAAGCTCGCTAGCGCCGCGATGCAGGCGCGCAGCGTTGGTTCACGCCCGGCTGAGCGCCTGCCTGGCGCGCCGCTTCGCGGGGAGGAGGTAATCATATGGCGGTTGAAGAAATGGAGGAGGTTATGCCGCCAGAAGGAGCGGGAGCCGTGATTGTCGCCGCCACTCCAATCGGCAACCTCAGCGATGTTAGCACGCGGCTAAGGGACACCTTGCGCGAGGCCAGGAAGGTGGCGGCGGAAGATACCCGCCGCGCCGCCAGGCTGCTTGAAAGCGTGGGCGCCCGCGCCCGCATGGTGTCGCTGCACGCCCACAACGAGCGCTCGCGCATCGCGCAACTCCTCAACGGAGTGCTCGGCGGGGAGGACCTGGTGCTGCTTTGCGATGCCGGCACGCCGGGCATCAGCGATCCGGGAATGCGGCTGGTCAGCGAGGCCCGGCGCGCAGGCATCCGGGTTACGCCGCTGCCCGGCCCCTGCGCCGCTATTGCCGCCTTGTCCATTGCCGGCTTTTCGGCTGAGCGGTTCCGCTTCGAGGGATTTCTGCCAGCCCGGCAGGCGGCCCGGCGCGCGCGTCTTGAGCAACTGAAGCCGGTTGCCGAAACGCTGGTTTTCTACGAAGCCGTTCATCGGCTGAGCGCCACGCTGGAAGATATGCGCGAGGCATTCGGCGCCGGGCGCAACGCGGTCCTCGCGCGCGAAATGACCAAGCTGCACGAAAGCGCCTACGGCGAAACGCTGGACGGCTTGTGCCGAAAGGCGGCATCGGGAACGATTGTGCCCAGGGGCGAATTCACCCTGGTGGTGGCCGGCGCCTCCACGCCGAAGGAGAATGAAGGCGCCGCAGCCCTTGACGCAGTCCTCAACGTGCTGCTAAGCGAACTCTCCACACGCCAGGCGGCCCGCCTCGGCGCCCAACTCGCCGGAACCCCGCGCCGCGCCGCCTACCAGCGCGCCTTGGAACTCAATCGCCCGAAACAGTCCGCCAAAGGAAAGTAGCCTTTTCTTTGCGCTCAATGTTGACGTGAGCAGGGCGCAAGCAGCGCCCCGTCAGCGATGTTACGCCTGGCTTCCAGCGGGAAAGCGATGGCTTGCGGTGGATGGCTGGGCGCTCGCTTCGCGTTCGGAGACGGGCGTGTGGCTGACGTGGCGCGGGGAGACCAGACGCTAGAATACGGCGGGAATGAATAGCGAACAACGCAAGAATCTGCGCAGCTACGCTGAGCGCGAGGACAGGGAGCCCGAACCGGTTTTCGTAGGCCGCGAGAACTTGTTCGAGATCGTTGCGAAGAATGTTCGCGGGGCTGCGGAGCGAAAAATCAGCACCGGGAAAACCGTCTGCATTACCGGACCCCCCGGCGTTGGCAAGTCCGCCTTCGTCGACGCGCTGAAAAAGCGCAAGGACTTCGGCGGCATCACCGCGCATTGCGTTGAGGTTTCCCGCGCCGATCTTTATCATCCGGCGTGCGTGATGGCCGCGTTCGCAGATGCCGTACCCGGCTTCAAGACGGACTCCGCCCTGCGCAAGTGGCTGAAGAGTGGAGGGTTGAAGGCCGGCGTGACGGCCTCTGCCGGCACCGGCGTTTACGTTGCCGCCGACTGGCGGCATACCGCCCCGCCGCCGTTCACGACTTTCCCTGTCGGCAATTTCGCGCAAGGCGCGAAATTGCCGCTGGCCCGCGGCGATGCCTTTATCCTGGTCGTGGACGAGGCGCAGGGAATCAAGAATACGCCGGAAAGCAAGTCGAACAATCTGCTCGCCGACCTTCACCAGGGCGTGAAGCTCCCGATCGTGCCAGTGCTGGCGGGTTTGCCGAACACGCAGCAAAACTTGCGGGAAACCATATCGCGGTACTCCAGCGGTAACGAACCATTCATGGTGGGGCTGAGCGCCGGCGAGTCCCGGCAGTACGTTGAACAAATGTTTGCATGGCTTGAGGTCGAAGGTTCGCTGGCGCAGCACGAGGCGCTCGCCGACTGGATTGTCCAGGAATGCGGCGGCTGGCCGCATCATCTCTCGAATGCGATGAAAGCCGTGGCTGAGGGACTTGCGCAGGCGCGCTCGCTGCGCTTGCGCGATTTGAATGGAGAAGAGGTGGCGGCATCGCTGAAAAGCAGAAGGGAAGAGTATTACAACGCCCGTTTTTCAAGCCAGAGGGCGCTGTCTTCCTGCCGGGAGGCTGTGATGTCCCTCGTGGAGAAAGATGGCGCGCTTCGCGTGATTCCGAACATTAAGCTGAGCGAAGAGGTTGCCGCGGCGCTGGCTGCGCACCCCTCGCCGCAGGGCGTGAGCGCGGCGGCTCTTGAGGATGCGCTGCGGGCGAGCGGAGTGTTGGCGCGGAGGAAGCACGAATGGATCTGCCCCATCCCCAGCATGGCGCGATTCATTGAGACCGGCGCGCCTGCCCTGACCGCCCCTTTCCCTGACTTGCGCGAAGGGGGCGGGCGTATAATGCGGGGTTGATCTGAACGGCGTTCCCGGCCATGCCAAAGACTTCGCTTTTTACTTCTGAATCGGTTTCCAACGGCCATCCTGACAAGATGGCGGACCAGATTGCGGACGCTGTTCTCGATTCCATTCTGGGGGAGGATCAGGACGCGCGTGTGGCTGCTGAGGTGCTGGTTAAAACCGGGTTTGTTCTGGTGGCCGGGGAAATCACCACATCCACCTGGGTTGATCTGGAAGCGCTGGTGCGGAAGTTGATAAAGGAGGACCTGGGCTACAACAGTTCGGAACTGGGCTTCGACGGCGACACTTGCGGGGTTCTCAACGCCATCGGCAAGCAATCGCCGGATATTCGAAGGGGTGTTAATGCTGGCGAGGGCAAGCCGCTGGGGGCAGGCGATCAAGGGATGATGTTTGGCTTCGCCTGCAAGGACACGCCTTCGCTGATGCCGGCGCCCATTGATTTGGCTCACCGCCTGATGCGCCGCCACGCCGAGTTGCGCGATTCTGGCGAACTGCCCTGGCTGCGCCCGGATGGCAAGGCGCAGGTTACGGTGCGCTACGAGGACTATCGCCCGGCCGCGGTTCGCGACGTGGTGGTCTCCACCCAGCATAATCCGCAAGTCTGGCCCGAAGATTCTCCGCGAGGCGAGTGTCCGGAGGATTTCCGCGAGGCGATTATCGAACAGCTCATCAAGCCGGTTTTGGGCGCGGAATGGCTGCGCGGCCCGATCAATTACCTGGTCAATCCGGCGGGCCGCTTTGTGGAAGGCGGGCCGCAGGCGGATTGCGGCCTCACGGGACGCAAGATCATCGTGGATACCTACGGCGGAATGGCGCGCCACGGCGGCGGCGCCTTTTCCGGCAAGGACCCCTCCAAGGTGGATCGTTCCGCTGCCTACGCGGTGCGCCATGTGGCCAAGAATATTGTGGCGGCGGGCCTCGCCGAGCGTTGCGAGGTGCAGGTTTGCTACGCCATCGGCAGGCCGGAGCCGGTGGCCGTGGATGTGGAAACCTTCGGCACGGCAACGGTGAGCGACGAGCGTTTGCGGGCTCTGGTGCGCGCTCATTTCGATCTTTCGGTGGAGGGCATCATCCGGTCGCTGGATTTGCGCCGTCCCATATACCGTCCGGTGGCCGCGTTTGGTCATTTCGGCCGCGATGACCGCGGCTTGAGCTGGGAAGCGACGGACCGGGCGGCGGCGCTCGCCGATGATGCGCGCGGGGCGAAGGTGGCTTGATTAAGGCCGCTTGATATGGCTGAGACTATGGCTAACACCGCGGTAACGCAGCTCCGCCAGGACTATCAGGTGGCGGATATTTCGCTGGCCGAATTTGGCGAACGCGAAATCGCCATCGCCCGCAGTGAAATGCCCGGCCTGATGGCGCTGCGCGAGGAATACGGAAACAGCCGGCCGCTGTCCGGGGCGCGCATCGCGGGCTGCCTGCACATGACGGTGCAGACCGCCGTTTTGATTGAAACGCTGATGGAGCTGGGCGCGGAAGTGCGCTGGTCGTCGTGCAACCGGCTATCGACCCAGGATCACGCGGCGGCGGCCATGGCGCGCCGGGGCGTGCCGGTTTTTGCCTGGAAGGGCGAAACCGAGCAGGAATACCTGCGCTGCATCGACCGCACGCTGACCGGGCCGGGAGGCTGGGCGCCCAACCTGCTGCTTGACGACGGCGGCGACCTCACCGTGATCGTCCACCAGCAGCATCCCCGGCTGGCGGCCCAACTGCGGGGCTTGAGCGAAGAAACCACGACCGGGGTGCACCGGCTGTACCAGATGGAGGCAGCCGGCGCCCTGAGTTGCCCGGCCATGAACGTTAACGATTCCGTCACCAAATCCAAATTCGACAACCTTTACGGCTGCCGGGAGTCGCTGGTGGATGGCATCAAGCGCGCCACCGACGTGATGGTGGCCGGCAAGATTGCCGTGGTGTGCGGCTACGGCGATGTGGGCAAGGGTTGCGCGCAATCGCTAAAGGCCCTCGGGGCGCAAGTGTGGATTACCGAAATCGATCCGATCTGCGCCCTGCAGGCGGCCATGGAGGGTTATCCGGTTGTGACCATGGACCAGGCCTGCGGCCAGGGCGACATATTCGTGACCGCAACCGGCAACAAGGGCGTGATCACCTTCGAGCATATGTCGCGCATGAAGGATCAGGCCATCCTGTGCAACATCGGCCATTTCGATGTGGAAATCGACGTGGCCTCGCTGCTGAAGGAATGCCGCTTCGAGGAGATCAAGCCTCAGGTCGATCATGCGATTTTTCCCGGAGGCAAGCGCCTGATCCTGCTGGCCAGGGGGCGGCTGGTGAACTTAAGCTGCGCCACCGGGCACCCCAGCTTCGTGATGTCGGCCAGTTTCACCAATCAGGTGCTGGCGCAAATCGAACTGCTCACCGGCCAGGAATACGGCAACCGCGTTTATACGCTGCCGCGCCGGCTTGACGAAAAAGTGGCCCGGCTGCACCTGCCCAAGCTGGGTGCCTCGCTTACTTCACTCACCGCGGAGCAGGCCGAATACCTCGGTATTCCGGAGGCGGGGCCGTTCAAGCCCGAACGCTACCGCTACTAGTTTGTGAACAGACCCTGGTCAAGGAGCCGGTCATGACGGTGTTTGATTCCTTGCGCGAATATGCCGATGCCATGGAGCAGCAGGGCAAGTTGCTGCGCATCCCGGAAATGGACCAGGACCGCTACGAGATGACGGCTTTTTCGTACCGCCTGGAGGACCGCATGCGGACCTCCGCGCCGGCCTTCCTGGTGGAACGAACCAGGATGAGCGGCCGCTGGTACGAAACGCCGGTTATCTGCAATGTTCTCAACAGCTTCAAGACTGTGGCCATGTGCCTGGGCGTGGAAGAACTCAGCAACGACGAGCGCGAGATGAACCAGGTGGTGGAGCGCGAGTTGCTCAAGCGCATGGACGAGCACTACCGCTTCGAGAAGCGGGCGCCGGTGGAAGTTGGAGAGTCCGGCGCGCCATGCAAGCAGGTCAAGCTGTTCGGCAAGGATGCCAATGTGGACCGTTTCCCCTGGATTATGAACAATCCCGCCGACGGCGGCCGTTTCATAAGCACGGGCTCGGTCATCATGGAAGACCCTCAGATCGGCCGCAACGTAGGAACCTACCGCCTGCAGGTCAAGGGCCCGCAAAAACTCGGCATTTGCTTTACCGGCCAGAACCACGGCGCGATGATGATGCGCAAGGCCATTGCGCAGGGGAAAAAGAGCGTGCCCTGCGTGGTGGCCACCGGGCTGGACCCCATTACCTGGATGATGAGCAGCACTCGCGTAGGCGAATTGGGCGACGACGAATTCGCGCTGTCGGGCGGCTTCAGGGGCAAGCCGGTGGAACTGGCAAGGGCCGAAACGAATACGCTGATGGCGCCGGCGCAAGCCGAAATCGTTATCGAAGGCGAAATCAGCACGGACAAGGAGATGGAAGGCCCGTACGGCGAAATGCTGGGCTACATTGGCGAGCCAGCGCCCAATCATTACATGACGGTCAAGGCGATTACCCACCGTGAAAACCCGTGGGTGTACAACATTTGGCCCGGAATTGGCGGCGCCTACCTTACCTGGCCCTGGCAGGTGGGGCACTTCGCCCGCCTGAAGCGGATCATGCCCAACCTGGTGAAGCTGCATATGCCGCCCGACATCCCTTCCATGGTGATCGCATGCATCAACAAGCGTTTGCCGGGCGAAGGGATTGAAGCGGGCCTGCTGATCATGGGCTACCGGATGATCGGCTTCAGCAAGAAGATGATTATCATTCTGGACAAGGATGTGGACCCCACCGACCTCTCCAGGGTGATGCACGCCGTAACCACGCGCTGGCAGCCGTGGCCCGCCAGCCTTACGGTGCGGCAAACGTTTTCCTTCATGATCGATCCCAGCACTCAGCGCAATGCGTTATCCAGCAAGATTTTGATCGATGCCACGCGGCAACTTCCTGCGGAAGGCGGCCCCAACGTGTTTGCCGAGGACAACCGCACGGTAATGGAAGAGCGTGCCGCGGATGCGTTCGCGCTGGTTGACGAGCGCTGGGACGAATATTTCGGGAACTGAACCCGCATAGAAACGGCTGGCCCAGCATGAGATTTTTCGGTACTGACGGGGTGCGCGGCGCCGTGGGGCAATACCCCATGACGGCCGAGTTTGCGCTGCGGCTGGCCGGGGCGGTGGCGCGCGCCCTGCTGCCCGGCGGCGGCATGGTAGTGATTGGCAAGGACACGCGGGTGTCCGGCTACATGTTCGAGTCGGCGCTGGAGGCGGGGTTCGTTTCCGCCGGAGTGGATGTGCGGCTTTCCGGGCCTTTGCCCAGCCCTGGCGTGGCCCTGCTTACACAGGAGTTGGGGGCCGACCTGGGAGTGGTGATCAGCGCTTCCCACAACGCCTATTCCGACAACGGCATAAAGTTTTTCAAACACGACGGCTTCAAGCTGGCCGCCGAAGACGAGGCGCGCATCGAAGGCCATATCGACGCTCCCGCGGTAACCCTGGACTCCACCGCCCTGGGCCAGGTGCGCCGGGTTGACGACGCGCGCGAGCGCTACGAGAACCACTGCCTTGGCACCGTGCCCGAGGACATGTCGCTGGAAGGGCTGAAGATCGTGGTCGATTGCGCTCACGGCGCCTCCTACCGCGTGGCCCCGGCAACGCTTACCGCGCTGGGCGCGGAACTGGTGCCGCTGGGCTGCTCGCCAAACGGCCGCAACATCAACGACCGCTGCGGCGCCACCCAGCCGGATCTTCTGCGCCGCACCGTGAAGGCGGTGGAGGCCGACCTCGGCATTGCGCTGGACGGTGATGGCGATCGCGTGATCATGGTCGATAATGAAGGAAAGACGCTCAACGGCGACGCGCTGCTTTTGATTTTGGCGCGGGCGCGCCGGGATGCCGGGCGGCTGCATGGGCCGGTGGTGGGCACCGAGATCAGCAGCCTGGCGCTGGAGCAGGCGCTAAAGGCGGAGGATATCGCCTTTTGCCGCGCCAGGGTGGGCGACCGCCAGGTTGTCAACATGCTTCGCGAGCGGGGCGGCGTGCTGGGCGGAGAAAGTTCGGGCCATGTGCTGTGCCTGGATAAATCCACCACCGGCGATGGCATGGTTGTGGCCCTGGAGGTGCTGGATGTCATGCGCCGCAATCGCTGTTCGCTGGCGGATTTGGCCGGGCGCATGCCGCGCATTGAGCAAACCAGCTTCAGCGTTCCGTCGAACGGCGCGGATCCGCTGGAGCATCCGGCGGTGAGTCTGGCCGTGCGCAAGGCCCGCGAACTGCTGGGCAAGGAGGGCCGCATCGTGGTGCGGCGTTCGGGCACTGAGCCGGTGGTGCGCGTTATGGCCGAAGGCTCCGACCGGTTTCGGGTGGAGCAGGCGGCATCCGGCGTGGCGCGCGCCCTCGGCGCCCAGGATGCATCGGCGTAGCGGCATGGTTGGCGCTGACCGCCGCCGCATTGTGGCGGGCAACTGGAAGATGCACGGCAACCGGGCCGCGCTGGGCGAGTTGGCGGCGGGTTTGGCCGCCCAGCCTGCTGCGAATGCGGGGTCCTTATCGGAGATGGGGCCGGAAGTGGTGGTTTTCCCTCCCTTCCCCTACCTTTCAACCGTTAAACGGATTCTTGAGGAGCGCAAGGGGGAGGGCGGAATTGCCGTCAAGGTGGGCGCGCAGGATGTTTCCGCCCATGCCGAAGGCGCGCATACCGGGGAAGTTTCCGCCTCCATGCTTGCCGATTGCGGCTGCTCCCACGCGCTGGTGGGCCACTCTGAGCGCCGGGCATCCTGCGGCGAAACGGACGAGCAGGTGGCGGCGAAGTTTGCCCGGGCGGCTTCGGCGGCGCTAACGCCGGTGCTGTGCGTTGGCGAAACGCTGAGCGAACGCAATGCGGGCCGCGCCGCCGAGGTGGTTCTGAGGCAGCTGGGCGCGGTGCTGGACCGTTGCGGCGCAGGCGGCTTTGAGAACGCGGTGCTGGCCTATGAGCCTGTTTGGGCCATCGGCACGGGTCATACCGCCACGCCCGCCCAGGCGCAGGAAGCGCATGCGCTTTTGCGCGGCGCAATCGCTCGCGCCGATGCTAAAATTGCATCCAGCCTGCGTATTCTGTACGGGGGCAGTGTAAAAGGCGCCAACGCGGCGGCATTGTTTGAGCAGCCGGACATTGACGGTGGCCTAGTTGGAGGCGCGTCGTTGGACCTGAAGGATTTTTGGCGGATCATTACGGCCTAGGGCCTGTTAACACCATGTTGCAGCAATTGTTTCTGGCGGCGCATGTACTGATTGCCCTTCTGATTATCGTTTTTGTGCTTCTGCAGCGCGGGAAAGGCGCGGAAACAGGCGCGGCTTTCGGCTCGGGCGCTTCCGGCACCGTGTTTGGGGCCCGCGGCTCGGCCAATTTCCTGTCGCGGGTAACGGCGGTCCTGGCCACCCTGTTTTTCGCCAGCAGCCTGATCCTCACCGGGATTGGCAGGCCGCAGCCGGAACAGAGCGTTCTGGATGCCCTGCCT
The DNA here is from genome assembly GCA_007571315.1 of Gammaproteobacteria bacterium. Lineage (GTDB taxonomy): Bacteria > Pseudomonadota > Gammaproteobacteria > Steroidobacterales > Foliamicaceae > Foliamicus. The sequence continues at coordinate 15,781 of RKRP01000174.1, forward strand.
GAATCCGCTCCGGCCGAAGAGCCCGCTCCGGTTGAACCTGCCGAGCAGGATTTGCCGCAGTTGCCGTCCGACGGCCCGGCGGAACAGTCCGATTAGCCGCATGAAGCCCGAGTTCTGTCCTTGCCGATGTGGTGGAAATGGTAGACACGCTGTCTTGAGGGGGCAGTGGCGCAAGCCGTGCCGGTTCGAGTCCGGCCATCGGCACACCCATGCCGGGTAGGCGATAAAAGGGCCTGATACTTCGATCGCAAATGCCGGACAGTTATCTTCCCGTCCTGCTTTTTCTGTGCGTGGCGCTGGCCATTGCGCTGGCGCTGCTGGCGCTGGGGCTGCTGCTGGGCCGCGGCCAGAAGGACGAGCGCAAGCTGGCGCCGTACGAATGCGGTTTCGACGCCTTTGAAGATTCGCGCATGCGCTTTGATGTGCGCTATTACCTGGTGGCCATCCTGTTCATCATTTTCGATTTGGAAATCGCCTTCCTGTTTCCGTGGGCGGTGGCGCTGGATGCCATCGGCGTTCAGGGGCTCATCGCCATGGGAATCTTTTTGCTGGTGCTGGTGGTGGGTTTTGTTTACGAATGGCGCAAGGGGGCCCTGGAATGGGATTAGAACCGTCGTCTGAAACAGCCCCGGGACCCCGCTTGGAGGGATTTTCGGACACGCTGACCGAGGTCCGTGAACAGGGCTTTGTCCTGACTTCCATCGACAAGCTGCTCAACTGGGCGCGCACCGGTTCGATGTGGCCGATGACCTTTGGCCTGGCTTGCTGCGCGGTGGAAATGATGCATGCGGGCGCCTCCCGTTACGATCTGGACCGGTTTGGCGTGATGTTCCGGCCCAGCCCCCGGCAGTCCGACGTGATGATCGTGGCCGGCACCCTCTGCAACAAGATGGCTCCTGCGCTGCGCCGCGTTTACGATCAAATGCCGGAGCCGCGCTGGGTAATTTCCATGGGCTCCTGCGCCAATGGCGGCGGCTACTATCACTATGCCTATTCGGTTGTGCGCGGCTGCGACCGCATTGTGCCGGTTGATGTGTACGTGCCCGGGTGCCCGCCCACGGCGGAAGCGCTGTTCTATGGAATCCTCCAGTTGCGCAACAAGATTCGCCACAGCAAGGCGCTGGCTCGCCCCCCTGCGCGTTCCAGGCACGCTTCCTGAGCCGGCCGTGCCCATGCCGCCGCGCCTTGAGTCCATGGCCCAGGCCCTGCGGGCGCGATTCAGCGGCGCGCTGCGCCCGCGCGATTCATCCTGCGGGGAGTTGAGCTACGACCTGAACGCGGCGGACCTTGTGGCCACCGCCACCGCGCTGCGGGACGAGGAGGAGTTTGCGTTTGAATCGCTGATCGACGTGTGCGGCGTTGATTATCTGGGCTACGGCCAGGCGCAATGGCGCACCGAGCAGGCTACCGGCACGGGTTTCAGCCGCGCGATGGAGCGTGGCCGCGCGGCGGCCGTTTCCGCCGCGGGCGATGCGCCGCCAGAGGCGGCTTCGGGGATTTCCACGCGCTTTGCCGGGATTTACCATCTGTTGTCGCTGCGCCATAACCTGCGCATCCGCCTGCGGGCGTTCGCGCGCGGCGAAAACCCGCCGCTTCTCCCCTCTGTAACTGGCGTTTGGCAGGCTGCGGACTGGTTCGAGCGCGAAGCTTTCGACCTGTTCGGCATCGTGTTTGAGGGTCATGGCGACCTGCGCCGCATCCTTACCGACTACGGGTTTATCGGCCATCCCTTCCGCAAGGACTTTCCATTGAGCGGCAAGGTCGAGCTGCGCTATGACGAAAGCCGCCGCCGGGTGGCGTACGAACCGGTCAGCATTGAACCGCGAACCCTGGTGCCGCGGGTGATTCGCGACGATCACCGTTACCGCCCCGAACTGCGGGCCGAGCCATCCGCCGCCCTGGAAGAAGGCGAAGAGGCTTAAGGCCAATGGCTGAGTTCCAAAGCTACACCATGAATTTTGGGCCGCAGCATCCTGCCGCTCACGGCGTATTGCGCCTGGTGCTGGAGATGGACGGCGAGGTGGTGGTGCGCGCCGACCCGCATGTGGGGCTGCTTCACAGAGCCACCGAGAAGCTGGCCGAATCGAAGCCTTACAACCAGAGCATCGGCTACATGGACCGCCTGGATTACGTTTCGATGATGGCCAACGAGCACGGTTATGTGGCCGCCATCGAAAAACTTCTCGGCATACAGCCCCCCGTCAGAGCCCGCTACATCCGCGTGATGTTCGATGAAATCACCCGCATCCTCAACCATCTTTTGTGGCTGGGCTGCCATGGGCTGGATGTGGGGGCGATGACCATATTCCTGTACTGTTTCCGCGAGCGCGAAAACCTGATGGACTGCTACGAGGCGGTTTCCGGGACCCGCATGCACGCCACCTACTACAGGCCCGGCGGCGTTTACCGGGACCTGCCCGATTCCATGCCCACGCATCTGGCGCGCGCCGAGCGCAAAGGCGACCGCGACGCGGCCATGGACGAAGGCCGGGACGGCTCGCTGCTCGACTTCATCGAGCATTTCACGCAGCGCTTTCCCGCCCGTGTGGACGAATACGAAACCTTGCTTACCGACAACCGCATCTGGAAGCAGCGCACCGTGGGCATTGCGGTGGTGCCGCCTGAGCGGGCCATCAACCTGGGTTTCACGGGGCCCATGCTGCGCGGTTCGGGCGTGGAGTGGGACCTGCGCAAAAAGCAGCCGTACGCGGCTTACGCCAACATGGATTTCGACATTCCGGTGGGGGTTAACGGCGATTGCTACGACCGCTATCTGGTGCGCATGGAGGAGCTGCGCCAGTCCAACCGGATTATCCGCCAGTGCGTGGACTGGCTGCGGGCCAATCCCGGACCGGTGATGCTCGACGACTACAAGCTGGCGCCGCCCCGCCGCGCCGAAATGAAGGAAAAGATGGAATCGCTCATCCATCATTTCAAACTTTTCACCGAAGGCTACTGCGTGCCGGAGGGCGAAGCCTATGCGGCGGTGGAGCATCCCAAGGGCGAGTTCGGCGTTTACCTGGTGTCCGATGGCGCCAACAAGCCGTTCCGCGTAAAGATTCGGGCGCCGGGCTTCGCGCACCTGGCGGCCATGGACGAGATGGTGCGCGGCCACATGCTCGCCGACGTGGTGGCCACCATTGGCACCATGGATATTGTGTTTGGCGAGATCGACCGCTAACGGGCTGATGAGCGACAAAACCCCGCTTTCCAGCGCCGCGCTTTCCGCCATTCGGGCATCGGCGGCGCGCTTTCCTGCCGGGCGCCAGCGCTCCGCAGTGCTGGATGCCCTGCGTCTGGCCCAAAGTGAAAACGGCGGCTGGCTTTCCGTGCCGTTGATGGACGCGGTTGCGGAGGCGCTCGATATGCCGCCGATTCAGGTCTATGAGGTGGCTACCTTCTATTCGATGTTCGAGGTTCGTCCTGTAGGCCGTCACTGCGTGTCGGTGTGCACCAATATTTCCTGCTGGCTGCGCGGCGGCGAGGAACTGCTCGCGCACTTGGAAAAGCGCTTGAGCATAGGCGTGGGCGAGAGCACCGCGAACGGGCGCATCTACCTCAAGAAGGAGGAGGAATGCCTGGCGGCCTGCGCGGGCGCGCCCATGATGATGGTCGATCACAGGTACTACGAACATGTCAGCGCGGAAGATGCCGACCGCATTATCGGGGAATTGCAGCGATGAGCATGCCGCTGGTGAATGTGTGCATGCCGCCGCCCGGCGCGGAGCAGCCGTGGCGGCTGGAGTCGTATAGCAAGAGGGGCGGCTACCGCGTATGGAAGCGGGCGCTGTCGGGAAAACTGAAGGCGGCGAAGATACTGGACACGGTCAAGGCCTCGGGCCTGCGCGGCCGCGGCGGCGCCGGCTTTCCAACAGGTTTGAAATGGAGTTTCATGCCCGCCGGCTGCAAGCAGCCCAGCTATCTGGTGTGCAATTCCGACGAAAGCGAGCCGGGCACTTGCCACGACCGCGACATCCTGCGCTACAACCCGCATGCGCTGATTGAAGGCATGGCGCTGGCGGCCTACGCCATGGGCGCCACGGTGGGCTACAACTACATTCGCGGGGAGTTTCTGGACGAGCCGGTTCCCCGGTTCCTGGCGGCGCTGGATGAGGCCTCCGCCGCGGGTCTGATAGGCCGCGGACTGGGGCGCGCCAGGGTCGATTTTGAATTGCACCCCTTTGTGGGCGCGGGCGCCTATATTTGCGGCGAGGAAACCGGCCTTCTGGAATCTCTGGAAGGCAAGCCCGGCAAGCCTCGGTTCAAGCCTCCTTTTCCGGCCCAGAGCGGTTTGTACGGACGCCCGACCACCGTCAACAATACGCAAACGCTGGCCTGCGTGCCGTCCATTCTGCAAAACGGCGCGGAGTGGTTCAAGGCGCTCGGCTCTCCCAACTCGGCCGGAACCATGATCTATTCGGTTTCGGGGCATGTGGAGCGTCCCGGAAACTACGAGGCGCCGCTGGGCGTTTCCTTCAACGATTTGCTGGAGCACGCTGGCGGGGTGTGGAAGGGCCGCCAGCTGAAGGCTGTGATACCGGGAGGCTCATCGGTTCCGGTGCTGCCGGCGGAAATCATCCGTGAATGCGCCATGGATTACGACTCGCTGGCCCAGGCCGGCTCCTCTTTGGGCACCGGGGCCGTGATCGTGATGGACGAGACAACCTGCATGGTGAGCGTTCTGCGCCGCATTGCGCGCTTTTATTACGCCGAGTCCTGCGGGCAGTGCACGCCATGCCGGGAAGGCACAGGATGGCTCTACCGCATGCTCACCCGGATGCTGGAAGGCCGCGCTGGCGTGGCTGATCTCGACCTGCTGCTGAGCGTGGCCAACAACATTGAAGGGCATACGATTTGCGCGCTGGGCGATGCCGCGGCCTGGCCGGTGCAAAGCTTCCTCAAGCATTTCCGCCCCGAATTTGAAGCCAGGATTCGCTCGTCCGTTGCCCGGCGCGAGGTTGCCCATGCCTGACAACAGCGTGCGCTTTACAGTGGATGGCCGCGAACTGGAAGGCGCAGCCGGCGAAATGCTGATTGCGGCCACCGACCGGGAAGGAATCTACGTTCCGCGCTTTTGCTACCACCCCAAGCTGAGTGTGGCGGCCAATTGCCGAATGTGCCTGGTGGATGTGGAAGGCGCGCCCAAACCCCTGCCGGCCTGCGCCACGCCGGTTGCCGAAGGCATGAGCGTGCGCACCCATTCGCAGCGGGCCATTTCCGCGCAGCGCGCCACCATGGAATTTCTGCTGATTAATCATCCCTTGGACTGCCCCGTGTGCGATCAGGGCGGAGAGTGCGAGTTGCAGGACCTGGCCATGGGCTTTGGGCGCGACATCTCGCGGTTCTCCGAAGGCAAGCGCGCGGTGCCGGACCCCGACCTGGGGCCGCTGGTTTCCACCGACATGACCCGTTGCATTCACTGCACGCGCTGTGTTCGCTTTGGCGAGGAAATCGCGGGGGTTCAGGAACTGGGCGCTACCGGCCGCAGCGAGCATATGGAAATCACCACCTGGGTCAAGCGGTCGTTGCGGCATGAACTGTCGGGCAACGTGATCGACGTGTGTCCCGTAGGCGCGCTGAACAACAAGCCCTATCGCTTTACGGCGCGCGCCTGGGAAATGACCGCCCATCCCACGGTGGCCCCGCATGACTGCGTAGGCTCGGCGCTGTACGCGCACGTGTTGCGCGGCCGGGTGCGGCGCATTGTTCCGCGCGAGAACGAGGCGGTGAACGAGACTTGGATTTCGGACCGGGACCGCTTCAGTTGCGAAGGGCTGTATGTGGGAGACCGGCTTGAAAAACCGCTGGTGCGGCGCAACGGGCGGCTGGTCGAAACCGGCTGGGAGGAGGCGCTTGCGGCCGCTGCCGACGGCCTCGCGCAACTCAGGGAGGAGCAGGGGGGACAGGCGCTGGGGGCGCTGGTTTCGCCTTCCGCCACCTGCGAGGAAGGCTACCTGCTGAAGAAGCTGATGCATGCGCTGGGCTCCGCCAACATTGATTACCGGCTCAGGCGGCGTGATTTTCGCGGCCAGCAGAAGGAGCCGCCCGCCCCCTGGCTGGGGATGCGTTTCGCCGAAGTGGAATCCCTGGATTCGCTGCTGATGGTGGGCTGCGATTTGCGCGGCGAGGCGCCGATTCTGGCGCATCGCGTCCGCAAGGCCGCGCTGTCCGGCGCGCGGGTCAGCTATTTGGATTTGGCCGAGCGGGAGTACCTGCATCCGATCGAAAAGGCCATTGCCGCGCCTCCCGGGGACTGGGCGGATGCCCTGGCGCGCGCTGCCGCCGATAGCCTGAGCGGGCAAGGTTGCGCCGTGTGGCTTGGCGGACTTGCGCTGCGTCATCCAGCCTGTTCGGAGTTGCTCGAAATTGCCGCCGATTTGCCTGCGGAGGTCGTCAGCGGCCGGGTTAGCGAGGGAGGGAACGCCGCGGGGCTCGGCCTGGCGGGCGTGCTGCCCTTTGCCGATATTCCGAACGATGCGTCCTTTTCACCGGGAATGGACGCCGGGCTTATGCAGCGGCAGGCGCCTGGCGGCATGGTTCTGATGGGCGCCGAGCCGGAATTCGATTGCGCCGCCGGCGCCGAAGACGCGCTCGCCGAGGCCCAATTCATTCTCGCCCTGAATCCCTGGGCCTCGGACTGGATGCGGCAGCACGCGCATGTTGTCCTGCCTACCGCAACCTATCTCGAAACGCCCGGAACTTTCGTGAACGGGCAACTGGACTGGCAAAGCTTTGCCGCCGCGGCGCCGCCTCCGGGCCTGGCCCGGCCGGCCTGGAAGGTTCTAAGAGCCCTGGCCGGCCGGCTGGAACTGGAGGGATTCGGTTATTCCAGTCCGGATCAGGCGCTGGCCGATCTGCGGCGGCAGGCGGACTCGCGCCCGGATGCCGGCCCAGCCTCCAGCGGCGGCTCTGCGGTTGATTCGCAGGCGGCGGAGGAAGAGCGCTTTGCCGGGCTGCAACTTCCGATGCATTCGGTCGATGGGCTGGTGCGCCGCTCCTTGCCGCTGCAGCAGGCCGCGGCAGCCTGAGCCGCGGCCTGAGCCGCGGGCATGACGGAAATTCTCGGCAACTGGCTGGCCTTTCTGCCCGCGGAGGCGGTTGAGGCGGTGGCCAGCCTGGTGGCGATTCTCGCGCTCGCCATTGTGGTGATTTTGTGCGTGGCCTACGCCACCTGGCTGGAACGCAAGGTAATTGGCTTCATGCAGCTTAGGCAGGGTCCTAACCGCGTGGGTTTCCGGGGGCTGCTTCAGCCCTTCGCCGATGTGCTCAAGCTGCTGGTCAAGGAAATCGTGATTCCCGGGCGGGCCAACCGCTGGCTGTTTCTGACCGCGCCGGTGCTGGCGCTGGTTCCGGCGCTGGCCGCGTGGGCGGTGGTTCCGGTGTTTCCCGGCTTTGCGATTGCCGACCTGGATGCGGGGCTGCTGTACCTGCTGTCGATGACTTCGCTGGGCATATACGGAATCATTCTGGCCGGCTGGGCCAGCAATTCCAAGTACGCGCTGCTGGGCGCCATGCGCTCGGCGGCGCAAATGGTGGCCTACGAAATCGCCATGGGATTCGCCCTGGTGGGCGTTCTGATGGCGGCCGGGAGTCTGAACCTGGGGGAGATCGTTGCCCGCCAGTCAGGCGGTGTAACCCAATGGTTCATCTTTCCTTTGGCGCCGCTGTTTCTGGTGTATTTCATTTCCGGCGTGGCGGAAACCAATCGCGCTCCGTTTGACGTGGCGGAAGGCGAGTCGGAAATTGTGGCGGGCTTTCACGTGGAATACGGCGGCGCCACTTTCGCCATGTTCTTTTTGGCGGAGTACGCCAACATGATTCTCATCGCCGCTCTCACGGCGGTGCTGTTTCTGGGCGGCTGGGATTCGCCCTTCCACGGGCTGGTGGATCCAGGCTGGCCGGTAGTGGGGATTTTGGCGGCGCCCAGCCTTTTTTGGCTTGCCGCCAAAACGTTTTTGTTCCTTTTCGTGTTCTTGTGGCTGCGCGCCACTTTTCCGCGCTACCGTTACGACCAGATCATGCGCCTGGGCTGGAAGGTTTTCATCCCGGTGACGCTGGTGTGGATTTCGGTGGAGGCGGTGTTTTTCACGCTGCAAATCGGGCCCTTCGCATGAATGATTTCTCCAACCGCGTCCCGCCGACTCGCCCCGGGGCCGGCGACCGCATGCGGGCGGTGTTCCGCACCTTTCTGCTCGGAGAATTGCTCAAGGGGCTGCGGGTTACGCTGCGCAATTTCTTCCGGCGCAAGATTACCCTCAACTATCCGGCGGAAAAGGCCCCGCAGTCGCCTCGTTTTCGCGGGCTGCATGCCTTGCGCCGCTACAGCAACGGCGAGGAGCGCTGCATTGCCTGCAAGCTGTGCGAGGCGGTTTGCCCGGCTTTGGCCATCACCATTGAATCCGAGCTGCGCGAAGACGGCACGCGCCGCGCCAGCCGCTACGACATTGATCTGTTCAAGTGCGTGTATTGCGGTTTTTGCGAGGAAGCCTGCCCGGTGGACGCCATTGTGGAAACCCGGATTCACGAATACCACATGGAGCGCCGGGGCGAGAATATTCTGACTAGGGAACGGCTGCTGGAAATTGGCGACCGCTACGAGGAGCAAATCGCCGCCGACCGCAGTTCCGATGCCTCCTACCGCTGAGCCGCAATCCATGCAGCCGCTTGTTGATCTGTTTCCGTTTATTCTTTTTTCCGGCTGGTCGGGCATGCTGATCGCCTCGGCGCTGGGCGTTATCCTGGCGCGCAATCCGGTTCATTCGGTGCTGTTTCTGGTGCTGTGCTTCGTGATTTCGGCAGCCATATGGCTGCTTCTTCACGCGGAATTCCTGGCTGTGGCGCTGGTGCTGGTTTATGTGGGCGCGGTTATGGTGCTGCTGCTGTTCGTGGTAATGATGCTGGACATCAACGCGGAGCGGATGCGCGAGGGGCTAACGCGCTATGCGCCGTTTGGCGTGCTGGTGGGTTTGCTGCTGGCGGCGCAACTGGCGTCGGTGTGGTGGCTGCGCGGCTCGGACGCGGAGTTGCTGGCGCAGCCGCAAACGCCGTATTTTTCCGAAGGCAACACGCGGGCGCTGGGGGAGCTTCTCTATACCGAGCACCTGTACGCTTTTGAAATTGCCGGCTATATCCTGCTGCTGGCGATTGTCGGGGCGATTACGCTCACGCTGCGCCGCCGCCAGGGTTTGCGGGTTCAGCAGGTTTCGGAGCAGGTTGCGGCGCGCGCCAAGGACCGGGTGCGGCTGGTGAAAATGCCGGCCGAGCGTGACGAATGATTGGCCTGCCGCACCTTCTGACCTTGAGCGCGGTGCTGTTCGCGATCGCGGTTTGCGGAATATTCATCAACCGCCGCAGCGTGATTTTGCTGCTGATGTGCGTGGAATTGCTGCTTCTGGCGGTGAATTTCAACTTTGTGGCTTTCGCCTGGTTTTTGGGTGATCTGGCCGGGCAGGTGTTCGTGTTCTTCATCCTCACCGTGGCTGCGGCCGAAGCAGCGATCGGCCTGGCGATTCTGGTGGTGCTGTTCCGCAACCGGATCAGCGTGAACGTGGACGAGTTCCAGTTGCTCAAGGGATGAGGCACGAGGCAATCCTGCTGGCCCCGCTGTGCGCGGCGCTGCTGGTGGCTCTGGGCTGCCGCGCGCTTCCGCGCCTGCTGGCGCATGGCCTGCCGATTGCCGCCGTCGGGGCCTCAGCGGTCCTTTCGACATGGGCGCTGGTGGACCAGCTCAATGGCCCGCCCGTGGTGGTGAAGCTGTTTGATTGGCTCAGCATTGGCGGTTTGCATTTGAGTTTCGGGCTGCTGATCGACCGGCTTTCCGCGCTGATGATGTGCGTGGTCACCTGGGTGTCGCTGGCCGTGCATGTTTATACGGTGCGCTACATGCGCGACGACCCGGGATACGCGAGGTTCTTCGCATGCATCGCGTTTTTCACCTCCGCCATGCTGCTGCTGGTTATGGCCGACAACTTCATGCAGCTATTTGTGGGCTGGGAGGCGGTGGGCCTGGCTTCCTACCTGCTGATCGGCTTCTGGTTCAAGCGTCCTTCGGCGAATTTCGCCAGCCTCAAGGCCTTTCTGGTCAACCGGATTGGCGATCTGGGCCTGCTGCTGGGCATTGGGCTGATCGCCGGCGCGGCGGGCACGCTGGACTATGCCGAAGTGTTCGCCGGCGCCGGGACGCTGGCCGTCAGGGAAATCACGGTATGGCCGGGGATCAGCTGGCCAGCGCTGGATTTGGGCTGCGTGCTGCTGTTTGTGGGCGCCATGGGCAAATCCGCGCAAATGCCCCTGCATATTTGGCTGCCGGACTCCATGGAAGGCCCCACGCCAATATCGGCGCTGATCCATGCGGCCACCATGGTCACCGCGGGCGTTTTCATGGTGGCGCGCATGTCGCCTTTGTTCGAGCACAGCGCGATGGCGCTTTCCCTGGTGCTGGCCGCGGGCGCCACCACCGCGCTCGCGACCGGCTTGGTAGCCATCGTTCAGCAGGACATCAAGCGCATCGTGGCCTGGTCCACGCTGTCGCAATTGGGCTACATGATGGCCGGGGCGGGCGTGTCGGCGTACTCGGTGGCCATCTATCACCTGTTCACTCACGCCTTTTTCAAGGCTTTGCTGTTCCTTGCGGCCGGCGCGGTGATCGTGGCCCTGCATCATCAGCAGGACATCCGGCGCATGGGAGGCTTGTGGCGGCGAATGCCGATTACCTACGCTACGGCCCTGATCGGAGGCTTGGCGCTGGCCGGCATTCCCGGCACCGCCGGCTTCTTTTCCAAGGATGCGTTGATTGCCGCCGTAAGCCGGGCCGATGGCGCGCTGGGCGCGTACGCCGGCTGGTGCCTGTTGCTGGGGGTGGCGGCAACCGCCTTTTACACGGCCCGCTTGTTGCTGGTGGTGTTTCACGGCGAGCCGCGCGGCGAGCCGCAAGCCAGCCCGCGCAGTCCGCTGGAGCCGGTTGGACCGTGGATGCTGGCGCCGTTGCTGTTTCTCGCCGTCCCCTCCCTGCTGATCGGCTGGTTTACTTTCGCTCCGGTGGTGCTGGGCGATTATTTCGCCGGTTCCGTCGTCAATTTGCCGAGCGGCGGCCCCGGCGGCGCCAATCTGAGCGAGAGCACTGCGGAGTTCTTCCTTCATGGCCTGTATTCGCCGGTGTTCCTGCTTGCCGCGCTGGGAGGCGCGGCGGCCTGGGCTCTGTACGAATGGCGCCCGCAATGGCGCGAGCTCGCGGCGCCTGCGCTGCGCTGGCCCGCGCGCGCCCTCAAGCTGGGCTACGGCTTCGACATGCTCGTTGAGCGGGCAGTGATTCCCGGCACCCGGGGGTTGGCGCGAGGCGCCGCGGAGCAGGCGGACGCGCGGTTCATTGACGGGCTGCTGGTGAATGGCCTGGGGCGGATCGTTCGCTGGAGTTCCAGAGCGATGCGGCGGCTGCAAACGGGCCTTCTGTATCACTATGCGTTTGCGATGGTAACCGCCATCTGCCTGCTGATCGCCTGGGTCATCCTGATGGTGAGTGGTTAGCCTGATGCCTGATTTTGGTTTGTTGAGCGTCATTATTTGGCTGCCGGCGCTGGCCGGCGCGCTGATTGCCCTATTCGCGGGCAATGCCGCCGGGGCGCGCTGGGCCGCTCTGGCGGTGTCCCTGCTCCAGTGGATTCCCGGCGTAATGCTGTGGCGCGCGTTCGCGCCGGGCGCGGGGTACCAGTTTGTCGAACGAAACGCCTGGATCGAGCGCTTCAACGTTGAGTACTACCTCGGCGTGGACGGCATCGCGCTGGCGTTGATTCTGCTTACTCTGCTGCTTACGCCGGCGGCGGTTGTTGCCGGCTGGCGCGCCATTAACCGGCGCGCGGGTTTGTATTACGGCGCCCTGCTGGTCCAGCAGGGCCTGATGCTTGGCGTGTTCTGCGCGCTGGACAGCCTGCTGTTTTACGTGTTCTGGGAATTCATGCTGGCGCCGATGTTCCTGATTATCGGCGTGTGGGGCGGCGAGCGCCGCATCTACGCCACGGTGAAGTTCTTTCTGTTCACCTTCCTGGGTTCGGTGTTCATGCTGGTCGCGCTGGTTTATCTGTACTTGCAATCGGGCAGTTACGCCATTCCCGACCTCCACGCCCAGCCGCTTTCGCTAACGGAGCAGCAGTGGCTGTTTTTCGCTTTCCTGGCCGCGTTTGCGGTCAAGGTGCCCATGTGGCCGGTGCATACCTGGCTGCCCGACGCGCATGTTGAGGCGCCCACCGGCGGCTCGGTCATTCTGGCGGCCATCCTGCTGAAGATGGGCGGCTTTGGCTTGCTGCGCTTCGGCCTGCCGGTTACTCCGGATGCCGCCGCGCAGTTCGCGCCGCTGATCGTGGGCCTGTCGCTGGTGGCGATCGTGTATATCGCCGTTGTCGCGCTGGCCCAGCGCGACCTCAAGAAGCTGATTGCGTATTCCTCGGTGGCCCACATGGGTTTCGCGACTCTCGGCATGTTCATTCCCCTGTCCCGCGCCAGCGCGGAGGGCGCCGCGCTGCTGACCCTGGGGATGGGTGGCGGCATGGTGCAAATGATCTCTCACGGCTTTATTTCAGCCGCGCTGTTTATGTGCGTGGGCGTGCTCTACGACCGTGCGCATACGCGCCGCATAAGCGATTTTGGAGGGGTGGCCAACACCATGCCGGTGTTCGCCGTGCTGCTGGCGCTGTTTGCGCTGGCCAACGCCGGGCTGCCCGGCACTTCCGGGTTCGTGGGGGAGTTTTTGGTTATCCTCGCCTCCTTCCGCGCCGAGCCTCTGGTGGCCCTGGGCGCGGGGACGATTTTGGTGCTGGGCGCCGCCTACAGCCTGTACATGATCAAGCGCGTGCTGTTTGGCGAGGTGGCCAACGAAAAGGTCGCCGCGCTTGCGGACCTGGATGTCAGGGAGGCGATTGCGCTGGGCGGGCTGGCGCTGCTGGTGGTGGCGCTGGGCCTTTATCCCGGCCCGCTGGTTGAACTGATGGAGCCGTCTCTGGATGCCCTGGCGCGGCAGGTTATGGCCGGCAAGGCGGGCGCCTTGTGATTGACCTTGCTTTCTGGGCGCCTATGCGCGCCGAGCTTGCGCTGGCGGCGCTTGTGCCTGTGGCACTGCTCGTGGACCTGGCGGCCGGCAGCCGCAAGCAAGCGGTAACGCGCGCCGTGAGTCTGGCCGGGCTGGCGCTGGTGGCCTGGGCCGCTATCAAGGCGCCCAACGGCGAGATGTTCGGGGGCTCCTTTGCGATGGACGGCCTGGCCCGGATTCTGAAGCTGTCCGGGACGCTCCTGACGGGCCTGGCCTTCGCCTACGCGCCGCGCGATTTGAAGGCCGCGGGCGCCTTGCGCGGCGAGTACTACCTTTTGGGAATGTTCGCGCTGCTGGGAGTGTTCGTAACCGCTTCGGCCGGCAGCCTGCTAACGCTGTATCTGGGGCTGGAACTGCTGGCGCTGGCGCTATATACCCTGGTGGCGCTGCAGCGCCACTGCGCGCAAGCGGCGGAAGCGGCCATGAAGTATTTCGTTTTGGGGGCGATCGGTTCCGGGGCGATGCTGTACGGCATCTCGCTGCTCTACGGCCTTTCCGGATCGCTGCTGCTTGATGAGGTGGCCGCGCAAGGCAGCGCCGGGGCCGGCTCGTATGTGGCCGCGGCTCTGGTTCTCGCCGGGGTGGCCTTCAAGCTGGGCGCCGCGCCTTTTCATCAATGGGTTCCCGATGCCTATCAGGGGCCGCCTCTGGGGGTGGCGGTGATTCTCGCAACGGTGCCCAAGCTGGCCTACTTCGCATTGATCGTGCGGTTGATGGTAACCGGGCTTCCGGTTGCGCAGGAGCAATGGAACCCGCTGCTGATCGTGATGGCCGCGGCCTCGCTGGCCATGGGCTCCATCGTCGCCATAGCCCAGACTCATGCCGCCCGGCTGTTTGCCTGGGCGGCGATCGGGCATGTGGGCTTCCTGCTTCTGGGGGTGGCGGCGGGCAGCGGCGAAGGACTGGCCGCGGCCCTTTTTTACACGCTTGTCTATACCCTGATGGTGGCCGGAGCGTTTGGCGTAATCATCGCGCTTCAGCGGCAGAATGCGCCGCTGGACAGCCTGCGCGGCCTTTACCGCCGGCATCCGGGCCTTGCGCTGATTATGCTGCTGATTATGCTGAGCATGATTGGCCTGCCGCCGCTGGCCGGTTTCCTGGCCAAGTGGCAGATCCTGATGGCGCTGATCGAGCAGGGCATGACGGTCCTCGCGGTGGTGGCGGTGGTGTTTGCGGTGGTGGCGGCCTATTACTATCTCCGCATCGTTCGGCTGATGTTTATGGAAGCGCCCGAGGAGGAAGGTCGGCTCACGCCGGGCTGGACCACGACTTTGCTTTTGAGCGCTAACGGCCTGGCGCTGCTGGTTTTGGGAATCTGGCCCAATTTCCTGCTTGATCTATGCCGCGCCGCTTTCGCCTCGGGCTAGCGTTTTGAGGGGGAAGGCAAGCGTTCAGTTCAGAACGGCCGAGCGCCGGCCGCGTGACACCAAGCACAGTGACTGCCTCTTCCACCGCCTTCACGAACCCGCCGGGATGGACAGAATTCTTCATGCGTATGCGAAATGCCGCTGCCATTGATCTCCATTGCGCGATCATCACGGCCCTTGGTGAAATATGCGGGCTACAGATGCAGGACATCCCAATAGATAACAGTCCGCGTTCCGTTGTCTCAAACCAGAGCGGGTCCGGCTAGATATCCCAGTTAAGCTCCACGAACAGCACTTGGCCGCGCGCGTCGTAACGAGTGAGGTCGTAAGGCCGGCCTCCCCATGGGGTGGCGGGCGGGTCAGCATCCAGCACGTTGCGCCCGCCGCCGCGCAATCTCAGCCCGTTGTCGAAGCGATAGCTCGCGGTCAGATCAACGGTTACATGCGAGTCAACCTGCATCGACGGCCGAGGGGCGTATAGCCGTTCGCAGCGGCCAATCACCGCTGTGCAGGTACCGGTGCGATCATTCTCGTAGCCGGGCGTGTAGCGCACGAACAGATCCGCAGCATACTTGCCCAACGACCATTCCAGCGAAGCCACCAGCCCGTACTCGTTGCTGCCCCAAGTGGTGCCTACGCGGTCAACCGGCTCCGACCCCGGCAGTATCTTGAAATACTCGTCAAGCACCCGCGTGTAGCTGATCCTCGGCGTGAAGGCGCCCCAGGCACTGTTGAAGCTGTACTCCAGTTCGGTAGTGAGGATTTCACTGACTTTTTCGGAGAGGTTGATTTGCCTGGCGAATACCCTGATTGCGTTTCCGTCCGCGTCGCGCTCCACAATCTCGGGAAGTCTGAAAGCGACTTCCGGATCTCTGAAAAGCAGGTTGTAGGAATACTCGATCTTGTCCGTGAAATCGACCTTTGACCAATGCACGGACCACAGCAAGCCCGGCAGAGCGGCGGGCGTCCAGTCGAAACTGAAAGAATAGTTGTCGGAAGTCTCAGGGTTTATGTCGTCGCCGACGCTATAAACATTTACCCTGCGAACCTGGCAACCAAACGGAAGGCAAAAGGGGCCCCCGGGAACATCATAGGGGTCTTGCACATAAACGGTGTCCTCGCGAGTCTCCCACAGGTGAAATGTATCGCTGAACACCGGCGGGCGAAACGATTCCGACCAGGCGGCCCGAAACGCCAAGCCTTCGGTGGGCTCATAGCGCAAGCCTATCCGCGGGCTGGTGTGAGTATGCGTAACAGTAATGATGTTGGGCTCGCCCGAGAACGCCCATCTGCGGTTCTCGTCACGGTATCGGGTAAGGCCGCCAAAGGCGCCAGAGGCCTCGTAGCGGTCATGGCGCGCCTGCAGGTTCAGCACCAGCGAGTGAAAACCCGGACGAGCGTTGCCGGAGCCAACGATGGGAAAAGAGAGTTCGGTAAAAAACGCCGTGAGATCCTGCCCAGGATTCTCCAGGCCGAGCAACACTTCCAGCCCCTTGGTTACAGTGCCCGGCGACTCATCCGAGTAGTCTTCCTGCTCCAGGCGTATGCGTTTCTCGCGGATTTGCACGCCCGCCGCGTAGCTAGCCGAACCCCCTCCCCACAACTCAAACAGCTGTCCGCGCAGCAGCAACTCGTAAGTGTCCGTCTCGGTGATGCCTCTGTGCGGCCCTATCCAGGGCGAGACCAGTCCCGCCAGTTCAGGACTTTGCATCGATCCGTCGCCGAACAGGTTGATCGCCACGGCAGGGTCCGGGCTGGCAAGCAGTTCCAGTACCCGTTCCTTCGCCGGATCGAAATCGGGCAGGAAGCGGGGTTGCACAAAGGCAACCTGCCAGCCGAAGTTCTCCGAGGTGGAGCGCGCCGCCTGAAATTCCAACTGATGGTTGTCCGCAAGATTCCAGATTGCCCCGGCGTTAACGTTGCGCTGTTCGTTTCTGGATTCATGGTAGGCGCCGGGCAACGCGCCGGCATTCACCTCGGCGGTCGGCAAATAGTTCACCTCCACATCCTGACCGAACGGATTGAACGCATTGCTTGCCGGCACGATGTAGCCGGCCAACTGGGTTCGATATTCCTGGTAGGCCTCATGCTCGGAATACAGAAAATCCGCGAAAACCCGAAAATCGTCGGAGAAGAAGTGTTCGGCAAACAGAGTGAGCGAAGTATTGCTGGCATCCTCTCCATTCTCGGGCGGCACATAATCGACCGGGATGATGTCGGTGCTGAAGTCGTCTTCGGTCGCCCCCTCGCCGCTGTGCCCGGCAGAAAGCTGAAGCCGGTTGCCGCAAGGGTATTGCCCCCAGGAGAATGTGCAAAGCTTCCGCAGCACGCCCGGCTGCCCCCTGGTGGTGTCGCGGTCGTCGAATTCCGGGCCGAACAAGCTGCGATGATCATTGGTGGTCCAGCCGGTCTTGGCATTGACAATGGGCTTTTGATCGACTCGCTGCAAAGTTCCTGTAATCTGGCCGATGCCCCAGCCGAAACCACCCTGAAGGCCGACCTTTCTTCTGTCAGCGTCGGTGGAGCTGAAGTCGTTGCGAAGGGTAACGGAGGCTCCGGTGTAGTTCTTCCTGGTAATGAAGTTGACTACACCTCCAATGGCATCGGCGCCGTACACCGCCGAGCCGCCATCCAGTTGAATGTCAACCCGTTCAATGGCCGAAAGAGGCACATTCAGCAGATTGACAAAATCCTCCTCATCCCCGGCGCGACCGGCAATGCGCCGCCCGTTCAAGAGCACCAGGGTGTTGCCCGAACCCAGGGCGCGCAAGTTGGCCGTCGAAGTGCCAAAGCCTGTTATGACTCCAAAGAGGATAACCCCGCTCAAGGGGTTGTCCACATTTCTCGGGTTCTTGTCCACATCGCTCGGAGCGAGAGCGCTGCTGTCCACCGCGCTTGTTTGCTGCGTGATCGACGGATAGGTCCAAGGCAGGGTGCGCATCAACTCCTCTACGCTCGACACGCCGCGCCGGGCAATGTCTTCCGCCGTAAGGCTATAGACGCGCGCCGTAGGGTCGCCTATGGCGAGTCGGGAGCCGGTGACCGTCTGGGTGCCCAGCGCCGCGGGTTCTTCAACCTGCTTCGGCGCGGAATCCTCCTCGACCGACCCCTCGTCCGCGGCGGTCTCGCTCACGGCGTCCGCATTTCGAGTCGCCCCACTCTCGGAAATTTTGGACTGCTGCGTGCGCGCCAGCAGAGTCGGCTCGGATGCGGCAGCGCTTTTCGGTGTTTCCGACATTGCCTGCAAGGGAAACAGCAACGCCAAAAGAGCAAGCCCGGCAGATATGCGATCGTCGTTCATTTTCTACCTCCCGTCAGAAGCAAGCGAGAAACGGGATTATTCAAGATCGCGTCTGATTTCCTAATCATACTCGCTGCCTTGAACAAAGGCGCGAACCCGTTCGGCGTGTAGCGTTACGATCATCCTCCGATGATCCCAAACGCACGCCTGCAGGCTCATAAGTCGTTGGATTTACATCCCCCGTTCAGGCTCACGTCTCATTGGAGAAGGCTAAAACTGTATGCAGCTTCTTGTTGTGGGTTATCATCCGCCAGTCATGGGCAAGGTGTCTAACCTGAGTTAAGACACTGAATGATATGGGGAAACTAAAGTCTTGCCCGGCTCAATAATGGATATGCGGGCTGATGGCGCCGGTGAACAGACGCCGGGAGGCCAAGTTTGTTGAAGTCCGTCATGCGCATCGCAGGGCCGCTGGCGGCTCTGGCGGCGGGCCTGCTAACGCGGGATGCCGGCCCGGCGGTGGCCTGGACGGTGGCCGCAACCACCTTGTGCGCGCTGTGGTGGGTTACGGAAGCCGTGCCCATTCCGGTAACTGCGCTCATTCCGATCGCGCTGCTTCCGCTGGTTGGCGCAATTACGCCGGAGCAGGCCGCGCGCGCCGTGGGCGATCCGCTCATTCTGCTGCTGATGGGGGGATTCATGCTGTCCACGGCCATGGAGAAAAGCGGCGCCCACCGGCGCATCGCGCTCGGCATGATTAACCTGTTTGGAGCGGGAAACGGACGGCGGCTGGTGTTTGGCTTCATGGCTGCCGCGGCCGTGCTGAGCATGTGGATATCCAATACCGCCACCGCCTTGATGCTGCTGCCCATCGCTGTTGCCGTCATACAGGGCTGCGAGGACAAGCGCCTGGCGCTGCCCCTGCTGCTGGGCATGTGCTACGCCGCCAGCATCGGCGGCACGGGAACGCCCGTGGGCACCCCGCCCAACCTGATCTTCATGCGCGTCTATCAGGACAGCACAGGCATGGAGGTGGGATTCACGCAGTGGATGCAATGGGCCCTGCCCGTTGTGCTGCTGATGCTCCCGTTGGCGGGCTTTTGGCTTACGCGCGGACTGAAGCTCAGCGCGCCGGTTTCCCTGCCGGCCGCGGGCGCGTGGCGCAGGGAGGAGGTGCGCACGCTCGCAGTGTTCGCAGTTACCGCGCTGCTGTGGGTAACCCGGCGCGAACCCTTCGGCGGATGGTCCGGAGCGCTGGACCTGCCTCAGGCAAACGACGGCAGCGTGGCCTTGCTGGCCGTGGCGGCGATGTTCCTGGTGCCGAACGGATCCGGCGGGCGCCTGCTGGACTGGAAAACAGCCGCCAGCATCCCCTGGGGCATACTGCTGCTGTTTGCCGGCGGCATTTGCCTGGCCGGCGCTTTCGCCAGCACCGGCTTGAGCGCGCGTATCGGCGAAGCGCTGGCTTCCTATGCCGGCTGGCCGTCTTGGTTGCTGATCCTGCTTATTTGCCTGGCGGTTACCTTCCTCACCGAAATCACCAGCAACACCGCCACCACTTCGCTGCTGATGCCAATCCTGGCCGCCGCCGCCATTGCCGCCGGAGTCGCCCCGCGATTGATTATGGTTCCTGCGGCCATCAGCGCCAGCTTCGCATTCATGCTGCCGGTGGCTACCGGACCCAACGCCGTGGTGTTCAGTTCCGGGCGTTTGACCGTTCCGCAGATGGCCCGCGAGGGTCTGATCCTCAACCTGCTCGGCGCATTCATCATCTCCACCATCGCCTATTTGCTGCTGGGCTAACCCCGCCTGCTGCGCCGGCCCTGCGGCTTGCTCCCTCCCCTGCTTCGCGGCTCGTTCAAGGGATGAGTTCGAGTTGGTGGATTTTCCTTAAGGGAAGCGCGGTGATCCGGCCGGTTAGCGGATACTCGCGCTCTCCCGGATAGACAACCCACAAATGCTCAAGTTTCAGGGCATCCATGGCGATGCGCTTCCCAAGAGAAGAAACACGGCCTTTCGTTGCGGGTTGTCGCAAATCGGCCGCCCGTGTTAAAGCAGAAAAACTCTTCGCGTTTATGAATGCGGACAGGGCCTGAAGGAAAGACTATTTTTTCAGTGAATTTTGAGGTGGACGAACCGGTATGAGTCCGTCAGGCTTGCTGCCAAAGTTGCAAGACGGCCTCGGTGTTCCATAATGGAGAAGGAGAATGGCTTGATTGAATCGTCGATTGCGATGGCTTGTTTCGCGGCGATTCGTTTGTATCATATGATTCATGCAGTGCCATAGAAGTGCTCAATGTTGATCCCGAGGCGCATAGACGCGAGCTTGCGGCTCTTGCGCGAAGGCCGGGCGCGCGGCGCCTGCGTTTCCCTCATGAGTGGCAGCCTTGGACAGTTCGCAGCACTGTCACCGGCATGGCGTTTACGGATTCCGAGGCCTGGAGCTTCATTGCCGATCGCCTGCCCGCCGGAGGGGGCGGGATTCCGAGGCCTGGAGCTTCATTGCCGATCGCCTGGAAGAAGGGCATCCCATTGAGGTTGTTGAAATGCGCGACAAACCGGGCGCGTATGGGTTCGTCATGCTGGTTGATATTAGCGGGCAAGAGCGTCCTCTTTACATCAAGGTGCAACTGGGCGCTGGCGTGATTATTGGACGCAGTTTTCATTGGTCGAAGATGGACGTGAATACGTGGCCACGCAAAAGAGGAGATACGCCATGACCGCCAATGCTCGTGAACCGGGTATGACCTGCGCGGTTTGCGCCAGCCGTCGCCTGGCCGCTCGAATGGAGGTGGAGGAATTCCCATACGGCACAGAGGGAGCTTCTGTCGTCCTCAAAACGCGCGTGCGGGTATTTCGCTGTCATGATTGCCAGTTTGAATTTACCGGGCGCGATGCGGTGAAGGCGCGGCATATTGCCGTATGCCGCCATCTGGGCGTGATGACACCCGAGGAAATAAGAAATTTGCGCGAGCAATACAGGCTATCGCGGGCAGATTTCGCATCCGTTACGCGAATCGGCGAGGCTTCCCTTGGCCGGTGGGAAGCAGGGGCGCTTTTGCCAAGCCGGGCATACGACAACTATCTCTATCTGCTTCGATACGAAGAGAATCTCGTTCGGCTGAAGAACAGGCACAGGCCATTCGACGGCAAGGATGCCACATCCGCTGTTGTCTGATCGTTTCAGATGCCTGCCTGCGCCGGGCACCCGGAAGCGTCACCGCGGGAGACGGACATGACACAAAAATTTACGAAATTGGAGGTTGCCGAGCACTTGCGGACCGGGGCAGATGCCCGCCTCTATCTTGAAGCATGCGCGGAGGAAGGTCCGGGCGATGGCGGCTTGGTTCGCGCTGCTCTGAGCGGCATCGCCCGGGCGGTTAATCAGAAGAAGTCTTTATCGACGGAGTTCTCGTAGAGTTTGCGCATGTAGAGGATGGGGGCCAGGGGCGCTTCGGCGTAGCGGCAGATTCGCCAGCCTTCGGGGAGTTTGCGAAACAGCGCCACGGCGCGATTGTCGGCGCCCACTGGCTTGGCGTAGCCCTCGGCCACGGCGTCCCAGTGAAACTGGTAGGAAACCCATGCCAGGTTTTCGCCCGCCAGCGCGGCCTGGATGTCCCAGATGCGCATTTTCAGGCGCGGAATAGACGCCATGGTCTTGTCCCAGTAGGCGCGGATCGCATCCCAATCGCGCAGGGGTTTCTCCACTTCCTCGGGCAGATAGAAGGGTTCGGGGTCCGAGGCGTCCCACAAGTCGGCCATGGCCTTGAGGTCCATGCGGTTCCAGTTGCGCTGGAGCTGCTCAAGGACCGCTTCGATGTCTTTCTTAAGGCTTGGGTGAGTATTCATTCCTGCATTATGCCCGCCGCAAATGCCGGGAGGCGCTTCGATTCCGCCTGGCTACTGCGTCTGCGAACCCTCCGCCCCGGCGTGAGGAGGGACAGGAAAATCGCGCTCACCCAAGAGCCTCACTTAGGTAATAAGCTAAAGCCCTTTGCCTGCCCCCTCCTCATGGGAGCGTCTGGGACAGGATGCTCCAGCCGAGCGTCAGGATGACTTCATGCGTCTCCCACGAGGAGGGGGCAGGCAAAGGGCGGGGACGCGCGGCCCCGTGAAATATGCGGCTAGAAT
Organism: Gammaproteobacteria bacterium; assembly: GCA_007571315.1. Classification (GTDB taxonomy): domain Bacteria; phylum Pseudomonadota; class Gammaproteobacteria; order Steroidobacterales; family Foliamicaceae; genus Foliamicus. The sequence continues at coordinate 37,598 of RKRP01000174.1, forward strand.
CGCTGGCAGGATTTGATGCCGGCGGCAGAGTGTTTTTATCATGGCAGCGAGAACGGGAGCTCAACTGATGCAGGCGCTTAGGGAAGCGCCCATGGAACTGTGGCACCGGGGGCGCAAGGTTCTGGACATCACCGCCGAAGAAGGCTTGGCCGGCGGGGTGCGGAGCTTGGCGGCGCGCTACGATCTGCAGCACGAGGAACCCGGCCAACTGCTTTTCCCGTCCCCCGAAACCGGCGAGCCGGCGGGCATGAGCTTCATGATCCCGGAAACGGCGGAGGACCTGGCCCGGGTGGGCAGCGCCATGCACCGGCTGGCGGATTTCAGCTTCGGCATGGCGGGGCGCGACCCCAGCTACCTGAACCGCGCCATGAGCGCCTACGCCGCGGCCGCCGGCTGGCTGGACTCGGCGCACGCCGGGGGAGGCGCTAACGCCCGCGCCTGCCACCGGGACCTGCGCGAGCGCGACCTGGCGCTTACGCACACGCTGATCAACCCGCAAATTAACCGCGCCGCAAGCGCCGCCAAACAGGCCGACCCGTTCCTGGCGGCGCGCGTGAAGAAAGAGACCGATGCAGGTCTGGTCATCAAGGGCGCCCGCATGCTGGCCACTCTGCCCATTTCCGATTCCATCATGGTGTTTCCTTCCACGCTTTTGAAGAATCCCGAAGAGGACGCGCCGTATTCCTTCGCCTTCTGCCTGCCCAACGCCACGCCGGGACTTAAGTTCATTTGCCGCGAATCGGTGGATTACGGGCGCAATCGCTTCGACCATCCGCTGGGGTCCCGGTTTGAGGAAATGGATGCCCTGGTGGTTTTCGACGATGTGTTCGTGCCGTGGGAAAACGTGTTTCTGTACCGCGACGTGAAGGCTTGCAACGAGGCCTATGCCGCCACCTCGGCGGTAGCCCACATGTCCCACCAGGTGATCTGCAAGAACATCGCCAAAACCGAATACCTGCTGGGCCTTGTTTCCCTGATGATCGACGCGGTGGGCATCGAGATTTTTCAGCATGTGCAGGAAAAGGTGGCCGAAATCTGGGTCAACCTGGAAACCATGAAGGCGTTTCGGCGCGCCGCCGAGGCTGACGCCCAACTCAACGAGCACGGCATGATGACGCCGGCTTTCGATCCGCTGGACGCCGCGCGCAACCTCTACCCGCGGCTTTATCCGCGCATGATCGAAATTGTGCGCCTGCTGGGCGCCAGCGGCCTCGTGGCCATGCCCACGCAAGCCGATCTTGAGGGCCCCTTGAATGAGGAAGTGCATCGCTATTACCAGTCGGCCCGGCTGGAAGCCAAGGACCGCATACCGCTGTACCGCTTGGCCTGGGACACGGCGCTTTCGGCCTTTGCGGCGCGGCAGGTGCAATACGAAACCTACTTTTTCGGCGATCCGGTGCGCATGGCAAGCGCCATTTTTCACAGCAAGGACCGCGCGCCTTATATGGACCGCGTGCGCGAGTTCCTTCGTTCCTCCGCCGAGGCCAGCGATTAGACCGCTCCTCCCATCAGTCAATGCCATGTATCCTGCGCGGTTTGTTTTGCGCCGGTCCTTGGGTGTCTTTCTGTTTCCCCCTTTGCGGGAGGCACCATCCTTGGCTCGG